>CAZERV010000065.1:0-18104 GCA_964514815.1 uncultured Spirochaetaceae bacterium | reverse complement strand
AAGGCGTCCGCTCCAAAAGACATGTTATGTTGTCCTTTAAAATACCAATGAATTTTGTTCAATATTTTCTATTCTTTTATGGAAATCAAGTTCATTGAGTGTTTTATCAATTTCTGTGGGGTCACATTCTTTAATTAAACTATATAAACCATCTAATGAAGTAATGTTCACTATTTTCTTTTTATTCTTGATATATACTCTTGTCTTTTTGTTCTGCTCTATAAGATTTATGATATTATTAAGTGTACCTTTGCTTTTACAATTCCATATCATAAATCCATAATCTGCATCCTTCGTCATTTCTTTATCTTTCAACGTATAAACTTTAAATCCTCTTTTTTCATTATTAAGTATTTGTTTAATTTCCCAATGCCCAAGATTATTCCTAGGTTCGTTTACACAATAAACTCGTACTTTTTGGTAGCGTTTTGAATAAAGATATTCTTGAATGCTTTTGTCCACGCCATTAGCATCCCCAACTAGAATTTCGAAATTCTGTTCGATTATTTTATCAATTCGCTGTCGTATTTGTTCGTCAAGGGTTCTAATTTTGATTGGTCCAGCCAAAAATATCTTAATCATTTCAATTCTTAGTCTTCGTCATCGCAATAAAGAAGACATTAATATCCTTATTTTATTTCAAAATAGACTTTACACAAGCTCCTGCAGTAGTTCCGCTAGCATAAAGATCGTCAATCAATAAAATATTTCTATACATAGTATACTGCGAATTAAATACTATTGCATCAGCTAGTTCTTTTCTTTTTTCATCATAAGTTAGGTCCTTTAACTGAGTCGTTTGCTTGTTTTTAATAAATAAATCTTTACAATATAAAATATTAAGTCTTTTTCCCACCCGGCTTGCAATTTCTTCTACTGGTTGTAGAGCTCTTTTTTTTGATGATGGTATACTGGCAATACAATCTATAGAGTTTGATTTCAAAATGTGATCTTTGATGAAGTTACTTAAAATTTCACATACTACTGTGATTTTTGAAGTATCATTTCTGTATTTAATTTGAAACAATAATTCTCCCAATTCAGTTCTTTCAGTATGAAAATTGGGATTTCCATACTCATCATAACCAAGAAACTCGCTGCTTTTTATATGCTTATCTAGAGCGATTCCTATTTTCCATTTTCCGTGTAACTTTATTGGATTAATCAAATTTTCTCCATATTCTTAGGCAACATAACAAACTTTTGAGCTGCTTCGCCGAGGTCAAAGGCAGTGACAGTTCATCCGGTAAAGTCACCTGTGTCAGGAAACGACTGCCTGTAGTTCTCGATCAGGATGAAATTGTACAAATATTTCAGAAACTGCAGGATCCTTTCAGGCTGATATCACGGCTGATTTACGGGGGAGGTTTGCGTTTGAATGAATGCCTTAGCCTTCGAATTAAAGATCTCAATTTTAAGGAATCACTGCTTACCTTCAGATCCGGTAAGGCAGACAAAGACCGTGTTACTCTTCTGCCATCTTCTCTACATCCTGAATTGAAAAATCACCTTAAACCTGTGAGAGTTTTATATGATGATGATCGAAGAAATTTTGTTGCAGGAGTACCGCCTCCAACTGAACTTGAAAGAAAATATCCAGATGCAGGGATAGAGTGGAGATGGTTCTGGTTATTCCCCCTCTACCCATCAACACCGCAGCGCCGGTTTAAGACAGCACTACCCAGCGCAGCACTACCCAGCGCTGATTTTATCCGCAACCGAAGTTCTAAAAGCAAAAGTCCACCAGAATATATTGGGGCGCTGGACTTGATTATTTCTTGCGCTGAACGCGCAAGATTTTAAAGGTAATAGCATAAAAACGGAATCTCAAAAAACGCATCGAGACATACTCTTCGGCATAAACAGCATTGCTTTGCCACCCATCGTCTGGAATTGGGAACCGATATTCGTATGGTACAGAATCTTCTGGGGCATAAAGATGTAAAAATGACGATGATCTATACCCATGTGATGCAGAGACGGGGTATCAACGTTCACAGCCCCTTGGATATATCTTTGCGGGAATCTGATGCTTAATTAACGATAACAGCAATGGACTATCGGTAAATAATTCGCTTCTGGAAAAGACATGGAGGTCTTTTGCAGAAGCGAAGAGGGAGAGCGAGAGGCCGGCCTTCCGCTGTTGGTCTCTCGAGGGGGGGGCTGAGGGTGAGGATCCGGAAGGGCATTAAAGGAACTCAAGGTGAATGCAATGCGCCCGCGCTTCTACTTCCAACTGCCTTTTAGTACGGCCGGTTAACCGGAGCGTGGAAAATATTCGATTGGGAGTTGCTCAACCTGGCTACATGCGCAGTGCTACAACCGTGATCCCAAGAATAGGGCGAAGTCCGTTATCTCTACCGACTACAGATACGAGCTCTGCCAGAAGTGATTTAAGAGGCATTTCGGAATCGAGATGCCGGAGGAAAGCTAAAAATAACAGGCGAGGTGCTGGGAAGGCAGTGACATGGGATGAATTTGGCTGGCAATTCAAGATCGAGATCAACGACCCAGGTGAAGAGTTGAAAGGCAGGAAGCTGGAGTACAGTTAAAAGATGAGACGTAAAGCTGTTCCTCCTGTGTAGTTCAGCTACTCCACCCCGAGAATCTTGCGGTTAACCAGCGTATCTAAACGCATGATTTCAACCGCTTCGGTGTTGATCCGGTCGTAATTCAGCTTTTTTTCTAAAACCGCCTTCCAGTCACCACGGCTGAGTAACTGTTCCAGCTCTGTAGCTCTCTCCCATAGTTTTTCCTGAAATCTTCGAATTTCCGGCTCTTCTCCTATCTCGCCGGCTTTACGCTCCGCCAGTCGGAAATTTTCCACATTGTATCGGATGAACTGCATCCTGATCCGCCGGCTGTTTTCCTTCCCCGGCGCGGTATCCGTGCGCAGGATGTGGTTATCGAATTCGAAGTGACCCTTCCACCCGATCCGGTTTAGCAGCCAGAGCGCTCCGATGAGCTCCTTGATGCCGCTCATCCCGATCATGGTAGGATTGTCATTGTCGAACTGCCCGGGTTTCTGGTTGCCCAGATGCACGAAGAATAGCTTGCCCCGATGGGCAGCCAGGGCCAGGGCGACAAAGGGCGAGAGATTGATCATACCCTCATGTTGCAGGATTTCGGGGTTCACACCCCAGAAATCCGGGTCTTCCAGAGAATCTATGAGCCCCAGGGCATGCCCGGTGGTAGGCAAGAGCATCTCCCCTCTCGGCTCATTGGGCTTGCTCTCGATGGTGCCGCCTTTTATCGAGAAGCCGCTGTCTCGGATGTAGTGCCGGGCGAGGTTCAGGCCTTCCACGAGGTAGCGATAACTCCGCTCCCAGGGAAGGGCGAACTGGGTCTCGAAGCCATCCCGAGCGACCCAGTAGGTCAGGTATTCCGCTACGAAGAAATTAGCTATGGCGGATCGTGCGCATCACCTTCTGAGCGGCCAGTGCCCGTATTTCCGGGTTCGGGTTGGTTATTCCGCCGTTACGGAAAACCGGGTTGCTGTGAAGGTCACAGGTCATCATGATCATCGGTAGATTAGCCTGATCCATCCTCTCTTTGATCTTCCGGAGGGTCTTCGACGTATCACTGTTCGGATCCAGGTCGTCCCTGGGATTGTCCGGGTCCCAGGGAACCAGGTTGTTATCGTGGCTGGAGGTGTATTCGATCAAGCCTTCCTCTCTGGCCGCGCAGAGAAGTTCGCAGACCTCCAGGGAGGTTACCCGGTCCATCACGGCCGTCCCAAAGGGATCGCCTACAGGATTCTCAACACACCAAAAGGGCATGGATAATTTACGTGCTTCCATTGGGAGACTCCTTTTAATTAAACTCATGCACGGCCTTAATCATGGCGGCGATGTTTTCCACGGGGGTGTTGGCCTGAACATTATGAATAGCGTTAAAGATGAAACCTCCGTCTTGACTAAAGATTTCACACCTTCGCACAACCTGCTCCCGTACCTCCCCAGGTGTTCCAAAAGGCAGGGTCTTTTGCGTATCCACACCCCCGCCCCAGAAAACAATCCTATCCCCAAACTTCGCTTTGAGCTCTTCCGCTTCCATACCCGCAGCCGAACACTGAACCGGGTTCAGAATATCAAAACCTGCTTCGATGAAGGCCGGAATGAAGTCTTTTACTGCACCGCAGCAGTGCTTAAAAACCTTCCAACCAGTATGGGTGTGGATCCAGTCGTTAAGCTTCTTATAATACGGCAGATACAGTGTCCTAAGGGTCTGTTCCGAGCAGAAGGTGCCGGTTTGGGTGCCAAAATCGGTGCCGCAGGTAAAAACGACATCCACCAGTTGCCCTATCCGACTGTTTAGTTTTTCTAGATTTTTAACGGCGATCTCCGTCTGCTTTTCAAATATCTGGTGTAGATAGTCCTGCCGGGTAACTGTGGAGATGTACCATTCTTCGATATCGCGAATTCCCCGGGGGCGCCTTAAAAAAGGGGCGGGCACCAGGGCGATGTCCCCCAAACCGGTTCCCCCGAAGGTGGCGACCACAGCCCTGCCGGTCCGCGAGGCTCTGTCGGTTTCTCTCACAAAGTAGGCCAAATCCTCATCGCTGAGGGGCTGAAATTCCTCTAAATTGTCTTCTGGATTCAAATGATCATCATCAATGGGCTCCTGTCGTATGATGGAGTCAAAATAGTATCCATCCCTGGGCATTTTCCCGCTCGGTGGCACGCTGGTATCGCCCTCAGGATATATGAAGGTATTGCTCTCTTCATCGACAGTGGTAGTGAATTTCTCCGGAACCAGAACCTCTAAACCGCTGTCCAGTTTCCATTCCTTCCAATTCTCATTGGGAAATCCGAAAAAGGTGTTGCGCGGATACACAGCCGCCGTGTCTACACCGATGACTTCCAGCAGGTCATCCTCCAGCATGCCAAGCATCTGGTAAGGTTCATGGATCTTTACAGGCTTTTTTTCAAGTCCATAGTAATCACGCAGGGCCGCCACACAGGTGACATGCATTCCGGTAACGGCGGTGGAGTCGAAATCAACCGGGACCCGCTCCGGCGCCTTATGATTTAGACTGTTCAACACCCTCTGTTTGGAATTCATGCTATTCTCCCTATTTGTTGATTATTGATCCAGCCAATCCTCCGATTGCTGCACATTATAAGTTGCACAGCCCATGATCGCATCTTCGCTCATTTCCTCATGATCCATAATCCCGGTTACGCTGCCCTCACGCATCACTACCACCCGATCCGCCATGGACATGATTTCCGGAAGCTCCGAGGAGATCAGGATAATGCTGATGCCTTTCTGAGTAAGTGAGCGCATCAGTTTGTAGATCTCTGCCTTGGCGCCGACGTCAATTCCGTGAGTGGGCTCATCCAGAATCAACAGGCGGGGATTGGTGGCCAGCCAGCGGCTTAGGACGATTTTTTGCTGATTGCCCCCGCTCAGGCTCGAGACCGGAGCATCCAAAGAGCCCAGCTTGATATCTAATATATCTATAAAGCTATTCATTTCGCAGTCGACCTTGCTCTGGTTGATAATCCCGGCTGTACTAAAATTGGCCAGCTCGACCAACGACATGTTTAAATGAATCGACAGCTCTATGAACAATGAAAGTTTTTTGCGGTCTTCCGGAAGCATGGCCAGACCATGCTTTATCGCTTCGGCAGGTGAGGAAAATCGTACCGGCTTTCCATCCAGAAGTATTTCACCGGAGATAAAAGAATCCGCTCCGAATATGGCTCGAGCCACCTCACTGCGCCCGGCGCCCACCAATCCGGCAAATCCTACAATTTCGCCTTTCCGAACTGTGAAGTTAACCTTTTTAAACCGCTCCCCGGTTAGATTTTGAACCTCCAATACGGTTTCAGCTTCCTGAACTCTGCTCCGTTTCGCTTCTCGTTTCAACTCCCGTCCAACCATCATCCGTATGACCTGTTCGAGGCTCGTTTTTTCTCTATCAACCGTGCCGATATAATGCCCATCCCGCAGGACGGTAATACGATCGGAAATGTGCAGCACCTCTTCGATTTTGTGAGAAACATAGATAATCGAAATGTCTTTTTTCTTCAGATCTTCAATCACTTGAAACAAACGCTCGGTCTCTACTTCTGTTAATGAAGAGTTCGGCTCATCCATGATTATTAAGCTGGTTTCCAGGGAGAGGGCTTTCGCAATCTCAACTAGCTGCCGCTGGGAGATACTTAAATCATTGACCAGTGTATAGGGGTTTATTTCCAACCCCACCTCGCCCAACAGCTCGGAAGTTTTCTGCTCCATCTCCTTCCACAAAACGCAACCAAGTCGAGAATTCATCCGGCCCATAAACACATTCTCTATAACATTCAGGTCCGGCAGCATGGCCAATTCTTGATGTATAATTCCAATTCCGGCAGAGATGGATTCGATCGGCTCCTCAAAATTGACTTCTCTGCCTTTGTAAAGGACAGATCCCTGATCCCGCTTGACGATTCCTCCGAATATATTCATGAGGGTAGATTTCCCGGCGCCGTTCTCCCCCACCACCGCATGAACTTCGCCCTTACGAATCTCCAGACGAACATTGTCCAGAGCTTTGATTCCTCCGAAATGTTTCGAAATACCCTCTGCCTTGATAATCAATTCATTCTTCTGCATAGTAATCTCATGTTATGTAATGGGGAGCTGTGTGATTCACACAGCTCCCTTTGGATCAGGCGGCTAAGTCCAGTGGAAAAAAACTGATGGCTTGAAGCCGCCGCTTAAAAACCGAACTGAGCTAGATTTTCCTTGGTGACAAAATCCGCCCGGGTAACAAGTCTGGCCGCGGGTGGTACTTTACCAGACACAAGATAATTGAACAGACGGATGGCCGGGTCATGACCCTGTGCGAAGGGGTTCTGTCCTATCGTACCGGTAATCACTCCCTTGCGAATGAATTCAATCGTCTCATCGACAAAATCATAGCAAATGATCTTGATCTTTCCGGCCATGCCGGCATCTTCCACCGCTGCTGCTGCACCAAATGGTCCGCCGGCCGTTACATAAATAGCGGCCAAATTGGGATGCGCGTTCATGAAATCCTGGGCTTGTGAATAGGCTGTATCCGCCTTGTCCAGGTTTTCAACCTGACCAACGATTTCGATGTCGGAGTTCTTCTCGATATAGTCCAGAAATCCTTTTCGGCGCAACTCATGCGCTTCGACGGCAAACAGGCCGGTAATTACGGCTACTTCACCCTGGCCACCAAGAGCTTCGACCATCTTTTCGCCGACCGTTTGACCCTGCAGGTACAGATCGGCGCCCACGAAGAACAGCCTCTTATTCTCGGCCTCGGTTTCGGAGTTGAAGGTCGCTACAGCGATTCCCGCTTCCCAGGCTTTGTTGATGAACGGCACAATTCCTGCTTCTCCGGCAATAGTAGCGATAGCATCGTACTCCTGAACCACTGCTGACTCAAGCGCATGTCCAAAGACATCCGTAGTGTGCTGTCCCCCCGGTACGATCCACTCCACCGTACAATTGTAGGGTTTCAGCTCCTCGGCCGCTTTCATGGTGCCTTCTTTAACCGGAATCCAGAAAGGATTGTTTTCCAGTCCCAGTACAGCAATACGCAAGGGCTTATCCGATTTCTTAATCGGCTTTACCTTGCCTTCGTCCGACATCGAAGTTGCGCTGTCGAAGGCTGGTCCGGGAGTTAGTTGCTTTTTAGCCTCCCGGGCGCCTCCGGCCCATAAGGTAAGAGCCGGTAAGAGCAAACCCAGTAGCAGTAAAAAAGCTACCATACTCTTGAATCTTTTCATCAAAGACCTCCTTATAAATTGTTTTCCGGATCGACGATCCGGCTTTATCCAAATCTTTATCGTTCATTTATTAAAAAATTAACCTCTCGTATGTTTGCGTAATTGATCGATCGACACAGACAGAATAATAACTACGCCGATAACGATGGTTTGCATATAGATCGGAAAATGGAGCAAGACGAAGGCATTACGCAAAATAGCCATGATAGCCGCACCGATGATTGCTCCCATTATAGTCCCTTCACCACCCATCAAACTGGCGCCCCCAATGACCACGGCGGCAATTACATTCAAGTTGTCGCCTTCTCCATAATTGGTGGCCGCGGTAGAGAGCAGTCCTGCTATGATCAGGCCGGATAGTGCACAAAATCCACCTGTGATGGTGTATACAAAGATCCTAACCCGATCAACATTGACCCCAGACAGACGAGCCGCTTCCAGATTGCTGCCAACGGCATAGATCTGCCGTCCTAATACCGTGTGTTTAAGGAACAGGCTGAAAATTATCACCAATATAGCCATTTCAATAACCGGAAAAGGGATCGGCCCGATATAGCCGGCGCCTAAGAAATTGACCGCTGCGCTTCGCATCGGGATGTTGCTTGTCACCGTTCCCTTGACCCCTGTAGACAGCAGAAAGGTCAGGCCACGAGCCACACTGAGCATACCTAAAGTCGTAATAAAGGGATTTATATTGATTTTTGTAACAATCAGGCCATTTATGGTGCCCAGTAAAAGGCCCAGACCGAAGCCGAAAATAACGGCCAGCCATGGAGGTACATTCTGATACATCAGACGGGCGGTCAACATTGCAGCAACTGCGAGAAGCGAGCCAACCGATAGGTCGATCCCAGCGGTGATGATGATCATAGTCATTCCTATAGCCATGATCCCAATGGTGGACATATTACGCAGTATATTGAATATATTTTGAGTCTTTAAAAAATAAGGGCTGGCAAAACTCATGACCAAAGATAGAAGAATTAGCGCAACGAAAACGCCGGTTTCACGAGCATGCATAAAATGATAAAAGATGCTCTTCCTCCGGACTGGAACTGGCTCTACCGGCCTCTTGCCTGTCTCTTTCACGGTAGCAACTTCCTCCATCATATTAGTATTCATGAAATTATCTTTACCTTATTTAAGACTATGAATCAAGTGTAAATATTTACTTTCATAGATGTTCTCAAAACCAATCGTGTGAATCTCATTATAACCGACATAAAGATGCCCACCTTAGGCGTTATCGAACTGTTAAAGATAATTAAAGAGGAGATAAATTCGATACCGATTATTGTGATCTCCGGGCATGCCACGGTAGAGAATGCCGTAAAGGCAATGAAGTATGGTGCTATCAATCTGCACACAAAACCTATTAATATGCCGGATTTGTTCAGCGAGATCGAAAAGCTCTCCCGCTCTATCCAAACCAGACAGAATATTAATCCTTCGACCACGATCATCACCGAAAATTCAGAAATGAAGCATTTGCTGGCGTTAGCGAAGAAGGCCGCACCAACCGGAGCTGCAGTCATCATTACAGGTGAAAGTGGAACCGGTAAAGAATTAATTGCCGACAATCTGCATTACTTTAGCGATCGCCGGCATAAGCCTTACATTAAGATCGATTGTGCCGCGATTCCTGAAGGGCTAATTGAGAGCGAGCTGTTCGGGCACGAAAAGGGCGCCTTTACCGATGCCAGAGAACTTAAGCTGGGGAAGTTTGAACTTGTCCAGGGAGGCACAGTTTTTCTGGATGAAATCGGGGATATGAGTCTAAAAACACAGGCCAAAATGCTGCGGATTCTCCAGGAAAAGCAGTTTACACGAATCGGCGGCTTAAAATCTATCAAAAGCGATTTCCGGATTATCGCTGCCACAAATAAGGATCCACAGGAAATGATCTGCAGTGGAATGTTTAGGGAAGATCTGTATTACAGGCTATCGGTGATCAATCTCCATCTTCCACCATTAAGGGAACGGAAAGAAGATATCCTGCTGCTGAGCAAACATTTTATGAAAAAGAGGTCATTCAGCTTTCTGATGAAGTCCGTTCCGCCCTTCTTCGCCATGATTGGCCCGGTAATGTACGCGAACTTAAGAATTTTATCGAACGGGCCGTGATCTTCACGGAAGGGACCACTGTCAATATGGCAGATATCCCGCTTCAATATCGACAGTTTATTTTCGAACAAAGAGCTGATGACCTCAATGATCGATGTTATAACGTTGCCAGAGAAATCATTATAGAAGCTCTGGCCAAAAACGATGGAGTTAAATATTATTCCTTCCTTGAATGCAGTAGAGAATATGTTCACAGGCCAGATGATTCGTACCTGGTATCGAACACTTAACCACCGGCAAATGCTGCGACTAAGCCGGAACCTGTTCGACCAGTTAACTTTATGGATGAGATCTTCGAGCTCGCAGATCGGGTTACAATCCTCAAGGACGGATATCGTAGAGGTACTGAGGAAGTTAAAAATTTGGATAAGTTCAGGTTATACCAGCTGACTTATTCCTATGCCCTGGGTCAGGAAGAGCTTAAACAGAATCGAAAGAAACCATACAGCTCATTAATTACGCGGCCACCGAGATTCTGAATTTCAAACAGGGAAGTATCTATAACCAATTATTTACATCGATTCTTAAGGAACTTGAGTGCATGCAGATTGACGAGATACTAAAATCTGTTCGCTCGTGAGAAGAACGTACTCTGGGGGAGGTGTCATTTGGGGATAATGATCTAATTAGAGTGGACATCTTCCCTTTAAAGGATGAAGACTATGCCTTTTTAGGCACAACCGTTTTGGTTCAGGATATATCCATGGATCGGTATATACGAGATTACCTGGTCGATAGTGAGAAAATGGCTTCTGTGGCCGAAGTGGCTGTCGGTGTGGCCCATGAGATTAATAATCCCCTTTTCATCATCCAGAATTACATGGAGCTCCTTAAGATGAAAACAGGCTCAAACAGCTCTTGATCAATCTGATCAATAACAGTATCGAAGCTGTTCTGAATGGTGGTCTTATCAAAGTGGAGCTTCTTAAAAATAAGGACTATGCCGAGGTAAACATAATCGATAATGGCTACGGAATCCCGGAGAATATCCACGATAAAATTTTCAATCCCTTTTTCAGTACTAAGGTCAATAAGAAAAATACCGGTTTAGGGCTATCCATCTGTAAGAATATCGTAGAGGAACATGGCGGTCTTATTGCATTGTCCAGCAAAGGGGTCAAAAAGACCTGTTTTACCGTCCATTTCCCTTTGAGCGCTTCCTTTTCCAATTAAAACTCACAGTCCAGCCTGTAAGAATAGTCTCAAATCAGGATTTAGAGTTTTGTCGGATGCAGACAAAGCTGGGTTACCTTGTAATGCATTATATTACAGACAAATCGAAAATGGAGCTTGCCCCGCGGCGAACAAAAATATTCGAAATGTTGGCTATTCAGCCGCATTTATGGTAATTTACGGTAGTATAAATCGATGGATAAATCCTTGATATTCCGGCTGATCACTTTTACCCAAAAGCACTCCCTGGCTGTGATCCTGGCCGCGGGGCTGATCTCTTTGCTCCTGGGCGCTTTCGCCCTGAATATCGAGTTCGACCCCGAGGTAAAGGACCTGATACCTGAAGGAACAAAGGTAACCGAGCTCATAGAAAAATACGGCAGCCCGGAGACTCAAAGCGAATATCTCATGATTGCAGTGGAGTCCGAAGAGCTTTTCTCTTTGGAAAAGCTTGAGGCCTTTGACCGGGCGATTGGAAGGATCGAGAAGCTTGCCCATGTGCGGAAGAGCATTAATCCTTTTAACCTGGTAACCTTTCAGAAACAGGGCCAAAAGCTTGAGCTTGTTTCCATGGCGCCCGCCGGCCGCGCTCCTACCACGGAGCATGAGCTCGCCTCTTTCAAACAGCGAATATTAAGCGATCTGCACGCCAGAAACCTGGTGATCTCCGGGGACCTTACCACCCTGGGCGCGCTGTTCTTCATCGATGAAATCGAAGATTATACGGAGATGCTTTCCTCGGTCAACCTGATCGTGTCCGACCTGGAGGCCTATTTCACTCCTCATATTAGCAGCCTGATGCTCTTTGAGCACGTGGCTAAGCGCTACCTGGTCAAGGACACGCCCAGGTTCATCATCCTGGCCCTGGTTATAATCCTGGTGATTTTTTATTTCGGCTTCAGAAAGAAGAGGGCCGTTATTCTGCCCCTCATTGTTGTTGTCCTGGGCACCGTCTGGACGATCGGGGTAATGAGCCTTTTTGGTTTCAGACTGACCTTCCTCAGCATAATGACTCCTCCCCTGGTTCTCACCCTGGGAAGCTCTTACAGCATCCACGTTTTAAACCAGTATTACCGGGAAGCCGACATTTCTGCGACGGACAACAGTTGGATTGCCGCGGCCATGGTCCATATCAATAAAACAATTTCCGCGGCGGCCCTCACTACGGCCATCGGTTTCGGCAGCCTCATCTCGGCGACTATTCCGCGCATGAGGGAATTCGGGATCGCCACCGGCCTTGGCATTTTATTCTGCGCCGTTCTTTCCCTGTTCTTTTTACCGGCCGTGCTCTCGAAGCTCTCACCTCCGACAGGACGGCAGCAAGTCAGGGTTCTGAAGGGATTTCTGGCCAGATTCATGACGGGCCTGGGGCGGAGAGTGATAGGCTGGCGTTTTATCGTTGTCGTCTTTCTTATCATTGTGGCCGGTTTGTTTGTCATTTCCCTGCAGCATCTGAGGTTCGAGACCGACTACACCTCCTTCTTCAGGAGAAAAGAAAAGGCCGTGGAAGACAATCTCTTTATCGCTAAAAAGTTCGGCACCTTTATCTATGTTTATATTAGCTTAACAGCCCCCGGGAATGAAAAAAATTATTTTCTCAATAGAGAAGTCCTTGAGCGAGTCTCCCAGTTTGAAGAAAATCTAAAAAACAACCCCGATATTTCCTACCTCTCCTCATTTACCTCCTATCTCAAGGCAATGAATGAAACCATGAAGGGAACCTATGAGGTCCCTTCCCGGAAGGCGATGATCCTGCTCATGGCCAGGTATTTGAAGCTGCTTTCTTCTACGGGCAGAGGAAGCTCTACAGCGGGGATGTTCGTTAACGAGGATTTTTCCCGGCTTACCATAAACCTGCGGGTCTACGACAGCAAGAGGCAGACGTTCACTTTCGAGGACAATTTAAAAAGGCTGGTCCGCTGGATTGAAAGCGAAATGGATGAGTCCCTGGACCCGGAAACGAACCCGGAAATATGGGGACCGACCTTTGCCATGCTGACCGTGTCCGATACCCTCACCCGGGACCTGGTCCTGTCGGCCCTGGTCTCTTTCTTGCTCATTTTCGGGGTGGTGGCGGTCGCTTTCCGGGCCGTGGAATTCGGCCTTCTGGCCCTGGTACCCATGGCAACCGGGATCATGCTCAACTTCATCGTTATGTCCGCTTTTAATATTCCCCTGGATGTGGTGACGGTCATGGTTTCCTGCATTGCCATAGGCGTAGGCGTGGATGACTCGATTCATCTCCTCATCCAGTATCGCAGGCAGGAGAGGTTTTATCAGAACGGCATGGAAAAGATTTTGGCCCAGACCTTAAAGTTCTCAGGAAGGCCGATCCTGGTTACTTCCTCTGCTCTCATCGCCGGTCTGCTGGTGCTTACCTTTTCTAGTTTCAAGCCGGTCGTCTATTTCGGCCTGCTGGTGTCTCTGGCTATTTTTACCACCACTTTAGGGGCTCTTATCATTCTGCCGGCCCTGCTCGCCTTTAAGGGTACGAGATCCAGGGCAGGCAGCCGGACCTGAGCCGGTCACGGCCTTAGTTTACGGCAACCGGCGCCGCTTTCTTGCCTGGTTTGCCTGGCGTTAGGTGTGGGGTCTCTCCGGCACCGCCCCGGTTAGCGGTGGGCGCCACTCTCTTACCCTGCTTTTCGCCTGCCCGGGCGGCCTGCAGGCAGAAGCTTTCAAACCTGGCTACCAGTAGCTGGGGATAGGGATTGCCGTCCGATTCCACAAAGAGATAGGGGATGCTGTCATTTTCCGAGAAGCCGGGGACCCGGGGATCTTTACCGATCCGCTTTAAGGCTTCGCTTTTTCCTTTCATGTTTGCCTGGGGCGTAAGCAGGGAATCAGCAAACCTTATCTGCATGCACCCGAAGGGGCCCACATTGACGATCCCGCAGTACTTGCTTAGAGCGTCCCGCATGGTCAGGCCGACGATGAGCCCGGGCTCTCCGGGAAATTCCTTGGGAAGAACGTATTCCGCATGGCGGATGAGATCGGGAACATCGATCAGCTCCGGGTCAAACAGGCCGCAGATTGAGAAGATTCTTTTGATCTTTTTCTCAACATAACGCATCGTTTTATTGGTTATGAAAGATTCAAGAAAGGAAAAGAGGGTGTAGTCCGGTTGAATCATCCCCTCTTTGATCAGAAAATTCATATAGTACATCCATTCCGAAATGGGATCTATCTTTACCAGGAAACCCCTTTCTGAAAGTTGCCGGGCAAGACCCAGGCTGGAGAAGGGGTCCTTCTTGACAAAGAACTCCCCGGTCAGGGAGATCCTGGCCGTCTCTTCGTAAGGCTGTCTTAGAGGAATTTCTTTGAAGCGCAGAGCCGTTTCCCGGAGCTGCTTGTAGAGGTTTTTTCGCGAGCTGCCATCCAGGCAGTCCTGGATTTTAGCGCATTCCTCCTTAAAAATCTTAAGTCCTTCCTGCGGATTCACTGCCAGGGCGCGGATAGAACATTCGATATCATCCACGATATCGATTATTACAATGGCCTTCCAGGCGTTGTGAGAAAAGGCCGGCCCCAGTCCGGCAAACTGTTCCTTGGTGTCCAGGTGAAGCACCGCCACATCGTTCAGCCGGCTATCTTTAATGAATTGGTTTATGTAGACATGGTACTGGCCCAGCCTGCAGTAGCCCGCCCCCCTGGGAACCAGAATCATGAGCTTCTCCCGCCTGTCTTCCGGCTTCCGGTACTTCAGGTACCTGGCCAGGGCGCCTATGATGATGATCATGGGGATGCACTCTTTGCCGGTGGTTAGGTTCCGGCCCAGGCGCAGCACTTCACTGTCTGCGGTTGGTAAGGCTTCGGTGCGGATGCCGAGGCGCCTGCAGACGGCGGCCAGGGCCTTGCTTCCGAAATCCCCCATCGGGGGAAGGATAAACTTAACGGCCGGGTCGGTGAGCCGGTGTCTCTTTCCTTTAGAATCGATGTAGTAGGTGCCTTTATGCTTGTAGCTGATTTTAGCCGGCCGGTAACCTTCGGATTCAGGGTCCCGCACGTCCTGCTGGACCTGCCGGTAATTCTCGATTATATCCAGAAAAGCCTCGATCCTGGTATTGATCCCGGCGTCTGCCGTGTGGGCATCGAGCTCCAGGGTGAGGGAGGGTTTTGTGCCCATGACCCGGCGGAAATGGGAGACCAGGAATGAATCCGGCGCGCAGAGAAAATTGGTAATATAGACGCCGTAAATCCGGCTGTCCCGCTTGACGATCTGGGCGGTCCTTAAGATCCTCTGGCCCGCTTCCCAGTGCATGTACTCGGCGTAATCTGGCCCTAAGGGCTCGTCCTGATAGGGGAGCAGGTCGTAAGGTATGATCAGGCAGCCCCGGCTGGTAAATTTTTTTGGGATACCCTTATTCGCTTCAGGAGCATAGGCGTTATAGGGGCGTCCGAACATTATAATGGCCGTTTTATTCGGGTCAGAGTGGATCTCTTCCAGAAGCCTCGTTCCTATTTGCCGGCATTCTTCCTCAAAGGCATACTGCGCTTTTACGGCAGCGGTGAAGGCTTCCCCGGCTTCCTTTTTTGAAAAACCTATCCTGCCGGCGGTCTCCACAAAAGCCTTCCGGCCCTTTTCCCAGCCGCCGTTAAAGTTCACTGTAGGAGTGAGAATTTCGGGCATGGATCCTTTGTTTTGAAAGGCCTGGCGCAGCCAGAACCCTTCTCCCTGGCTGAAGGCGCAGGTGGCGCAGAACTCGAGCCTCTCGATTCCTTTCGGCACGTAAAGCTCCGTTGCATGGGGGATAAAGACGTAGTCCGGTTTCTTTAAGGCCAGGTTCTCATAAAGCCCGATGGCCACTTCCGCCGGGAAGCACATGGAGGTCACCATGTGGTTGGCAGCATCAGGCTCCATGCGGTCCGGCATTACGATCCTGCAGCCCAGGTGAGAGAAAAAATTGTAGTAGAGAGGAAGAAGCTTCATGGTAAGAAATGAGGTATTCAGTCCGATTACAGGCGCCCCCGGCCCGGCCGGCCTGGGAGGAGCGTACTTTTCGAACATGAGGCCGTTGCGGACCTTTACGTAATCCCTGGCCTCATCGTCAACGGTCTTCTTGAACCGGATATTATAGTAGCGGTTACAGCTTCCTCCGAAGGGGTAGACGGTGCTGTTTATGCGCACCCTGGTGATCTTGCACTTCAGGTCGCACTTTTCCTTGCCACCGGCACAGACAAACGATTTTTCGTAGGAGACCTCTCGTGCAGCGATCTCTTTCAGGCCAAACTTCTTCTCTTTGATCAGGCCGAGATCGATCCTTTTTTTAAGCTCCAGGGCCACTCCGAAGGCGCCCATCAGCCCCGGCTCGGGCGGTACGATAATCTGTTTTTTAAGAATTCCGGCCATGGCCAGGGGAACGGCCCGGTTATAACACACCCCTCCCTGCATAAAAATCTTCTTTCCCACCGGCCTGTTGCCTTTGACCCGGTTAACATAGTTGAAGCAGATGGAATAGACCAGGCCGGCCAGAATATCATTGCGGGTAATTCCCTCGTGGGTGGCATTCTTGATATCGGAGGAGATAAAGGCGGCGCACTGATCGTTAAAGTTGGGCGGCCTTTTCGCCTGCAGGGCCGAATCCGCGATCTCTTCCATTTTTACGCCCAGGGTTTCAAAGGCCGCTTCTTCTAAAAATGACCCGGTGCCTGCAGAGCAGGCCTCGTTCATGGCGTAATCCGAGGCCACCGAGCTGGTTATATGGGTGTATTTGGCATCCTGGCCGCCGATCTCAAAGATGGTGTCTACTTCGGAGTCGAAATACACGGCAGCCGCGGCATGGCTGATAATCTCGTTGATTATTCCCTCGGTCAGGGCGTACAGTCCGGCTATCTGGCGGCCGGACCCGGTAACCCCGATCCCGATAATATCCACCTCTGTGCCGGCGAGTCTTTCCAAAAGACCCTGGAAGCAGGAACGGGAGGCCTCTATAGGATTTCCATTGGTGCGGAGGTAGACCGAGCCGAGCAGGGCATGATCTTCCGCCCTGAGGAGTACCGCTTTAGTGGTGGTTGAGCCTACATCGAGCCCGATCAGGCAGCGTTCCCCGGTCCGGGCCTCCTGGTATTCGATCTCGTTAAATGTGACCAGGGATTCAAAGCCGGGAAGCGGCTCAAGAAAGGGAAAGCTCGAGCCTCCGGTATGGAAGAGGTCCGGGGGAAGGGCTTTCCCCCGCTCAAAGGCAAGCAGGGCTGCGCCCAGGGCTTCGAAATAGGGGGCTTCTTTAGGAACGGTGACCTCTCCTAATTCCTGGCGCAGTTGATCGACCACTGTCTTGTTGAGGGCGGTCCCTCCCACCAGGAGAATCTTGTTGTGCGATACTTTGGCGGTTATCTCCACGATTTTTTGGGCGATCATCCGGCAGAGTCCGGCCGTTACATTTGAAACAGGCACGCCCTTGTTTAAGGCGTGGGTGCAGTCGGACTTGCAGAAAACGGAACAGCGGCCCGTTACCAGGTAGGGCTCCCCCCGGCCGGCAAGATCGACAGCCTCGCTAATTCCCAGGTCCATCCGCCTGATCTGCTGAAGGAAGAACTCACCGGTCCCGGCTGCGCATTTATTCCCGGTTGAGATACCCGAGATTTTTTGATTCTTATCCAGGGTATAGACCATGAAGGTTTCACCGCCGGCAGAGACCAGGGCATCGTAAGCCCCGCCATTTTCGGCCCCGATGAAATCTAAGGCGTATTCCACCGCTTCTGGTTCCGTGACCGAAGGCGCTTTGACAAAGCTCCGGAACTTGCGTCCCGTAACCAGAAGCGGTTCGGAATCCAGGCCCAGCTCCCTGACGATTTGCTCAAAAACGGCCTTGGGATTACCTTCATGGGCTTTCGTCATGACCTTCTCGATGATGACCCGGTTTCCGCCGGCCGGGCTGCGGGAAAGGCTGACCGCGCTGATTGTTGAAGCCCCTAAACAGATACCGTGGGCCTTCTGCAAAGCTAACTCCGTTACTCAATTTTAAATGAAGATACCTTTCTGATAGTAAAATGTCAATAATGTAAAGGGCTGCCGGCCGGATTTATTATCGGGTTGTAGAAGTTGCGTCAACTTCTGAG
>CAZERV010000064.1:0-18248 GCA_964514815.1 uncultured Spirochaetaceae bacterium | reverse complement strand
AGACTAATATCTTTTGGTCAAGTATTATTATTTGCCGAAACTCATGTAGTAATGAAAATTGTGAATTAAGCCTAAATGATTCAGGAGATTTCCTTATTACCTACTTAGATGGTGATCCCCTTGGAATAAAGCTCCATCTGGCTCAAATACTTGAAAAGCGAAAAACTATGGGGTTGAATAAGGTTTCATGGTGGGGCAATCGTGGTTTGCAAATTAAGGTGAAAGACCAGTTCGATTTCCAGGAACTGACGTCAAATCGAGCTACTTAAATTGACGTCAAAACAGGGTGGAATTGTATGATATCTAATCCCAAGGTTTCAGATTTACCTTGGCACGACCAGCGAAATGTTATGTTTCACTTTTTTCCCTACTTCGTCGAAAATTGATTCACGACGACATTTTACTCAGTATTTCTCTATATGGGGCAATCATCAAGAACGGCAATTCGACAGGTTTCTCATCAATCTCACTACATTCCGCGCGCGCGGGCATGCCATGAACAGATAGAGCTGGATCGATACAGCAATAACCGGCGCGGAGAGAACCTAAGGTGGTTGTGGAGCTGATCTGATGCGCAGAGGAGTCCTAAGGCAGTGGTTTTTCGGTTCTTTCAGCGGATAGAAGGGGAAAATACTCTCCACAGGGCAAGAAAATTCCGGTTTCCGGCATAATTTTATATGATACCCACAGATATTTGAGTATATTATATCTTTAAAGCGTAAAAACGCCCTCCTCAATGCTTCATCTTTTGAACAGCGTGGATCTTGATGGATCGGGATGAAGTATTTACGTACCTTAGATACTCGGACGGTACAAATCATATGGAAAATTTAAACCCCTTTGAGCAGCTAGGCTTAGCGGGGAACTCTCTCGAGGCGCTGCGGAGCATGGGCTTTGAGCAGCCAACGGAAATCCAGCAAAAGGTCATTCCCCTCCTCTTGAACGGAGAGCGGGACATCATCGGACAGGCCCAGACCGGAACAGGGAAGACCGCCGCCTTCGGCCTGCCCATCCTGGAAAAGATTGAGCCGGGCGGCAATGCGGTCCAAGCCCTGATCCTCACGCCCACCAGGGAGTTGGCCATCCAGGTGGCCAGGGAGCTGGATTCCCTGGCGGGCAGAAAGGCCGTGAGCATCACCTCCATCTACGGTGGGCAGCCTATCGTTCAACAGATCAGAAAGCTGAGAGCGGGTGTGGATATTATCGTCGGAACTCCCGGCAGAGTGATCGACCACATCAACAGAAAGACCCTGAAGCTCTCGAACCTCTCCTTCGTGGTCCTCGACGAGGCGGACGAGATGCTCAACATGGGCTTCATTGAGGATGTGGAGGAGATCCTCGGCTCCGTGAATCCGGGCAGGCGCATGCTGCTGTTCGCCGCCACCATGCCGGAAAGGATCCGCAGGATCGCCGAAAAGCATATGGGCGATTACGACCATGTAACCGTGAATAAGGAGCAGCCCGTAACGGAGCTCACCGAGCAGATTTACTTCGACATTCAGGAGAGGGATAAATTCGAGGCCCTGTGTCGGATCGCCGATATTGAGGAGGGCTTCTACGGCCTCATCTTCTGCAGGACCAAGGTGAACGTGGACGAGCTGGCCCGCCGTCTTGCCGAACGGGGCTACAATGCGGAAGCTCTTCACGGAGACATCACCCAGCCCCAGCGAGAGCTCATCCTGAACCGTTTCAGAAAGCGCGGGATCAACATCCTCGTTGCCACAGATGTGGCGGCCAGGGGTATCGATATAAACAACCTGACCCATGTTATCAACTACTCCCTTCCCAACGATACCGATTCCTACATCCACAGGATCGGCCGTACGGGCAGGGCCGGGAACGTGGGCGTAGCGATCACCTTTGTGACCCCGGCGGAATACAGAAAGCTCCAGTTCCTCAAGGGGATCGCAAAAAACAATATCCGGAAGGAACGGCTTCCCCAGATCGACGACGTGATCCAGGCCAAATGGAACAGAATCGTCTCCGAGGTCGAGGAGATCACCAAAAACGGGGAATACGGTGACTTCAGGGAGAGAGCCGGTGCTCTGCTCAAGGACAAGGACCATAAGGAGGTCCTCGCATCGGTCCTCAGTGTTGCCTTCGGGGATAAGCTCGACAGAAACAAGTACAGGGAGATCAAGAAGGTCTCAGCCGGAAACAGGGAAAAGACCAGGCTCCTTATCCAGATGGGCAGAAAGGACGGGCTGACAAAACGCAAGCTTGTCAATCTGCTCGAAAGAAAGAGCTCCGTAAGCGAGGTCCTCATCAGAGACGCCCAGGTCTACGACATCTATTCCTTTGTAACCGTCCCCTTTTATACGGCGGAGAGCATTGTCAAGGCCTTTAAAAATCAAAGAGCCGGAAAACGCCATCTTGTGGAGATCGCCAGCAATCCCAAGAAACGCTTTAAGAGCAGGGTCCCGGTTTATTAGCCCGCGACCCCTTACCGGTACCTCGAGAGCCCCCTACCGCCTGCTCTGGACCTTTCTCTTCTGGGCTGACAGAACGCTCTTTCGCAGCCGTATGGACGAGGGGGTGACCTCCACCATCTCATCCTCCCTTATGAATTGGATGGCCCGTTCCAGGGTCATCGGAAGTGCGGGCGTGAGGGTGACGGCATCGTCCTTTCCGGCGGCTCGCATATTTGTGAGCTTCTTCATCTTGCAGGGATTCACATTGAGGTCATCCTCCCGGTTATGCTCCCCTATGATCATTCCTTCGTACACAGGATCCCCCGGAACAATAAAGCGCTGACCCCTCGGTTCGAGGTTGAAGAGGGCGTAAGGGACTCCCACCCCGCTCCTGTCGGCTACCAGTGAACCGGAGAACCTGTTCAGGAACTCCCCCCGGTACTCCTCGTACCCCGTAAGGTAGGAGTTGAGTATCCCAGTACCCTTTGTGTCCGTCAGGAATTCGTCCCTGTAGCCGATGAGGGCCCTGGAGGGAAGGCTGAACTCGAGCCTCACCCGGCCGCTCTCATGATTCACGTAGGCCAGCATCCTTCCCTTTCTCCTCGAGAGCTTTTCGGTCACAATCCCGGTGAAGCTCTCCTCGCATTCTACCGAGAGATGTTCCACAGGTTCGAGCTTTTTTCCGTTCTCATAGCGGTAGATGACCTCCGGACGACCCACACAGATCTCGAAACCCTCCCTTCGCATCGTCTCAATGAGAATAACCATCTGAAACTCGCCCCTTCCCTTGACTATGAAACCCTCCCCGCCCTCCGCCTGTTCCACCTTTATGGAGACATTCTTGATGGATTCCTTTTTGAGGCGCTCCCAGATCTTGCTGGACTGGACGTACTTGCCCTCTTTTCCGGAGAGCGGAGAGGTATTAGCGGTGAACCTCATGGACACCGTGGGCTCGTCCACGCTGATCCGCTTGAGGGCTTTGGGAGATTCCCTTGTGCAGATGGTATCGCCTATATGAACCTCATCGATACCGGAAAGAACGACAATATCGCCGGGTTCCGCCCTGTCCGTCTCTTTGAGAGCGGGCCCGTCATAAACCTGCAGCTTGGAGATGCTCAGGGGCCTGTGGTTTCCATCCTCTCCGATGCATATCAGGTTCTCCTTTGAACGCGCGCTCCCGTTGATGACCTTTCCGATAGCCAGACGGCCCAGGTAATCGGAGTAAGACAGATCCGCCACGAGCATCTGAAAGGGATCGGCCTTGCTGAAGGCAGGGGCGGGGATCTCCCTCAGGATGGTATCAAAGAGGACGTGCAGGTTCTCCCCCTCCTCATCGAGGGCAGTCTTGGCCACGCCGGCCCTGCCGTTTGCATGGAGTATGGGGAACTCCAGCTGTTCCTCCAGGGCATCGAGGTCCAGGAACAGGTCGTAGATCTCGTTCAACACCTGCTCCGGCCGGGCGTCCTGCCGGTCGATCTTGTTGATCACAACGATGATCTTCAGGCCGGCTCTGAGGGCCTTGTTCAGGACGAATCTCGTCTGCGGGAGGGGGCCTTCCGAAGCGTCCACGAGGAGAATGGCTCCGTCAACCATGGACAGGGCCCGTTCCACCTCACCGCCGAAATCGGCATGGCCCGGGGTATCCAGGATGTTGATCTTCTTTCCCTTCCATCGGACCGAGCAGTTTTTAGCGGCAATGGTGATCCCCCGCTCCCGTTCGAGCTCCATGTTGTCCATGAGCCTCTCTTCGGTCTCCTGCCCTTCCCTGAAGGTGCCGCTCTGGCGGAACATGGCGTCCACCAGGGTCGTTTTTCCATGGTCAACATGGGCTATTATGGCAATGTTCCTGAGCGAATCGTTTATCGAATCCTTATGAGTCATGGTTCTGTTCCTGTACCGCGATTTTGGCTGATGATGAGAGCAAAGCCAAAGATACTTGAAATTAAAAGCCGAGTCCATAGAATTCGGCGAGACACCCCACCCTACAAGCCTGGTTCAGGAGCGATTGTCTCCTATTAGCCAGGCCGGTACCATGTCGAACAGACTCTCAGCCGGAGGAATCGTGTAAGCAAAAGACGTGGAGCTGGGCTGCCAGCGGGGTTTTTCTTCCCGGAAAATCATTTAATTCCATTCAACGCGGGAGGAAACGCAACAGGATGCTCACTATGCAATACCACTCAAAAATCTTGTTTTTTAACAAGATTTTTGCAATATGGTTTCACTGCGGGCCGCCCTTCGGGCACCTCCGGCCTACGGTACCCTAGCGGGCATCTGCGACCTGTGGATTACAATTCGTAGATGCCCGCAGGGGTACCGCAATAGGAAGATTTATCAGTTAATTCTCCCCAAGGGTGTGGGTTTGCTAAAAATGTGGGCAGTCTGAATTAAACGATAAGAAAATCAGGGATATCTTCAATCATGTGTGTGTAGCAAAAAAATCGAAGCTCGTCTAAAAGCAAGACCTCACCTTTGGATTTCTGTTCCCGGTTTTGCTACACCTTCTCAACGCTTGTTGACATTCCCAGGGCACCAGGGCACCAGGGCACTCCCCCATTGCGGCTTCAGCCGCAATGGACTAAAATGGTGGTAAAATAACAAGATCATTAAGGATTATTGGCATAGTATCTATCTCATGACAGGTTTTGAGCTTATAGAGAAATATATCGAGTTTTTCCGCCGGAACGGACATGCCGAGATTTCAGGCCAATCCCTGTTACCGGAAAACGACCCTACCGTGCTGTTCACCACCGCCGGAATGCACCCCCTGATCCCCTATATTCTCGGGGAGCCCCATCCGGCCGGCCGGCGCCTGGTAGACGTCCAGAAGTGCATCAGGACCGGAGACATTGATGAAGTAGGAGATACGACCCATCTGACCTTCTTCGAGATGCTGGGTAACTGGTCGCTGGGAGATTACTTCAAGCGGGAAGCCATCGAGTTCAGTTTTGAATTCCTGACTTCTTCCGAGTGGCTGGGGTTCTCCCCGGATAAGCTTCACATAACCGTATTCAAAGGAGATGAGGAGGTCCCGGCGGATGAGGAGGCCGCCGAAATCTGGCGCTCCCTGGGTATTCCGGATGATAGGATCTATTTTCTGGGCCGGGAAGACAACTGGTGGGGTCCGGCCGGGCAGACGGGTCCCTGCGGTCCGGACACGGAGATGTTTATCGATACCGGGATTCCACCCTGCCCGGGGGGATGCCGGCCAGGCTGCAGTTGCGGAAAATATTTCGAGATCTGGAATGACGTTTTCATACAGTACAATAAGACCGAAGACGGGCGCTACCTTCCCCTGGAACAGAAGACGGTGGATGCCGGAATGGGCATCGAAAGGACCTGCACCATGCTTCAGGGCAGGAAATCCGTTTTTGATACTGAGCTCTTCATACCGATCGTCAGGGCCATAAAATCGGCGGCAGGTGAGAAATACGGAAACGAGGCGGGAAAAGACAGATCGATAAGAATCATCGCGGACCACATTCGCTCCGCCGTCTTCATTCTTGGCGACGAGAAGGGAGTAAAGCCCTCCAACCTCGGCCAGGGTTACATCCTGCGGCGCCTGATCCGGCGGGCTATCCGCCACGGCAGAAAACTGGCGGTGGAAAAGAGTTTCCTCACCGCCCCTGCCCGGGCTGCCGTCGAGATCTACCGGGGGAGATACCCGGAGCTGGAGCGCCGCCGGGAGATGATAATCGGCGAGCTGCAGCTTGAGGAAAAGAAGTTCATGCTTACTTTAAGGAAAGGGGAGCGGGAGTTCGAAAAGCTTTTGCCCAACCTATTGAGGAATCCGCAAAAAACAGTCCCCGGCAGGATAGCCTTCCGTCTCTACGACACTTACGGATTTCCGATCGAGATCACCGGGGAACTGGCCGCAGAGCACGGCCTCAAGGTCGACCTGGAAGGATTTGAAGCGGCCTTTAAAAAGCACCAGGCCCTGTCCAGGGCGGGAGCGGAAAAAGGCTTCAAAGGCGGGCTGGCCGACCGGACGGAAATGACCCGGAAACTGCATTCCGCCACTCACCTGCTCCACCAGTCTTTGAGAAACGTCCTGGGCGATCATGTCGAGCAAAGGGGTAGCAATATAACTTCACAGCGCCTGCGTTTAGACTTTACCCATCCGGAAAAACTGAACCCGGAGCAGATTACGGAAGTGGAAGAGATGGTCAATGAACAAATCCGCCGGAACCTTCCGGTTACCGTCCGGACCAAGACCCTGAAAGATGCCCGGGCCGCAGGCGCCCTTGCCCTCTTCGGAGACCGGTATGAAGAGATGGTAAAGGTCTACTCTATCGGAGATTTTTCCAGGGAGGTCTGCGGCGGTCCCCATGTGGAAAGAACGGGCCTCCTGGGCGTCTTTAGAATCACCAGGGAACAGTCGTCTTCCGCCGGGGTCAGGCGAATCCGGGCCGTATTAGCAACTGCTTGAATCGGGCACATTACTTTTTATTTTATCAAGCATCCTGGAAACACCGGCATTCTTTCCGCCCAATCGCACGAACTTACTCAAGACTTCCGCCGCTTTCGTAGTATTATTCATCTTGAGGTAAGCATCTGCGACCTCGACCGCCAGGCGGTGATTTTTCGGGCTCTGGGCCAGAAGCCCGGTCAGGGAAGTTACGGCTTCTAGATAATTCCCTTTCGCCTTGTTAATCATAGCCAGACCGATTACCGCATAGAGATCGAATTCGATATTCAATGCCCTCCTGTAATACTCATCCGCCGCATCCAGGTCCCCGAGGTTGCGGTAAGCGTCGCCGACCCGGGTCATGATCACTTTATTCTGAGGATCAAACTCCAAGATCGCCTGCCAGGATTCCAGGGATTTGCGGTGATTATTCAAGCCCCGGTAGCAGTCTCCGAGCCCGAAGAGGGCATAAAAGTTTCCGGGCTCCAGGTCCCGGGCCTTCTGAAAATAAGCCAGTCCCTTTTGAAACTCTTTTAATTTGCGATAGCAGTTGCCCAGGGAGGTGACCACCTTGATGTTCCGGTCATCCAGGGCCAGCATTCTTTCCCAGCAGCCGATAGCCTCTCGATAGGCCTTAAAATCAAAATAAAGGTGGCCCAGACCGTTTAAGGCATAGGGATTGTCCGCATCGAGTTCCAGAACGTTCAGGTAAATTTCCCTGGAGCGCTTAAACTTTTTAACTTTTCTATAGGCATCGGCGATCCTGGTCAGGATGGTAATATCATGGTCTTCCTGCCCGAGGTACTCTTCCCAGATATCAATCGCCTTCTCGTAAGACTTTAGAGCCCTGTAACAGTCGGCAAGACCTACCAAGGCATATTTATTTCCCTGGTGATGCTGCAGACAGGTCTGGTAATGCTGCATGGCGCTCTGAAAATTGCCCTGCTTCCTGGCGCATTCTCCGAGACCGACCAGGGCATAGCTGTTTGCCGGATCGATCGCCAGTATCCGGCGGAAGAGCTTCTCGGCTAAAGCGAACTTTTCCTCTTTTACGAGACCGTAGCCCTCTTTGGACAGCTCAGAGACCTCTTTTTTAATGGTATGATTTTTCTCTTCAGCCATCGCTTTTCTTGCCGCTCTCCTCCTTCAGCCACTCTTTCATTATATATACCATCTTCTCAAGCATGGCATTTACTCTCTTGGGATAGGGAGCCAGCCAGAACATTCGAAAAGCCTCCAGGGACCGGCCCTGTTCGTAATAATATTCTCCAAGTCTGATCAGGCCGTCCGTGTAACCGGTAGTTAGAAAGATCTTTTTCGCCAGGTCATACTTTTTCCGGTTAAAAAACTCATTCCCCTTTCGGATAAGAGCGATCCGTTTATCTTTAGGTAAAGAGACAGTTTTACTCTCGGAGATCTTCAAGAAGCCGTCTTCAGGCAGGCTCTTTAAAACTTCTTCTTTATTGACCATCGCCAAAGAAAACCCTTGCCAAGTATAAAGAGATTCGGGCTTAAAAGCAAATAATATTTACTATTCCTGTTCCGCCAGAATCATCTTCAATTGCTTGATTTCCGCCACCACCCTGCCTCTGTCCAGATTCTGAAATCTCTTGGGGACCATCTCCCGACTCGTGCATTCAAGTACCGCCACCAGGTTCTGGAGCTCTATTTCATGGGGATAGGCGGGAGGAATAAAATCCCTTATGGTTTCCTCCAGATCGTTCCTGGTTATGAACACATGATTGTTCATGGCTGCCAGCAGCTTGGCCCGGATCAAGATGGATTCCAGGTCGGCCCCTGAAAAATCGAATCTATATTTTCTAAGCAGCTCAATAACATTTACTTTCTGAATCCTCAACTTCAGCTTCTTTACCAGGGTCTGAAAGAGCTCCTCTTTTTCATATATCTCTTCCGGGTAAAAAAGGGCCAGATGCTCTTCCGCTCTTCCTTGCCTTTTCAAGTCAATCGGCAGAAGGTCGGGCCGGCAGGTGATTAAAAACCAGATTATCTTTCCCCGGTACTCCGTATTGCCCATGAATGAGGCAATCTGGGCGAATATTCTGTTGCTGGTGCCGGAATCGCCTTCCTGGTTCCGGTTGCCCAGGAAAGCATCGGCTTCATCGATCATGACGCCCACCGGAGACATGGCTTTCAAAATATTCAGTACTTTCTCCAGATTCGCTTCGGTGACTCCCTGCCATTTGGACCTGAAGTTATTGAACTTTACAATGGGAATTCCGATCTCTCCGGCAAAGGCGGTGACCATAAAGGATTTACCTGTTCCGACCGGCCCGGCAATCAGATAGCCCATGGGCAGGACATCGAAGCGTCCCATTTTTATCGCTTTGGCGGCATTCTTAAAACGTTTTTTCACAAAATCATGCCCGGAAACCATGGAAAGGTCAAACTCCGATTCGATAAACTCCAAAAGACCGATCGCCTCGTTTTCAATCATCTCCTTTTTCTTCAGGCGCAGATATTCCCGGCTGATCTTCTTATCTTCCTGGTAGGACTCGGCAGCCAGGTGGTAAACGTTCACCAGGTTAAGACCGCTGGTTACTTTAGCGACCTCTTTGGCGGAAAGGCGGTCTTCCAGAAGCAGTTTCTCCTCCCGATCGAGAAAGTTTAAAAATCGCTCCCGCACCGTCTCATCGGGCAGGGGAATATTTACTTTAATGGTGCTGGGCGAACGGACGAGCTTGATATTGAGATCGACCAGGTTTTCAGTCAAAAGGAGGATGGATATGTCACCCTCCGTAAAGATCGGGTCATTAGCCCAGCGATTAAGAGTGACCAGGCAGTAGCGGTCCTCGTCCGTATACCTGGAGATATCCGTATTGGGGAGGATCGTTTCGGAATAATCGATAATCAGGACGATCCGGCGCTTTCGCTTGATATTGCGGTAAAAGTATTTCTCCAGGGCGTGAAAAGCCTCCATGGGGTCCCGGGAAAGAGAGGCATCCGCATCGCCGTTTAAACCGCTCAGGACCTGCAAATAGTCCTTTCTCATTTCCTTGGTGCAGAAAGTGACACCGGAAGAGCGGTCATAAAAAACTATAATATCCCGGTTTCCGAATAAAACTTCGGCAATGTAGTCCTGAATTTTGACAAAGTTGAACTCATTATCGTTCATCTGGTGAGGAAGAAAGTCCCGGATGTTTCCATGCACGATATAGAGGTTGGCTGTCTTGGAGCAGTATTTATAGGCCAGTTCCTGGGCCCAGAACGGCAGGATTTTAATAAAAGGCAGACTCTTAAGTATTAACTGTTCAGCCATTATCCCCTCCCAGGGTACGCCGGAGACAGTATAAACCAGACCCGGGTCCCCGTCAACCTGTCGTATCTAACGGGCCTGCTCCTGCTCTCAGGCGGTTAAAGAAGCTTCTTCTTCCCGGCATCTTCAAAAAGGCGGGCATTCCAGTAATTCTGCTTAAGAAATTGCCGGCGGGTATCGGAACGCTCGATATTACTCGATCTCTGCTGGAGCAGCATCAAAGCCTTGTTCAGCACGGTAAGCCCGTCGTCCAGCTCTCTGCTCCTGATTTCGGGCAGGGCGCAGGCATAAAAGTAATTATACATGCTCAAGTAGGGATCTTCGCCAGGCAGCTTCTCACCCCGGGTAATTGCCTGAAGCTGGCTAATTCCGCGCTCGACTTTTCCCTGCACTCCTAAAATGTAGCCCTGAAAGGCCTTGACCAAACGTAAAAGCAAGTTGCTGCCTCTAAGTAGATTGAAACATCTTCCTTCGATCAAAGCAAATCCGTTCGACCAGAGAACTCTTTCCCCCGGAAAAGTATCCGAATCCGGATTAAGGGAAACCGCCCTGTCCAGAGTTTCGACCGCCTCGGTGTGTTTTCCGGCAAAAAAGAGCGCTTCTCCCAGAAAGAAGCATTTTTCCGGACTGTCCTCGAGCGCCTTTAGCAGTTCCAAAGCAGTCCCTGTTAAACCGAGGTAACAATAGGTCCTGGCCAGCCAGGAATAAAGTACTCTTCCCGCCTCTTTAATTTCATAGATTCGGCTTAAAGCGAGGCATTCCTGAATGAGCCGGCCTGATTCCTGATAAGAGCCCAATTCAAAAAGAATCCTTGCTTCAAGAAAACCGATAAAAAGCTCATCCTCTCTTCTCTTCAAGGACCTGGCCAGTGCGAGTCCCCTTTGGGCCTGGGAAAGAGCCAGGGAGAGATTTCCTTTTAAATACAGGGCCGCCGACTGGAGGGATAAAGCCCGGAGCTCTTCCGTTTGAAGAAACCCGCCCGGATACTGTTCGGTAAAAGAAAAATACTCCAACGCTTCTTCAATTTTCCCCAGCGCCAGCATGACTGCTCCCAGCTCAATGGCGGCCTGGCGTTTACCTTTGGGAAAATCAGAGTCCTGAAATTGGATGAAAGCTTTCTTGGCCCACTCCAGGGCAAATGAAGCTTCTCCCTTCATTTCATGGAAACGGGCGATCTGAAGAAATAACGATCCCTTCTGGGGGTTTATCCGGAAGTCCCGGCTAAGCTCCAGGGCTTCCAGATAGACTGTCTCCGCCTCCTCCAACCTTCCCTCAAGCAAAGAACATCTCAACCTGACCGTGGCAATTAAAATTTTCAGCATGTTCTTTTGGACGCTCTTTATTTCCGCGAGCAGGTCCTTTTGCTTGAGTATGCTCTTTAATCCTTCAAAATCCAGTTCGATCAGTTTACGATCCAGCAGGGCGGCAAGCACTTCCATCGCCTCTTCTGTGTGTTTTACTTTCATTAAGAAATAATAAAGAAGCGCCAGGCGGGAAAAATTTTCTTTCCTCCATTCGGCGGATAGATAGCTGATCAGCTTTTCCTGCGGATCCTGCTCGGTTTTTAAAACTTCTCGCCTGAGTCTTTTTCGAAGCTCCGGGAAGAGGGCAATAACAGTCTCCCCGTTCAAAATAAGCAGATGTTCGGCCAGTGTTTTAAGAGACTGCTCGATGCCGTCCTCAGTGTATCCGAGGGAGCATAAGAAAGCCGTTAACCGGCGCCGGTTCAGCAACCCGGCCTGGAGGGTAATAACGTAGAGAAATTTTTTTAAACCGAAGGGCAGGCCGGCAATAAAATGCCAGGCGACAGCATTAGGCGGGACAGGATCGACCGATTTCGATTTTTGTAACCCGTCCCAAATAAAGACTCCGTTTTCTTCACGGATTCTTCCGGAACTCTGAAGAAACTTCAGATACTGAAAGAGGGGGGTCCGCCTCCCCCCGGTAGATTTAAGGATCTGCCGGCAGTCTTCCACCGGGATAGTCAGGCCGTGAAAAAGGCCGCTGGAAAAGCGGCCGATCTCTTTGGCAGACAAGGGGGAGATGGAAAACTGGCGGGAGGCTGAGAGGTCGAACATGCTTAACAATTCTTTCTGTCCTGTCGTAATAATAGCCAGAAACTGGGGATTGCTGGAGAAATTCTTGAATAAAGCCTTTAAGGTTTTTAGAGATTCGGGATGATAAGATTCAATATCTTCACAGACCAGGACCCAGGGTAGAAAATTTTCCTCCAGCATCCGAAAACAGGCAGTCAAATAGAGCTGGTAGCTCAAATAAAAATCCGTCTGGAGGCGATCGGGACAGATCTTCTTAGTCGTCCCTTCAGTAAGAAACTCCAAAACATCGCCCACCTCACTCCATACCCTTAATTCCGCCGGCTCCAGGTAGTCGGAGATCACCTGAAGAATCTTAGCATCTATACTGTTTAAAAATGGATGGACCGCCGAACGTCTTTTAAACAGGGTAAAGATCCTGGGAACAGAGAGAACCGGATTTCCTTCCAGAAAGCGATTTAAAACCGCCTCAATGATGAATCTTCTCTCACTCTTAACCGAGCCGGTGATGAAGAGGGCATTGTAAATCTTTTGATCCTGGTTATTAAGATCTTCCAGGATCTTTCCGGCTAATTTATCCAGGCTCCAGAGAGTCTTCCCTATTATTTCCGGTCCGGAAATCGACAACCGCTTCCCGGCCTGCCAGAATTTGCCCGACCTTCTCGATTTAACGACATTTGAAAAAAAATCCCGGCTTCTATCGTCCAGCCAGATTTTTTCATCACCCTCAATCTGGAGGAAAGAATCTTTCATGAAATTTATCAGGACATCCGGATTTTGCTCATCGGCGATAGAGAGGAGAAGATTAAACCCGAAAAGCTCGTCTCTTTTTTCCCGAAGCGCTTCATAAAACCGGAGGACCGATTCTACTCCCAGCTTAGGGTCTAGCCGTTGTTGATCGCCTAAAGAAAATAGAAAAATTCCTTCCCGGCTATGTAAAAGAGAGATCCCGGATATTTTCGTAATTTTACCGAAACTGCCCTCTATATCCTCAACCAGCACTTGGTTAATCGCTGACAATTGCTTATAATTATCTATCCTGATAAAAAGGAAGATCATAGAGACATTAAACAATAAAACGAAGGGTTTTTCAAAGGAAAATTTCTCTTCATGAAAAGCTGTCTAATCTATCAAGGAAAAAAAAACCGGCGGGTAAAAATAAATATTCACCCTAAAGCAGAATTTCGGAGAGTTCTCAATGTTCTGAATGATTTAATATTTCCCGATTATATCGAAAACCAAGAAAACATCAGGTTTGCGGTTCTGGAACTGCTAAACAACTCGCTCCGCGCTCACCGCGAAAGGCAGGTAAATAAAAGAATAGTAACGACTTTTGACGCGTTTAACGACCATTTAAAAATCAGTATCAAAGACTTTGGAGGAGGATTTAACCCGGAAATACTTCCCTACTCCCTGGATGAAAGCCATGAAAATATCGATTCGCAGGCTCCTGAGTTTCTGGAATACCAAAAGAAACACAATTATTTAAGGTTTGGCATGGGTATATTGCTGGCAAAAAAAACTTTTCCTCATTTTGACCTTGTCTTTTTTGATATAAATGAAAAACCTGTACCCTGGAACTCAGGTACTATCTGCGGCACGGTCATCAACCTGGCCGCCCCCAAAAAGCCACCCGCCTCCCGTCCGGAACTTCAAGCAGGAGAACGCCTGAATGTCAACTGAACAAAGAAAAGAGCAGAGAAACAAAGTATACGCCAAAGTAATGCACGCTCCCGATAACACTCCGGGTTATTTGAGAGACTTAAGCAGGTCAGGATGCCAGATCTCTTTTGTCAAACATATACCCGTTCAGAAACAAGATGTCCTTCCTTTAATCATAATTCCAGGCGAGGAGATAGGAATTCCTACCTTTAGAGTATCCTTAAAAGTTCTCTGGACCCGTTTCGATACCCTTTATTTTTCTTTGGGAGGAAAGATTGATCCGCTTCCGGGCAAAGAAAATGAAGAACGCCTTGAAAAACTCTACGACTATTACAACAGTTAAAACTGAAATCTACCAGTGATTGTAGGAGACCATACTCTTCAGCGGCTTTCTTATACCTGGCTCCCCCTTTTTAGCAGAACTTCCTACGAGGAGCAAAAGCACGATACGCATCGAGTATGGGACACTTAAAAGGTCCCTCACAATCTGTTCATCGAAGGTGGTTACGCAGCAGGTGCCGAGTCCTTCACTGACTGCCTGCAGCATCATAAAAGAAGCGGCGAAGCTGAGATCGACAGGATAAGACAACTGTCCATTTGGCATCCTGTAACCGATATTGGTGGTACAGACGGCGATGATTACCGGAGCCTCACCGACATGCTCCTCGCCGAAGGAGGCGTCTTTAACCTTCTCCCGAATTTCTTTTTTTTGAATTACTATAAAGCGCCATTCCTGCCTGTTTTTCGCAGAGGGGGCAAGCCGGCCCGCTTCAAGAATTCGCTCCAGCTTCTCCCTTTCCACGGGATCGGGTTTAAATATCCGGACGCTTCTTCTTTCAAGAATCTCATTCATTATGCCCATAAACATTCTTCAGTTCATTCCGGCCGCAGGTCACTATACGCTTACAATCCTTAATGATAAATTATAAACTATTATATTGCAATCATTTTTTTGGTTCGCTATTCTTATGACCGTCGATGCGCCTTAATATAATTACTTCAGTTCTTCTCCTTATCTCTGTTCCTCTATTTACCCAGCCCAGGATACCTGAAAATACTCCTCGGGTCCTGGCTGATTACCGGTACTTTCAATCCCTTTTTCCCAGGGTAGAAGGCTCTTCTTCCGAAGCTGAAATGCTGAAGTTTATAGAAAAACGCCTCGATGAGCTTGATATTTCTTACCGGCATTTCGACTTTCGGGAATCAGACCTGAATCATTCCTTTTCCTCCGGGCTCGAAGCCAATATAGCAGGGAAGCTCAAAGATACCATGATACTGGCCGTTCCTTTGAATCATCCCCAGGAAGAATCCAGCCGTTACGACGGTTCGATAAATGCCGCCCTGGCCTTGAGCGTTCTGGAACGGCTCAAGACAGAGGTCCCGCCCGTATCGGTGAAAGTGCTTTTCCTGGGGGCGGAGTACGGAGAGGATGCGGGCTATCCAATGGGCAGCAAGCTATTCCTGCGGGATTTTTATCCCGAATACCAGGTAACGGTTCTTTATCTAAACCTGAAAACAATACCCTCGCGCCTTCATGTCCACGCCGGCGGCAAAGGCGTTGTCGCTCCGTACTGGTTGATCGACCGCGGCACCAGGTCCTTGAAAAAAGCCGATCTTTTTTTCCTGGTCCGGGGAAATGAAAACCAGATTTTCAGGATCGGTCTCACTTCGGGGGAAACAATCATTGAGCCCTTTCTATTTGCCGGTTATCCGGCCATAAGCTTTGAAGGTGAATACGGCAATCTTTCTCCCCGGGAACACGAAAATTGGATCTCTTCATTTAATCTCTTTTTTCATTCCTTTTTAGAGTCATTTCAACAGGGGATCCCCGAAACCTGGGACCGCCACTATTTATTCTTTCAGATGCGGGATTTCTATTTCAACGTGGATGAAAGAAGTTATTTGCTGATTCTCACTGCTGTCCTGGCGATCATTCTCCTCTATGCCCTGTTCTTCTCAGGTCGACTCAAAAAATATCTGAAAACTATTTTTAAAAATTTCTGGAACCTGCCGGTTTTTTTCTTAATTGTTTTCCTGCTTTTATTCATTTCAACCTGGGTATTAAAAGGCATCCTATCATTCCGGAATATGCCACTGCTGTGGACAGAGTTTCCCCTGTTATTTCTCATCTTCAAATTGATTCTTCCGGTGTTGATCCTGGTTATTTTCTCTAAGCCGATAAGTAAAATTCCCCCCCTCTTGCGGGCACGAAGACGCACCCTGGCGGGCATCTTCGACCTCGCGAGGACTTTCAGCTTTTCCCGGAACGGGAGCTTTTATTCCGCCTCGGCCTTACTGTTTTTTTTAGGCGATATTTTTGTGCTGGCCCTTTTCAATATCTCCTTTACCTACTATTTTCTCTGGGCGTTCTTTTTCGCCTTGCTTTTCTCAATAACGGCCAATAAATTGTTGAAACTCTTTTTTTTTCTCGCTTCCCCCTACTGGATCCTGAAGACAATTATTGAGCTTTTTCTGCTTCCCAGTCTCACCTTCTGCCGGGCGGTTCTTTTTTCCGGTATTATCGGAAACCTGCTGCTGGCAATCATCCTCCTGCCTTTTATTCTGATGTTCATCAGGATGAGAATGCTTCCGGGCGCTTTCAGAAAGATAAAACGACGGACCAGACGCATCACGGTCCTCGCTGCGCCTTCGCTCATTCTGATCGTCCTTCTGCTGACCTTTCTGTTTTATACACCCTTTAATGAACTTAAAAAACAGCCGGTTTTAGCCCACTACATTATCGACCGGGAAGCCCGCTCAAACACGCTCAAGCTTACCAGCCCTGCGCCCCTGGGTAGAATCTACCTGGCAGACGGGTCCTCCCTGACCTCGATTGAGTCCCGTTTGACCAGCTATGTTCTGCCCCTGGGAGAATTCCAGGACCTGCTTGAAATTGAGGAAACCAGTAGGGGATTCCTTGATAGGAGAAATATTTCCCTCAATCTTGCCCCCCGGGGGAAGCCTTTCAAATTGAAGCTTACCCTCTCCTCGGGAGAGGAATTTATCCTTTTTGACGCCAACTTCCCTTATATCCGGGAGTCAAGAGGCCGGGAATATCAAATTCTTGTCGGGGTAAATCCGCCTTTGCCGCTGCTCGTTCAGTTGACACTGCCCAGGGATATGATGTTCGATCTGAGTATCACCTTGGAGTATTTCGGCCGGCAAGATGACCTGGAGATTTTTGGGCGCAATAAGGAGATAGAAACCCGCTTCACTTTTAAAAAGAGGGTGCCTATAAAAACATGAGACCGTTGCTCTTTCATGTGGATTTGGATGCCTTCTATGCCTCGGTCGAAGAGGTCGATAACCCGGAGCTTAAGAATAAACCGGTTATTGTCGGCGGTTTGGGCGCCCGGAGCGTTGTTTCTTCCTGTTCCTATGAAGCCAGGCGCTACGGCGTCCACTCGGCCATGCCTATCTCTCAGGCGAGGCGTAAATGCCCTCATGCAATCTTTCTGCCGGTGCGAATGAATCGCTACCTGGAGGTTTCCGAGCAAGTCATGGCCATCCTGGAGTCGTACAGTCCTGTTTTTCAACAGATTTCGATTGATGAAGCTTATCTCGATCTTTCCGGCACCGAGCGTCTTTACGGCCCGGAATTAAAGCTTGCTCAAAAGATTAAAAATAGGATACGCGTTGAAACCCGTCTATCGATTTCCATCGGAATCGCCGCCAATAAATATCTGGCCAAGCTGGCCTCGGAATACGGAAAACCGGATGGCTTGTTCAAGGTAGCTCCCGGAGAAGAGATTACCTTTCTCGATAAATTGAAGCTCAACGACCTCTGGGGCGTGGGAGAAAAGACCCATTCCCGCTTACTTGAGCTTAACATTACCTCCGTAGAGCGCCTCCGCCGGTTTCCCCAGGATATTCTCTGTTCCATGCTGGGAAAAGCCTGCGGACTCTATCTATACCGGGCAGTCCGGGGGTTCGACCCGGGCATTTTCCTGCCGGAATCTGAAACCAGAAGCCGCTCTTTAAGCAGTGAGATCACCTTTGAGTCGGATAAAAAAAATCCCGAGTCCATAAAAATGTCGATCCTGGAGATTTCCGATCAGATCATGTACCGCCTGATCAGGGGCGGATGGAAGGCAAACACGGTTTTCTTAAAACTTCGTTATTTCGATTTCACTACCGTCAGCGCTCAAAAAACCCTCAAACACTGGATCACCTCATCTGATGAGCTCTATCAGATCGCCTTAGAGCTCTTAAAGCAGAAGTGGGACGGCAGCACCCCGATCAGGCTGATCGGCGCGGGAACCGCCAATCTGGTCAAAGAAGAAACGGTCAGCCAGGGAGAGCTCTTTGAGGATCAGTACCTGAAAAAGCGTAAAGTCGAAGAGGCGGTTACCCGGATCAGGAAGAGAAATGCCGGCGTGAAATTGACCAAGGCCAGCCTGCTAAATAAAAAACGGAGGTCTTAAGCCATTTTGCCTGTCAAG
>CAZERV010000063.1:0-18662 GCA_964514815.1 uncultured Spirochaetaceae bacterium | reverse complement strand
CCCCTTCGGGGATGAAGACACCCCCTGCGGGGATGAAGACACCCCCTGCGGGGACGCAGACGCCTTCTTCTGCCAATTCTTCGAGTTGAGCCTCTGCGGATTCCTTTTCTGTTTCTTCAGCCGTCTCCAGCTCGGGCAGGTTGCCAAACTCCTTCCCTTTTAACTCGTCTGGCTCTTCCGGCGTCTCGGGCTCAAAAGCTCCTTCCTCTTCTACCGGAGGAAAAGCGCTTTCAGCCTCCGCAGTATCGGCTTCAAAGCGGGGAAACCCTTCTTCTTCAGGCCGAGAGGCCGGCGGGACCTGCGGCACCGACTGCAACGGCTGCGGTAGTTGAGGGGCCGCAGGTGGGATAGGAACCGGGATGAACTGGCTCCTCTCTTTAAGCTGCCTGGTGACATCCTTCAAGTCGTCCGTCAATTCGGCCACCATTTCCTGCTGGGCCTTCACCGATTCCTTAAGCGACTCGGCGATCACGGACTCCCCCTCCGGCGTTAAGCCCGGCTTCCCGGCTCCCCCAACCCCTACGGGCGTTCCGGCCCTCTCCCCCCCCTCCCCGGTGGGGACATAGCCGCCCTCCCCTTCGGGGACGAAGACACCCCCTGCGGGGATGAAACCACCCGAGCCATCCGCTTTTGAGGATAATGCCTCTTTCAAGCCTGGCGGAAGCTGAAAACCCTGCCAATCGTGATTCTCTTTATAAAGATCCTGATCTTTGAGTAGGTTCATCAGGGAAGGAGCCCTTTCATCCTTGATCTCGATCACCGTTTTCTCGGGCTCGCCGAGGTCCTCCTCTATCTCCGTCAGGTTAAGCTCCTCTTCCTCCTCTTCTATAGACAAAACCGGCTCCATACCGCCGATATTGATGATGGGTACCTCATCCTCCTCCATAATCAGGGAATCGACATCCGGATCCGCCGCCTCAACGCCTGCAGTATCAAAGGCCTCTTCGGTCTCTCCTTCCTGCCCGCTTCCCAGGCCTTTCAAGAGTCTCAGATTCCTGTTCCACTCATCTCTATAGTTGGGCTCGTACTCGGAAATTGCTTCTTCATATTCATCCAGGGTATTCCGCAGCTTATCGAGATCCTTTGAATCGGCGCTGGTCCCCTCCAGGGTCATGACCTTTTCCAGGGTGGCAATAGCGCTCTCGGTTTCACCCATTTTTCGATAGGTTTTAGCCAGATAATCATAGGCTTCCCGGTATTCGGGTTTTGTTTTCAGGAGGTCTTCGAAAATTTGAGAAGCATGTTTATAGAGGGACCGATGATAATACGACTCTCCGAGAAGCAGCCTGGCCCGGTCGTCATCGGGGCTTTCCTCCAGATACTGCTTTACTTCATTTTCCACCGTCTTATAATCTTCCTGGTCTCTGGCCACCATGGCTAAATCCAGATGGTAAGAGCGGCTTTCCGGATCGATTTTCATCAGGGCCCGGTAGCACTCTTCGGCTTCTTCCCTTTTGCCCAGCTTCTGATAGATTATCGCCAGGGCCCTCAGGCTTTCTTTATGATTCGGGTCAATTTCCAGGATCTGTTTGAAAAGCAGGACTGCTTCTTCATATCTCTCCAGATAGAGATACACGCCGGCCAACCTGAAACGGGCTTCAAAATTCTCCGGGTTCAGTTTAACGAGTTTCTCAAACTCTTCCAAAGCTTCGGAATAATGGCCCCCGGACTCGAATACGGAGCCGAGGTTGGATACTGCTTTGAAATAGCCGGGATTTATCTTCAAGGCATCCCGGTAAAATTGAATGGCCTCCTCATTTCTGCCCAAATTGCTATAAACCACACCGAGGTTATTCCGGACCGGCAGATTCCGTGGATCGATCTTTAAAATCTCCTGGAAAACCTTAATGGCCTCATTCTGCTTTCCCTGCTTCTGCAGCACGACCCCTAAATTGTTTAACGCCTCCACCCACCCGGGTTCTACTTTAAGGGTCTGCTCATACTCAATCTGAGCTTCCCGGAGCCGGCCGGTTTTCTCCAGGACGATGCCGAGGTTATAATGAATCCTGGGCTGGTTAAAGTCCGCCTGCAGGCCCTTTCTGTAAATGGAGACCGCCTCTTCATACTTATCCAATTGATCATAGATTGTCCCCAGGTTGTTGTAGGTAGGCACAAATTGAGGATCCAGCTCTCTGGCCTTCTCAAAAGATTCGACAGCCTCGGGGTAGTTTTTCAATCGCTTAAAGGTATTACCGATGTTGTAATGAATATCCGCCCGGTTCGGGGCAAACTCCAGCGCTTTCTTAAAAACGGAGATCGCTTCCTCGAAGCGCTCCATGCTTTTAAGAGTTACTCCCAGATTATTATAGGCCTCTGAATAATCTTCTTTCAGCTCAATTGCCTTTTTAAACTCTTTGAAGGCTTTGCCGTAATCGGAGAGCTTCTCATACACGCTGCCCAACATATTATGGGCCGGGGCCAGATCCGGCTTTACATCAATAACCTTCAGGAGCAGCTTCTCCACCTGGACATAATCCCCGATCCGGAAGGCGGTCTGAGCCCTGGTCAGGGTTTCTTTGACAGTCATGGTCTTCATTCGAATATCCTGGAAGGCCGGGAGCTGACTTCACCGGAAAAGAGACTGCGGTGGGGAGGTAGGGTGGAATCGTAGGCAACCACTGCAAAGGTGTAGAGTTTGCCGTTCTCAAGCCCGGTAACGACGAAACTCGAGACATCTCCCACATCGATCGGCGAAACCCCGGCGGAACTGTCGGTACCGTGGTAATTCCCCGGAGCGTCACCGTAATAAATCAGGTAGCCCCGTACATCCTCCTCGTTAACCCTGTTCCAATAAAGTTTGACTTTTCCGTCCCCGCTTTGGGCATACAGGGCTCCTGGGGGCGGCGGCGGCAAGTCCGGTTCATACACGATGCGCAGCTCGGATACTTCCGGAGAATGGTTTCTTGAGCCATCCGGAAAGAGCTCGACCATTACCTGGAGATACTTTCCACGGGCGTTTTTAAATTCTTCCCCCGGCCTGAACTGCTGCCAGGTCGAAGAAAGCCGATCTTCCGCTTCCAGACTGTCGGAGGCCCGATAGTAGAAATAGACCTCCGAATCGCCTGGCCTGGTGTAGACGGATTCGATTTTCTTGATCTTTGTTCCGCTGTAATTCAGATTAAAAATTCTGCTCACCGCACTTCCGGTCCTGCCCCCGTACCTGGTAAGAGCAGGCTGATCTATATAACGCCTGGAAAACCTCATTTCATCGAGAAAACCGGTAATGTTTTTTCCGATCTCCAGAGCCCCTGTGCCGGCACTGCCCACATAAGGAGCCATAATGGTTCCTTCCTCTCTCCGGGTATCGGTAGTAAAGGTAACCGCTTCCGGAATCCCATCCACCAGGTATTCGAGCAGCCCGCTTGAACTGTCATAACGGAGTAAATGATGGTGCCAGCTTTTCGGAACCAGAGGCGTAAGCCCTTTGAGATTGATAAACGATTCGCCGTCTCCCACCGGGATGAAAAAATTCTCAAACTCCCAGATGAGTCTTCGATTTTGGATGGTACAGAGAACACTCTGCGGTATAATCTTATCCTGCCGCCAGCGGGAACCCACCCAGGAAAAAACAGACTCTCCGTCATTTAAAAGAGCAGGGTACAGCCAGAACTCAATGCTGAAATCACCCCACCAGTTTCTTTCAGCAAACAACGCATTTCTTCCCGGCATGAGATCCAGTCCCTTTTGAGGACCGGAAAAGCCACCGCCTGCCACTCCCTTTCGATTAAACTGCTCGGAGAGGAGGACATTGTCTTTCAGCACCCGGTAATTTCCAGCCGCATCCAGGAGGGGTCTTCGATTGAAATGAAGGAGGAGATCGGTTTCCGGATCCGGCAGGTATTCGTTATCCGCTAAAAAAAGGTCCCAGGTTCCCCATTTTCCCGGCCGCAGCATGAGATTGTCCTTCTGTACAAAATCCTGCCATCCGTCGCCGCGTCCCAAAAGAATAATGCTGTCCAGGCCGTAGGCGCCCGAAGGCCCCGGGAGACTTAAAAAGAAAGAGATCAGGAAAATGATAAACGGAGTTCCATTTTTCACAATTCTTCTATACATTATAATCGATAGCCAGGTAAATCAACATGAATCCGAAGAAAATAAATGAGGACCCGGAGGCGCTTAAAAATCAGGCTCTGAATCTCCCGGACAGTCCGGGAGTGTACCTCATGGAAAGCAGGCGGGGCGAAACTCTCTATGTCGGCAAAGCAAAGAGCCTGAAAAAGAGGGTCAGGTCTTACTTTACCGGCGTTAAGGACACTAAAACTCGCCATCTTCTTTCCAAAATAGCGCGTTTTGAAACAATCGTTACCCTCAGTGAGGGAGAAGCGCTTCTTTTAGAAAACAACCTCATCAAACAGTACAGACCTAAGTATAATATAAACCTAAAAGACGGAAAAACCTACCCCGTTATCAAGCTTACCGGTGAGGAATATCCCCGGGTCTACAGGACCAGAAGGATCGTTTTTGACGGCTCGAAATATTTCGGCCCCTTTGCCAAAGCCAATCAGATCGACCTGAGTCTTAATTTAATCGACCAGCTTTTCCCATTGAGAAAATGCCGGGGGGAATTAAAGCTTAAGAGTCATCCCTGCCTGAACTATCATATCGGCCGCTGCAGCGCTCCCTGCTGCGGTAAGATCAGTCAGCAAGACTACCTGGCCCGGGTTGAAAGAGTGCGGCTGCTCTTAGCCGGTAAAACCGACGCGCTTCTCGGAGAGCTTAAGAATAAGATGAATAAGGCGGCCGAATCTTTAAAGTTTGAAAAGGCCCGCATCTACCGGGACCGGATTAAGGCCTTAAAGGAACTTACAGAAGTGCAGAACGTGGTCGATTTCGAGATAGAGAGCCGGGACTATATCGGGCTGCGGAGTGAAGGGTACAGGTGCGGTATTGCCATCCTCCAGATGCGGGGAGGGAAATTGATCGGCAGAAACGTCTTCTTACTGGAAGATTATTCTCCGGAAGAAGACGCGTTCGCCACATTTTTAGCCCAGTACTACTCACGGATAGACAACCGGCCCCGGACCGCTTATCTATCCCGGCGCCTGGATGCAGAACTAATCTCTGATTTCTTAAAAGAACTGACCGGGAAAAAGATCCGCTTCAGGTTCCCCCAAAAGGGGAAACACGCTCAACTGGTGCGGATGGCCGTTCAGACTGCCGGGGAAAGACTAGAATCGGAAGATCGGCAAGATAAAGCTCTTAAAACTCTCCAGGAAACCCTGAACCTTCCTTTTCCTCCCAGGAGAATTGAGGGATTCGATATCGCCCACCTTGAAGGTGCCGAGGCCGTGGCCTCGATGGTCGCCTTTCTCGGCGGCCGGCCCCATAAAAGCGACTACCGGCACTATAAGATCAGGAGCCTGAACGGAAAAATAGATGATTTCGAAGCCATCCGGGAAGTAGTAGCCCGGCGCTATACCCGAGTCTTGAATGAAAAGAAAACCAGGCCGGATCTTATCCTGATTGACGGAGGCAAGGGACAGGTTAATTCCGCGGCCGGGATACTCCGCCTCCTGGGCATCCCAGAGATTCCGGTGGTCGGACTGGCTAAAAAAAATGAAGAATTATTTCTCCCGGAGGCAAAGGAGCCGATCTGCCTGCCCGAATCCTCTGAAGCTTTAAAACTGCTTATCTCAGTGCGGGATGAAGCGCACCGCTTCGCCACTGCTTTTCACAAGCGATTAAGGGATAAAAAGATGAGCGTCTCCTTGCTGGAAAAAATTGAAGGGATCGGGAAAAAGAGAAGCGTCCGCCTTCTTAAACACTTCGGCTCGCTTCGGGAATTAAGCAGGAAGAAGCCGGAAGAAATAGCCGCGGCCGCAGGTATCAGTGTCGAGCTGGCGAACGATCTCCTTTCCCGGCTCTACGAATCTTTAAGCTGACACCAGGCTCCCCGGCCGCCCTTTCTTATCGCATAATAGAGGAAGAGCTGGAGAATGAGAGCCTGCAAGTTTGATTTTAGCGAGCGAAGCCTGAGATCGAACCGGGCGGTGAGCATGACGATCTTTTCCAATTCGGCCCGGGAATATTGCTTTCCACCCTCCTGGTACACCCGCTGCAGCTTTTTGCTGCGCACCCGGAGGTGCGCAAAAGCCTCTCCCAGGGTGTAATTTTCGGCCAGGAGCTGCTTGTAAGCCATCAGTTTCCTGAACTGATTGAGCAGCCCGCGCAGTAATTGAACGGGCTCGGCCTCCCTGGAAAGAAGAATTTTCTGCAGCACCTCGAGCGCAGAGCCCAGGTCCCGCCGCGAAACCCTTTCAAAGAGGGTAAAGACATTTTCATCCTTACTATGAAAGAGGATTTTCTCAATATCCTTATACTCTATTCCGGCGCCCTGACCGAAAAAGAGAGCCAGCTTTTCGCAAATTAACTTAAGCTGCCTGGTATTGTTCTCTACCATTTCCAGGAGAAAATCCGAAGCCCGGTTATCGATGGTGATCCCCTTTTTGCGAAAAAATGAGATTATCCAGCCTTTCTTCTGATTTTCAAAGAGCTCCCAAAAAATGAGCTTGTTTTCTTTAGGGATTGCTCTTTCCAATTGCTTATTGTGTTTTTGTATCTCCTCTGATAAAAGCAGAAGCGTGGCGTTTGAAACCGGGTTTGCACAGTAACCGGCCAGAAGTCGAATGTCCCTATCCTTATTGATCACTTCCACATTGCTCAGAATTACGATCCGATAATTCGCAAACAGAGTCCCGTTTTGTAAGACCGTGAGAACATCCACAAGGTCCGTGTCAAAAGGATAGAATTTATGAATCTCCGGAGCTTCGCCCTCCCCCCTACCCTGCGGGCACCTGCGGCCTGCGGGGATGAAGACACCTTCGGGGATGCGACCACCCCGGGTTTTGGTAATGCGCTCGATAAGGCGCTCGATAAAGAGATCCTTCTCTCCTACCTCGGGGCCGAGAAGAAGGTAAACGGCGTCACTTTTATTCATAATTTCTGATCAGGAAGGAGAGCTTGCCCAGGATCCTGATATCCTGCGTATAGATGGGAGGGTAAGCCGGATTCTCGGATTTGAGCTGGACCCGGTTTTTTTCCAGATAAAACTTTTTTATGGTGGCCGCATCATCTACGAGGGCGACAACAATATCGCCGTTCTCGGCCGAGTTTTGCTGCCTTACAATCGCTATATCCCCGGCAAGTATCCCCACATCCATCATGCTGTCCCCCTTGACTCTCAAGGCGAAATGCTTTCCGCCGCGAAGATAACTCACCGGAAATTCAATGCTGCCATCGATGTTCTCTTCGGCAAAAAGCGGCTTACCGGCAGCTACCGTTCCCAACAGGGGGATTTTCTCATGCCTTTCCTCTTCGTAGAACCCGTCTTCCCCGATGATTTCAATAGCCCGGGAACGGTTCAGATTACACTTAACATATTTCTTCTTTTCCAGGGCTTTGAGGTGATCATAACCGCCCTTAACAGAGATCTTAAAATTATCGGCAATTTCCCGAATAGAAGGAGGATACTTGTGGCTGCGGATGAATGATTTTATATAGTCCAGCACCTCTCGCTGGCGTTCTGTAAGACCCTTCATGCTATTTCTTCAGCTCCAGGGCATGCTTTTTTATCTTATTATGCAGATTCGAGGGCGTTATTCCTAAAACCTTGCTGGCTCTGGAAATATTGCCCTGATTCTCTTGCAATTTTCTGGTTAAAAACTCGCGCTCAAATTCATCTCTGGCTTCATTCAGTTTCATTGAATCGAATTTCCTGAAAACCAGGCCAATCTCCCTGGCCTCCCAGGCGCCCAAATAACTCCTCACGGTCTCCGGCGAGATCTCCTGCTCATCCGTCATAATATTAACTCGCTCAATAAAATTTTTCAACTCCCGAATGTTCCCCGGCCAGGGATAATCGCTTAAAATTTTCAATCCTCTCTCTGAGATCTTCTTAGGCTCGGTTTCCGAAGTACGTTTAAACCTCTTCATGAAATAGGAGACCAGGCTGTCCAGATCTTCGATCCTTTCCCGTAGAGACGGAACGTTGATAGGAATGACATTTATCCGGAAAAAAAGATCCTCCCGGAAGCGCCTGTCCTTGATCTCCTCCTCAATCCGCTTATTGGTTGCGCAGATTAAACGGACATCGACGCTTATCGATTCCTCACCGCCGATACGTTCGAACTTAAGCTCCTGGATGACCCGCAAGACTTTGGCCTGGCTTGCCAGAGACATATCGGCTATTTCATCGAGGAAAAGGGTCCCCATATCTGCCAGCTCGAATTTTCCCTTCCTCCTGGAAAAAGCATCGGTGAAGGCGCCCTTTTCATGCCCGAAGAGCTCACTCTCGATCAGGGTTTCGGGTATGGAGGCGCAGTTGACTTCAATAAACGGTCCCGCGGCCCTGCGCGAGCGCCGGTGAATTTCCTTGGCCACCAGCTCTTTGCCCGTTCCGTTCTCACCCAGGATCAGGATTCTGGCATCCGTTCCTGCGCTTTGAGCGATAAGCTCCCGCACTTTCAAGATCGGCGGGCTCGATCCGATCATCTCATCTTCGATAAAAAGAGACCGCTTGAGATTTCTATTCTCCTTTTTAAGTACTTCAAGCTTCAGGGCGTTCTCCAACACGGTAATCGTTTTATCTAAAGAGAGCGGCTTTTCCAGGAAATCGAACGCTCCAAGCTTGACCGCCTGCACGGCCAGGTTTATGTTGGCATGCCCCGATATGATGATGACTTCCAGGTCGTGATACTCCTTTTTTATTTTTTTCAGGACATCGATCCCGCCCATATTGGGCAGCCAGACGTCAAGGATCACCACATCCACCGGCTCCGATTCCAGGGCCCGGAGCCCCTGGAATCCGTCCTCCGCCAGGATCGCCCGGTGGCCCTCATCCTCCAGAACATCTTTTAAGACCGTTCTTATTCCCAGCTCATCATCGATAATCAATATATTGCCCATTTACTTCCCCGCCGGCAGATCAATAATAAAGGTGGTCCCGATGCCTTTTTGAGTTTCAAACCAGATAGCGCCATCATGATCGAAAATGATCCGTTCTACGATCGCCAGCCCAAGCCCGGTGCCGGATTTTTTGGTCGTAAAATAGGGATTAAAGACGAGCTCCTTCACCTGTTCATCGATTCCGGTCCCCGTGTCTCTGATCCGGATTCTACAGTAATTTTTGTCTTCCTTTTGAACAAGATCGGCGCTCACCGCGATATCACCGCCATCCGGAATGGCCTGGATAGAATTTTTAAACAGGTTGGCAAAAACTTGTTTCATCTGATTACGGTCCAGCTCCAGGGATATCTCCTCACCGATATGGGAACAATCGATTCTAACTTTTCCGGAAAGATTAGTATACATCGAAGCGACTTCCAGCACCAGGCCTTTGAGGTTAGTCTCTTCCTGGCTTGGTCCCGGCAGGCGGGAAAACTCCCTGAACTCCACCAGGAGCTTATCAAGATTTTCCACCTCCCGGATGATGGCGGAAACCGCCGGCTCCAGCACTTTCCCAAACTCCTGGGGGCTGCCTTGATATTTTTTCAATATTCTCTGGGCCGATAGCTTGATCGGCGTCAGGGGATTCTTGATCTCATGGGCCAGCCGTTGAGCAATATCCCTCCAGGCCGAAATCTTCTCGGCCTGGATGAGCTTGTTTCTGGAATGGGACAGCTCTCCCACCATTCTGTTAAATGAACTGACCAGAACGGATAATTCATCCTCCGAACGAGTGAGAATCCTGAAAGAAAAATCGCCTTCCGCCACCCTGCGCGTCGCCTCTTCCAGGTGGACTATGGGCTGAATAATTTCCTCGCTCAAGAGAAAGCTCACCAGAATGGATAACAGGAAGATGGGCAAGGAAAAGAAAAAGTAAAATATGATCAACACTGACTTAAATAATCGCTTGTACCGGTTCAACTGGTTAAAGGTCTCCAGGGACTCGGTAATCTGCCTGGCGTTCTCATCAAAACCTTTTGAAAGCACCATACCGATCACCACCTGGTAACTCTTTCCGGCGATCACCTGCCTGGAAACATTCCGTAGGATGCTCAAACCCTCCCGGTCTTCCTTGGGCAGGCTGCCGGAAATATCCGGTAGAACGTCGGTCTCTTTCAGTCGTCCATCGCTCTCCCCTTTAAACAGAATTTCCTTGCCCTCTTCATCGAAGACTTGAATAAAGTGAACCTGGGAGTTGGTGGTCCGGATATTCTCCCAGAGCCGGTCCGGATTTCGACGCAGGTCTCTTAGGATATAAGGAAGGAGGATGCTCTTGCCGAAGTTGTTCAGGTTCTCAACCATCCCGTGGTAATACTCTAAAGATATGGTCAGGCCTCCCTTTAAGGCCTCCCCGAGCCTGGCTTCTAGCCAGAAATTCATGGTGGAATTTATAAAAGTGACGGATAATAAGCTTTGGGGAATCGAGGAGAGCAAAGCCAGAAAGGCAAAAAAAGCCAGCAGCCTGGTTTTCAGCCGGGCGCCCGGTTTCCTGCCTTTCCGCTCCCTGATAAGCCGGGCTATTTGATAGACAATGATTCCCAGTAAGATAACCGGCAGGATTATGGCCATTAGAACGGCCAGTGAATTACCCGGAAAATCCGCCTGGGTGAGGTTAGAGAGAATCTGCTGGGAAAATACTATGATTAGAGCGATGAGCAGAATAAAAATAAAAATGAGGACTAAAACGCCTATCGAGGTACCGCCGCTGGAAGAGAATCTCAAAAAGCCTGTCCTTTAAGTGCCAATGGAGATGATTCTACCCAGGGAGTAGTCGCCCCGGAAGAAAAAAGGGTAATGATATTCAAAGGAGGCACGATCCGGACGGGATTCAGACTGATTCTGGCCAGCACGTAATAATCAACCCCGTTCAAATCCGCAAGCCTGGCCAGGGGAAAATCAGTTAGCTTGAAGAAATTCTCTAAAAATTCTTCCTGCCGGTCGAACTTCCTCACTCCCTGTCCGTTCGTCTCCATAACATATAGCTCCTCAAAGAGATCAATGTAGGCCAGACGGAAACATTTCTTTTCGAGAATGAGCCGGTCGCCTAAAAAAGAAAAAAACCGGGACTGTCTCCGGTATAAGCGGAACTGAAAGATAATTTCTGATTTTAATCCCTCTTGAAGCGAGGCCGGCACCGAGTCGGGCGTATATCCCGATAGAGCCGCCGTAGCGGTGATGAGCCCGTCTTCAGTCTTTACCGACAGGCTCGCTTCTTCGGCGCCGGTCGAGAAGGAGACAAGGGCGCCTAACGAAAAGATAAGAGATAAAATCCCTCTCGTCTCATTCCTCCTCGAACTTGTTCTCAAAAAGCCGGCTGATAGCTTCTATTGCCTCCCGCTCATCGCTTCCTTCGGCAGAAATCTTAATTGTTGTATTATAGGTGGCCGCCAGGGTGATGATTCCCATAATCGATTTCCCGTTTACCTTTTCATGATCTTTTTCCAAAAAGACCTGGGAATCGTACATATTCGCGGTCTGGACCAACCGGGCGGCCGGTCGGGCATGGATACCCGCTCTGTTCTTGATAACCACTTCTTTTTCAACCATACGGCCTATTTCTCGTTCAGAAAGATCTCGCGGGCGTTTTCCGTTTCAAGCCACTTCATAACATTCCCGGTAAATTCCTTGGCTGAATAGTAGCCCAATTTCTTGAGTCTTTCATTCATCGCCGCTGTTTCGATAATCACCGGAATATTTCTTCCCGGTTTTACCGGAATTACCAGGGAGGGTACATTGACCCCCAGGATATCGACGGTAATATCTTCCGTTCCGATCCGGTCATAGGATTTATTCACATCCCACTCTTCCAGGTTAACGATAAGCTGGATCTGCTTTTTATCCCTGATGGCGCCTACCCCGAAAAGATGCGTAATATTGATGATTCCTAATCCCCGGATTTCCATGTGATGGCTTGAAACCCCGGCGCCTGTACCAATCAGAATATTGCCGCTAACCCGCCTGATTTCTACCAGGTCATCCGCTACCAGCCGGTGGTTTCTTTCGATCAGGACCAGGGCCGATTCGCTCTTGCCCACACCGCTTTCTCCCTGGATAAGAACTCCTATCCCGAACACTTCTACCAGCACTCCGTGAATGCTTTGTTTGGGAGCAAAGATATTATCCAGCACCCGGATCACACGGGTCGTAAACTCGGAAGAGGAAAGATCGGTCTGCAGGACCGGGCATTTTGCCTTCTCGGCGAACTCGTAGAAGTCCTTCGTCGGCTCTTGTTGATGGGTAAAGATACAGCAAGGAATTTCACAGGAAAATAACTGTTTCAGGGTATCTATTTTGCCTTCCCGGGCCAGCTTGGCTAAATAAGCGTTTTCTCCCCGCCCGAAGATCTGTAAGCGCTGCCAGGCGAAATTATCATAGAACCCGCTTAGCTCGAGTCCGGGACGATTGATTTCCGGAATGGTTATCTCCCTGGCCAGGCCGGATCTGGCGGCTATACATTTAAGATCCAGCGCGTCATTTTCCTTTAAGTCGAGCTGCAGGAGATCTAAAACTGTAACTTTTTTCATAGCGGCGATCCCTATCAGGATTCCTCAAGCACTGTCTCACCCGTTCTAACCGTATCTTTCCCCTTATGATCCTGGATCTTATTCTTCTCCTTATTAATCTTTAACTCCATTTTATCAAAAAGCCTATCAATCCCCTCCAGGATATCAAAACTGGCAACACCGAAGTGGATGGAATGGCCCCAGCGAAAATTTATATTCGCCTCTATTTTATAATTACGATTTTCCCGGCTCAATGTAAATAAAAGATCAATAAAAAACTCTTTAGCAAAATCGAGCCGCGGAAGTTTCTTGGCGATGTAGGTCCTGATTTCGTCAGTAACTTCAAGATGCACGCCCTTGATTTCTGTATTCATAACCCCTCCTGATTTTATCCTGATATTTCATCTATTGAAAGAACTCATAATATCCAATTCTTTTCTATATTTGGCAACCGTCCTTCTCGCCAGTCTTACTCCTTTTGCAGCCAGAATTTCGACAATTCTTTGGTCCGTGAAGTGCTTCTTCTCCTGCTCGACAATTTCCTTAATCATCTGCTTAACGCCTTCCTTGGAGAACCTTCCCCCTCCGGGACCTGTTCCCGCCACCGAGCCGGAAAAAAAGTATTTTAATTCAATTATACCCCACTCTGTCTGGATATACTTTCCGTTCGTAACCCGGGACACTGTGGCCTCGTGCACACCGATTTCCCTGGCGATATCCTTTAAGCCGAGAGGCACCAGGTACTTCGGCCCCTTGCGAAAAAAAGCCCGCTGGAACTCGATAATTGCTTTGCAGACTTTAAGCAGACTGTCGCTTCGCTGATTAATGCTCCTGATAAACCAGCGCGCTTCCTGAATACTCGATTTAAGAAAAGTCTTTAATTTTTTTTCCTTATATCTCTCTTTATTATCACTGATATTGGTAAAAAAAGGATTAATCCCCAAAATCGGGATGCTTTCATTGTTTAAGATAATCACAAACTCGTCATCCTGCAATCTGACCATTACATCGGGAATAACATAGCGAGGAGGCTCTGTAGAAAAGTTTCTGCCCGGCAGCGGGTCCAGCTCTCGAATAAATTCTCTTATCTTCTGCACTTCCCGGACAGTGATTTTCAGATGCCGGGCGATTTCCTTGAATTTCTCCTTTTCAAGCAAGAGAAGATACTTTTCAACCACCTCGTAGCTTTGTGGATGGGGAGAAGGGTGATTCTTTATTTGCACCAGGATGGATTCCTGATAACCGGCGGTGCAGGTCCCCGATGGATCGAAGTTCTGGATTATGGCCTTCATCTTCTCAAAAGTTTTAAAATCCTTCTCGGTCATCAGCGTTTCCGGGGGCTCGATATGGAAGCCGTTTTCATCCAGATTCCTTATAAGCAGCTCTCCCACCCTGAACTCTTCTTTCGAGAGGTGCTGTAACCTGAGTTGCCAGAGAAGATGTTCCTGCAGAGACTCGGGACGGGTCAGCACACCTTCTATGAACTTTCTTTTTGCATCTCTCCCATCCCGGTCCTGGTATTTAAGATACCCGGAATCGGAGGTATCGTCGAAGTAATCGAGATCGTCTCCGTCTTCCTGTTTTTTTTCCGCTTCATCAAGGGAATCGAAAGAATTATCTTCGACGGTTTCCAGGGCCGGGTTTTTTTCCAGCTCCTCTTGAATCGTGTTTCTTAATTCCTGTAAAGGTAGGGCCATTATCTTGATGGCTTGATAGAGCTGGGGGGTCATGCGGAGGCGCTGTTCCTGCCTCAGGACAGGCTTCTGAGATTGCAGCATTTTCTTCTTTACCTAACATTAATTGTGAGTTATTTAATGAAATTTGTCCATATTTTTTTACATCCGAAATTCGTAGCCGAGGTATATTTTCCGAGCTACTTCGCTCTGCAGGAGCTCCTCTTTAGTGCCGGTTACCACAATTTCGCCGATATTGATGATATAGGACCGGCTGGTGATCTCCAGGGTATCCCGCACATTATGGTCGGTAATCAGGACCCCGATTCCTTTTTTCGATAGATCCGCTACGATACGCTTAATCTCATACACTGCTATGGGATCGATACCGGCAAAGGGCTCATCCAGGAGAAGGAACACAGGCTCAATGGCCAACGATCTGGCAATCTCCGTTCTCCGTCTTTCTCCGCCGGACAGGGTATAGGCCTTCTGCTTTCTCAGATGGCTTATTCCCAACTCAGCCAAAAGTTCCTCCAGCTTGTCCTGCTTTTGCCTGGGGCTGAGATCGCTCCTGGTTTCCAGGATTGCCCAGACATTCTTCTCCACAGTCAGCTTTCGAAATACCGATGGCTCCTGGGGGAGATACGATATTCCCGCCCTGGCCCGCTTGAACATGGGAAGATCGGAAATATTCTTATTATTCAGGTAGATCTTGCCGGAGTTCGGCTTAATAAAGCCGACGATCATATAAAAAACAGTCGTTTTCCCGGCCCCGTTCGGCCCCAAAAGGCCCACCACTTCTCCCGCTTTCATGGTAAAGCTTACGTCCCTTACCGCCTGTTTTTTACCGAAACTCTTACCCAGTCCCTCGACGGCCAGTTCGCCGGCTCTCACCGTCCCGCTCCATTCTCCATCGACCCTTTTTCTCCCGTTCCGCTTTCTGCCGGCTTTTCCTCCTGCGATCCACTTTCCTGCCCTCCACCCTCTTCCGGTTCCTCGCCTTCTTCTTCTATGCTTACCTTTCCTTGAACATCCCCTTCAAGCCGGATCGTGTCGTTATCAAGATCGATGAAGATCTTTAAAGCCCGGTATTCATCGCCTTTCCAGGTGACAACCGGCATGCCGGAAAGCTCCAATTTATCCTCCGCCCTCAGGTAGCGGGCAAACTCGGAACGGCAGACCAGGTCCTCTTTTAAGATCCGCACCCCGATCTGGACCAATGTCTCCTCTCTTTCCTCCCAGTCTTCAAGAAAACCGCCTTTGACCACCATTTCGTTTTCTTTATCTATCATAATGACGTTTCCGTTGGCCCTGACCACTTTATCATCGCGATTGTAAAAGAGCTCCTGGCTGGTCAATTCAAGGCCCCTTTTTTTGTTCACGATGCTGACCCGGCCCTTGCAGCGGAGGTAACGGAAATCATCACCGAACAACTCTATGCGATCCGCCAGAATATTATTGTCCTCCGAGACTACCCGGGCATTTCCGGACAGTACAGTTCGTTCCTTTCCGCCGGCGAGTACTGTCTCCATGCTGTCAGCACTGAAGGAAAATGTATCTGAAAAGAGCGAAAGGGAGATAAGGAAGAGAATAAGCAGGGTTGTGCTAATTATCGTTTTCTTCCCAGACATAGCTGCCCTTAACCGCGGCCTCGAATGTAAGCGTTTTTTTCCTGAAATCCGCCGTAAATCCTTTTCCTTCTACGAAGGAACCGTCCTCTTTTTTCAATATTACTACATCTTCCGGATCTGCCGCCAATTTCTTTCCTTCCCCGGTCCAGGCCAGGTTTTCCGCCTCGATAACCGCTTCATCCTGAACGGAATAAATTGAGATCGAACCGGAAAGACGGGCATCTTCACTGTCCGTGTCGAACCAGGCCCGATCGGCCCAGCCCTCATTGAGCAGCTCGCCTTCCTCATCAAACTCCTGAAAATAAACATTGGTCAAAACAATTTGCTTTTTTTCTCCGTATGTTTCCCCTCTTTCAGCTTCAAGCCTTACCCAAACCTTGCCGTCATATACTATGGTATGGGTGAAGTTGACCATGATTGTCTCCGGGGTCTCCTCGGCAATATCCTCTGCCAGCCTGGCTTCATTATAATTCAAGCTGCAGGCGGAAAAGAGGCATAACAGCCCCCCGCAGATGTATATCAAAATATTTTTAACTCTTTTCATACTCTGAACAGGCGCTGACAAAGCTCTTGAAGAGAGGATGCGGGGAAACCGGTTTCGATTTGAACTCGGGATGATACTGAACACCTATCCCCCAGGGGTGTTCGGGCCATTCGATAGCCTCAACCAGGGAATTGTCGGCGGTGAAACCGCCATAGATCAATCCCGCCCGGGACAGGGACTCCCGGAAAATATTTGTCACTTCATAACGATGACGGTGCCTTTCGGAAATTATCCGGCTGCCGTAGAGCTTCCGGAGCTTGGTGCCGGGTATAAGGTAAGATTCACTCGCTCCCAGTCTCATGGTCCCGCCGTAGCTCTTGACATCGATCTGTTCTTCCAAAAGACTGACCACCGGATGTCCGGTATTGGGCACAAACTCGGTGCTGTTGGCATCTTCCCAGCCAAGCACGTTTCGGGCATACTCGATCACCATCACCTGCATCCCCAGACAGATGCCGAAGCAGGGAAGGCCCTTATTCCTGGCATAATCGGCGGCTTTAATCATGCCTTCAATGCCCCTCTGTCCGAAACCGCCGGGTATCAGAATCCCTCCGACCCGCTTCAAGGCAGTCTCAAGCTCATCCGGTCCGACCAGCTCTTCGGAATCTATCTTGATCAATTCGATTTTCATTCTGTTGGCTATTCCCCCATGGTAGAGGGCCTCATAGATCGATTTATACGAGTCAAGAAGCTCCGTGTACTTGCCGACCAGCCCGATCCTGGCCACTTTTTCCGCCCTGTTATAACGGTCCACTACCGCATGCCAGCCGTTATGTTTCGAATTCGGACAACTAATCTTTAGTTTTTTCAAGATGATCTCATCTAATTTCTGTTCGGAGAAAATCAAAGGAATCTCATAAACGGTAGCCTGGACATCATAGGCCGAAATGACCGCTTCGTCTTCCACAGTGGTAAAAAGGGCTATCTTTTGCTTCAGGTCTTTTGATAGAGGTCGGAGCGAGCGGCAGAGCAGGATATCCGGCTGAATGCCGATTTCCCGCAGGGATTTAACAGAATGTTGAGTGGGTTTTGTTTTCAGTTCCCCGTCCGAGACCAGGGGAACCAGGGTCAAATGGACAAAGAGGACCCTTTCCCGGCCTAAATCGTAAATGAACTGCCTGGCTGCCTCCAGAAAAGGGATCGATTCTATATCCCCGACGGTGCCGCCGATCTCGACAATGGTAATATCCACCCCGGGCTGTTCGCCGACTTCGAATATTCTCTGCTTGATTTCATCGGTGATGTGCGGAATGACCTGGACGGTCCGGCCGAGGAAACGCCCTTCCCTCTCTTTCCGGATAACCTCCTGGTAAACCTGCCCTGTTGTAATTGAGTTTTTCCTGCTTAAAGGCACCGAGGTAAAGCGCTCATAGTTGCCGAGATCCAGGTCGGTCTCCGCGCCGTCATCGGTTACATATACTTCCCCGTGCTGATAGGGGCTCATCGTGCCCGGGTCTACATTCAGATAGGGATCGATCTTCACCATCCGGAGGCTGAGGCCTCGATTCTCCAGGAGGCTGCCGATGGAAGCCGCGGCGATTCCCTTTCCGAGGCTGGAGCAAACCCCCCCGGTCACAAATATGTATTTGCTCATATACTGAATTATTCATACTCTATCGAGGAATGTCAACGCCGAAGGTGCCCGCAGGTCGTAGATGCCCGCTAGGGTGCGGCTACATTATCAGGGTATTCCACTTTTCTATTAGTGTTTAGAAACATTATCCCCTCACCGGAGGTCCAATCCGCCTTATCGATAATCGGGGGAATATTCCTGGAGTTGCTAAAGAGCTTTTCGGAAGCGAATATCGGAGCGCCGAGTCGTACCGCCAGGGCCAGGCCGTCGCTCGGCCTGACCTCCATGTTGAAATGCTTCAGCCGCCTATGATACTTTATTCTGGCAAAAAAGGTGAATTCCGCCGAGCAGTCATAAATTTCAAGTCGGTCCATTTTAAACCCATGCCGGAGAAAAAAAGAGGTAAAAACGTCGTGGGTCAAAGGGCGCGGGGGCTTAATATTTTCTAATTCCACGATGATGGCGCTTGCTTCGAAAGGGCCGATCCATAACGGCAGAATTCTAAGGCCGGTTTCATCATTCAAAATCGCGATCGGCATTTTTTCCCAGTCCAGCGCAAATCCTTTTATTCTGAGCGGTATCATCATTCACTTTCCCCTTAATTAAAATTATAGCCCAAAAAAATAAAAACACGAGAAGGATTTTCCTTATTTAGGCAGGATTTTCTCCCATCGCGGCTAAAGCCGCCATGGACTAAAATGTTGTCAAAAAAACAAGATTCTTTAGTATTATTAGCTTATATTGACAGCAAGATTGTATATTTATAGACTCTAATCACTCATTAGTTACATAGCC
>CAZERV010000062.1:0-19690 GCA_964514815.1 uncultured Spirochaetaceae bacterium | reverse complement strand
GGGGCGGCCGGAACCGAAGAGAAGACGGAAACGCCGGGCGAAGAGATGGCGATGGGAGAGAAGATAAGCGAGGAAGTGACGGCCGCAGCAGAAACGAAGACAGAAGAAACGGCAGCCGGGGCCGAGCCTGAAGCGCCGGCGGCTTACCTGGAGCAGACGGTAACCATTTATTTTACCCCGGAAAGCAGCATTTTAGCCGCCCCGGCCCGGGAAAGACTGGAAGAGATCCTTCCCTTCCTACTTGAGAACCCTTCCCGGCCGGTCACCATTAACGGGCACTGCGCCTTATACGATAGCGAGGCGAGCAGGGAGAAACTTTCCCTTGAAAGAGCGGAAAAGGTGGCCGATTTCTTTAGGCAGAGAGGCTGGAAACCGGAGATCGAACCGGAGGTCAGAGGATTTGGAGGGAAAGAACCGGTAACCAGAAACTGGGACGAGCAGCACCTGAACAGAAGGGTCGAAATTATCCTGGAGAGATTATGACACCTACAGAAATACGAAAAAGATTTACCGGGCGCTTCTATCTTTCGGAAGCGGTGGGCTTCGGTCTCGGAGTGCCGCTGGCCACCCTCTATGCCCTTACCCTTGAGCCAGAGCTGATCGGCTCGGCAATCTATTTCATTCTAATAATCACGGCGGCTATTGTGCTCCTGGTCGCCTACCCCATGAATTTCTTCCTGGCCAGGAAAAGAGGACGGTTTTTAGAGGATTTTTACGAGGGGAAGCTTGAAGCCCGGGAAGTCGAAGAAGGCTTTTTGAAGATGATTAAGCTGCCGATACGACAATCGCTCTTCATATTCGCTCGGATCGGGACAGGCTTGATTATCGTGCTGGCTTACCTTTACCTCTATTTGAAGGCATCTCTCCTGAATATCCTTTCCACCTTTGTATTCGCCTTTTTCGGCATATATGTTGCCGCCCTGGTCAACTACCTGGTCGTCTTTTTTATCATCGATCGCCCGTTAAAGGACATAATCAATGCCGGCTACATCCAGGCGGAAACATTAAAAGATAAGAAACACTTCGGGATCAGCTTTAAATCCAGGACAGCCATGTTTCTCTTGATACCTGTCCTGATCGGTTATATCAACATTCTCTTTCTGAGCCTGTTTTACCTTTCCGAAAGCTCGCTCGATCTCTTTAAAAGTCGCCTTGTGCAAATGATAATCATCAACTTCGTTTCCCTTCTTCTCGGCTTTCTCCTCGTTTTCTTCACCGAGAAGCGGGTAATCAATAACCTGATGAGATCGATCGACATCCTGGCCGGCTCGGAGGGTGGCCTGATCTATAAAATCCCTTCTACTTTGGAAGATGAGTTCGGCTATATTTCCTACCGGATCAATACGGTTTTCGGCAACTTCAGCCACTTAATTAAAAGATTGAAAAAAATTGCCGGCCAAAATAAAGACCTGGCCGTGAACCTGAACACAAATTCCACCCAGGTTTCCGCCACGGTCGAGGAAATCACCGCCACCATGGGCTCTTTCCAGGAAGAGGCGCAAACCCTGGCCGGTGAAATCACTCAATCCGACTCCGCGGTAACGGAAATAAAGGATTTTATCGACCGGGTTAACAAGAGGATTGAAGACCAGGCTGCCTCGGTAGCCGAATCCTCCGCCTCGGTGGAAGAAACCCTGGCTTCCATCAATAATATAACCCGCATAGCTCAAGATAAAAAAGGAACAATCGATGACCTCACCAGGCTGGCGAAAGTGGGCAGCAGTAATATGAACGAGATGATGATGTCGATCGAAGATATCTCCAAATATGCGGACACAATTTTAGAAATGATGGAAGTAATAAACGGGGTGGCCAAAGAAACCAACCTGCTGGCCATGAACGCGGCCATAGAAGCGGCTCATGCCGGCGAATTCGGTAAGGGTTTTGCCGTGGTGGCCGATGAAATTCGCAAGCTCTCCGAAGCCACGCGTGAAAACGCCAAATCTATCTCCTCTTCCTTAACCGGAATTATGAATAATATTGAAAAAACCACTAAGGGCTCCAGGGAAACCGAAAGCTCCATCAGCCAGATTATCGAAGGGATCTCCGAAGTGGCCGACAGTATGACCGAAATGGTGACCGGAATGCAGGAAATCTCAAGCGGGAGCAGCCAGGTGATGGAATCACTGACCAACCTGGTCTCCGTTACCGAGGATGTCCGGCAGTCTTCCCGGGAAATGGACAACCGGGCCAGGAAGATCGAAAAGTCAATAAAGCAGGTTTCCCGGCTTTCTGAAAAAACATCCGCCGATATCGCTGAAATAGGGGCTGGGGTGAAGCAGATCAACAGCTCTATGGAAATGCTGGCCGAATTGGGGACCAAAAATTCGGAGAACCTGTGGGCCTTCGAGGCCGAGATCTCCAGTTTTAAGACCGAAGAGGAAGTCCCGGCAGGAGAGCTGGCCGCTGCCGAAATGGCAATTGGAATCACCCTCCCGGAAGCCCCGGCAGCCCCTGTCTCCAGGGAAAAAGCCTTGGAGCCGGAAGAAGAGAAAGAACCCAAACTGCTGGTGGTGAAACCGGAGCCCTGATCCGGGCGGCTGATTCTGGAAGCAGATGGGATCTGGTGGTCCCCGCGGTCTTCAAAACCGCCGGCTGCGACGTTAGCAGCGGCAGGTTCGATTCCTGCCTCTTCCGTTTCATTCTATAACATATGAAAAAAATTGACCTTTCCGATCTACCACAGATAGAGAAGCTTTTAGAAGAACCGGCCCTGAAAAGATACTTTCATCTGCTGAGCCGCCCGCTTGTGGCCGGCATTGCCTCAAAGAAGGTGAATGATATCAGGGGGAGGGTGAAAAACGGCGAGACCTTGCCCGGGAAGCAGGGCATCCTGAAGGAGATCGAAAGCATCTTGAGGGATAAAGCCCGGAAGAGGGTTACCAGGGTCATCAACGCCACCGGAATCGTTCTTCATACGAATATGGGCCGGGCGCCCATCCCCGGGGATGTCTGGAAAGCTTCCTCCGGCGTTAATACCGGGTTTTCCAACCTCGAGCTCGATTTAGAATCCGGCAAGAGGGGGAAGCGAAACGGGCTGATCCCGGAGCTTCTCTCCCTCCTGGTCGGTTCGGAAGATGCGCTGGTGGTCAACAACAATGCGGCCGCGGTTTTCCTCCTGCTCGCCGTCTTCGCAGGGGGAAGAGAGGTGATCGTTTCCAGGGGGGAACAGGTGCAGATCGGCGGTGGTTTCAGAATACCGGAGATTCTCGCCCTCTCGGGCGCCAGGCTCGTGGAAGTGGGCACCACAAATGTTACCAGGATTTCTGACTATAGCCGGGCCATGAGCACGGAAACCGCCATGGTCCTGGTCGTTCACAATTCCAATTTCAGGATCCGCGGCTTTACCGAAAGTCCTCCCTTGAAAGACCTGGCCGCAACACTACCCGAAGGGATTATTCTGGCCGTGGACCAGGGCTCGGGCACAACCACGGAGGAGATACCCGGCGAGGTAAAGGCCGGCCTGTATCTGCGCAGGGGGGCGCACCTGGTGAGTTTTTCGGGCGATAAGATCCTCGGCGGCCCGCAGGCGGGATTGATCGCCGGCAGAAAGGACCTGATCGGATCGCTCTCCAGGCATCCCCTGATGCGGGTCTTTCGGCCCGGAAAAGCGATCTATTCCCTGCTTGAAGAGTTTCTGGTCAGAAAGCTCAACGGCCGCACCGGCTACGCCGAACAAGTCATTTCGACTCCCCAGGAAGAATTGAAGAAACGCGGCCGGAAAGTTCTCCGGGGTCTCGATCCTGCTAAATTGAGCCTGGTGCCGGCGGCCATGGCCGCGGGCGGCGGCAGCGCGCCGGATGAGAGCTTTCCCTCGGTTGCCATCGAGCTCGATCTTCCCGGCAAACCGGAAGATATACTTGCGGTCCTTCGAAGATTCGATCCCCCGATTATCGGAAGGATTCACGCGGGCCGGGTCCGCTTAGACCTCGCCGCCGTGGATCCCGGCGAGCTGGGCTATTTGCGCTCCGCCTTGGAAGTAGTAATGAATTTAAGCGATAAGAGAGCCTGAATCTATCCCATTTTTTCGGGGCGCCCACCTTCGCCCTCAATCCGCCTCACGGTTTCAGTCAATCGCTCCGCGGACCCGGGCAGTGACTGCTACGGCTGCACCTGCAGTTGCAAGAGCCCGGGCAAAGGAGCGACCTAAAGCAGCTGTGCAATTTGAGAGCCGTTGAGTTTGGAGTAATTATGATATTATACTACTGATGGAGTGAGTGAAAGCAAAAGCGTACTTGAAGAAAATCTTGCCTGTTTATCGGGTGAGGAGAAAAAGAGGTTCAAATGAGCACATATATTCTAATGAAGATCCTTGAATCCACCCCTTCCAGGTATGATAAAGGCATACGCATTCTTACTCTTGGAAGATTGGATAAGTCTTACGATCGTCTGACATCTCATATTACAAAAGGACAGAGGGTTCTTGATATTGGCTGTGGAACCGGAGCATTGACGCTCAGGGCTGCTCAAAACGAGGCAAAGGTGAAAGGGATTGATGTCAATCCCCAAATGTTAGAAATTGCCCAAAAGCGAGCAATTGAAGCCGATCTTAGTCAAAATATAGAGTTATGTGAGATGGGAGTTGCCGAGCTTGGAAGCGAAGCATCGCAAAGTTATGACGTGCTGATGAGCGGTCTTTGTTTTTCCGAACTGACTGAAGATGAATTGAGCTATACCCTGAAAGAGGTAAAAAGAATATTGAAACAGGGAGGCTTTCTGTTCATTGCAGATGAAGTAAGACCTGAAAGTATAGCCAAGAAAATACCTCAATGGCTTTTAAGACTCCCTCTAATAATAATTACTTACATTCTCACTCAAACGACCACCCATGCGGTCAAGAATCTGCCGGAAAAGATAGAAGAGGCGGGTTTCACCATAGAATCGGTAAGATTAAGTCCATTAGAGAACTTTATTGAGCTGGTTGGAAGAAATCAACAAAAAGGAGAAACAAAATGAGCTTGATGAAATATACTTTTATTAATGTTATCACCACCCTGCTCAGGGTATTTCCTTTTCCCTGTAAAACCGGGTTAATGAAAATAGGAAACCCAAATAGGAATTCCCTTGTTTTTCTGACCTGCAATTATCTTCTGACTCTAGAGAGAGTAAAAAGAGCATTAAAGGGAATAGACGCTTATCTTCTTGTTGCGAATAGCAGGGGAATCAATATCTGGTGTGCCAGTGCAGGCGGTCAATTCACAAATCACGAAGTCATTTCAGCTATAACAGTTAGTGGAATTGAAGAATTTGTGGATCACAAAAATGTGATACTGCCCCAGCTTTCTGCTACAGGCGTTGAAGCAAAAGTTATACAAAAAAAGACCGGATGGAGGGTAAAGTGGGGACCGGTTTACGCAAAAGATATTCCTCTCTTTATAGAAAATAACTGCAAAAAAACTCCTGAAATGCGAGAAGTCAGATTCCCCTGGACAGATCGTGTTGAAATGGCCGTTTTTTTTGCATTTCCCCTTTCTATCATCTTGGCTCTTATTGTGCTTCCTTTTTTGCCTTCCTCGATTTTACCTCTCATTGTGCTGGTTTGGGGCTTATCTTTCTTAATTCTTCTATCCTTTCCACTTTATAGTCGGTGGTTACGGCCTGAGGGGAAGAGCACCGATTTTATTCGGCGAACAGGATTTCCAATACTCCTATGGGGTGTTTTTATAATAGGTCTTATTATTTATAGGGCTGCAATTGGAGATTTTACCTGGGGATTTATTGTTCAATGGGGAGTTATTCCCCTTGTTACTGTTCTCCTTTTAAGCATTGATTTAGCTGGTATCAGTCCTACCTACAAGGCTGCCTTACATGAGGAACTTAAAATCGCTCTCGATGAGAAAAAATGTAAGGGTGCTGCTTTCTGTGAAAAGGTTTGCCCCAGAGATTGCTACGAAGTGGATAGTACTCGACATATTGCGACAATGCCGAGATCGGATCGATGCGTACAGTGTGGCGCCTGTATTATCCAGTGCCCCTTTGATGCTTTGTATTTTAAAACTCCAAAAGACGAAATAATACCCCCGGAAACCATTAGAAGGTTCAAATTGAACCTTACAAGTAAACGTCTTGTTAAAGTGGAGGGGAAATAGACAGTGACTTATTATTTACCCGAAACACCGCTCTCCACCTCCGTGTTTATACCATCACATGTGGCTAAGATTATGTGTTTTTTCAGAGCATTCAACTTGGTAGTAAAATCGGAATTTACCGAGGTCTGAATATACTGTTCGCAGGTTGGGAAAAAATGTACGTGATCGGTACGGCAGGTCATGTAGACCATGGCAAGACAAGACTGATTGAAGCGCTTACCGGGATCGATACGGACAGGCTTCCGGAAGAGAAAAGGCGGGGCATGACGATCGATCTCGGTTTCGCCCACTTTACCGGCGCCGGCGGGAAGCCGATCGGCGTCATCGATGTTCCGGGCCACGAGCGCTTCATTCGCAACATGGTAGCCGGCGCCTGGAGCCTCGACTGTGCCATCTTAACGATTGCATCCGATGACGGGTGGATGCAGCAGACCACCGATCATACCCTGGTTCTCAAATACCTGGGCGTCGGCAATATTGTCGCAGTCATTACCAAGAGCGATCTCGTGAGTTCGGCCAGGGCCGAACTGATAAGAATGGAAGCTCTAGCCCGCTGTAAAGAGTTGGGTTATCCCGATCCGCCTTCGATTATCGTCTCGGCCCGGACCGGGCAAAATATTGAAGAGCTCAAAAGAATGATAATCACGGTTCTTGAAGATATCGGACAGACCGGCCTCACGCCTCATCCTCACCTGTACATCGACCGGGTCTTTACCGTAAAGGGCGCCGGAACGGTAGTGACCGGAAGCCTCAAAGGAGAGGTGCTTGAAAAAAATGATGAGCTGCTGGTACTTCCGCTCCGTAAAAGAGTCCGCATCCGCGGCATCCAGTCCTATTACCGGGATATTGACCGGGCCAGGCCGGTTTCCAGGGTCGCTTTAAACCTTCACGGGGTGAAAAAAACCGACCTCAAGCGCGGCTGCTGCATCACCGTCCCGCAGGCGCCTTTCCGGTGTGAAAGAGAGTTTATGGCCCGGATCAGACCGGCGGACCGGCTGAAAGCATTCGGTAAAAACGAGCAGAGAGGCGAGACAAAGGGAGCAGGGCTAAAAAACCATGGGAAGATCGAGATCGCCCTGGGCACGGACCACCGGATTGCCGAGATCCACTTCCTGAAAGGTTTAGAGCTGGCCCGGATTGTACTCTCATCTCCCATGGCTGTGCTCTGGAACCAGCCGTTTCTCTTGATTCAACAGGGCGGGAGCTCCATCCTCGGCGGCGGCAGGATCGTCTGGCCCGGACCCGCCGGCAGGGAGGAAAGGAAGAAACTGGCGGATTATCTTCTCGATCGGCCGGGACGGCTCAAAGACGATGACTACTTTAATTTAAGGCTGCTCTTAAATGGGCTCGCCAGGCGGAGAATTCCTGCCTCGCCGGGGCAAGCAGCGCTGGGAGAATGGGTTTTTCATAAGGATAAGCTCTCGGAGCTGGAGAATGAGATCCTGGTGCTGGCCGGCCGATCCGGCGGGATCACCGTTGCCGAGCTCCGGAGTAAATTGCGTTTAAATGAGGAGGCCCTGCGCCTGGTTTATGAGGGCCTCCGGTCCGGGGGTAAAATCGCCCTGAAAAACGGCCTTCTTTTAAAGAGTGATTCTGCCGGGGCGCCGGAAAAAAACATTTCCCCCTTTGCTAAGAGGATGCTCTCCGAGGCGCGTTCGGCAGGGAAAGAGGGATTGGAATTGAAAAAGCTGAAAATAGCGGGCGCCCGGAAGAGCCTCCGGGATCTGGCCCGCCTGGGCCTTCTCGTTTCTCTGGACGGCAACATCTACTATTCAAAGGAAACCTACCTGGAGCTGGCCGAAATTATTATCGGGGACCTGGAAATCGGGGCCAGGTTCGGCATTCCCCGGGCCAAAGAAAAAATCTCCCTCTCCAGGAAGTATATGATTCCTCTCCTGAACCGCCTGGAAGCGGACGGTTATGTCAGGCGCGAGGGGGATTTCCGGACGGTGATCAAGAAATTATCCCGGCCTTTTTTTGCGCCGGGCCGTGACGATAACCGCGATGAGTAAGGCCAGCACCACCGCCTCGTTGAGCAGGTAGGTGCGCTCGATACTTATTACCGAGGCGGCCGCTCCGTACAAGAAAGGAAAAACCATGCCGCCCAGGGAAAGGAAGGCAAAGAGAACGCCGCTCACCGTTCCCGACCGATCAGGAAAAGCAGCGGTGCCCCGGGCCATCAGGAGAGGAAAAACCGGGGCCAGGCCCAGACCGTAGAAGAAAATCAGAACGGTTTTTACCGGCACCAAAGGAACGGCCAAAAAGATCGCCAGGCAGGTCAGGGCAGCGGTAAGGCCGGCGATCATTATCTTCTCCGGTCTATACGATTTGAGCAACCATGAAGCAAGGAATCTTCCGCCGATGAGTCCAGCTTGAAAGATTCCCACCACCGCGCTGGAAAGCTTCAGGCTCACCCGGAGCCCGGTTTTATAATATTCGGCCAGCCAGTAGGAAAAGCCCAAGTCCGGACCGACGGAGAAAAAGATCAGGACCGCGCTCAAAAGCACCTCCCGGCTGCCCAGGATACCGAAGAAATTCATCTTATTTATAGCTTGCTTCTTTGCCTGAGGAATAGGTACCAGGGCGATGGCGATAATGAGAAGCGCTACCAGGCCCCCTGTTTCTATGAAAGGCCAGCGCCAGGAAAGCCCGGCCGAATAATTCAAATAGATGAGGAGAGGGGCAAGAAAGCTTCCGACGGCGGCAAACATAGCCATCAGGGACAGGTAGCGGGCCCTCTTTTCGGGAAACATGTCGAGCATGATCGCCTGCCCGATGGCGCCGATGGGGCTCCCGAAAAAGCTGAATATAAAAATTACGAGGAGGATCTGCAGGTAAGAAGGAGCGAACCCGATGGAGGAGAGACCGGCAACCAGGAAGGCGGCGAACCCGGCAAAAACAATTTTTCTGTTCAGATGATCGGAAGCGATGCCGCCGATCGGTGTCCCTAATAAGGATCCCAGAGAAAGTAAGGTAAAAAAGAGCCCGGCCTGAGTATAGGTAATACCCAGGTCCATGATAATGGCCGGTAGCAAGGGGCCCAGGAGCCCTATCACCATCACCCACAACAGATTCGATGCAAAAGCTACCTGCGGCATGAAGTGGCGCCCCGGATCACGGGCCTACATGGCGCATGGCCTGTCTAACGCTAAAGCCCTCGTGCACCAGGCCGACCATGGCCTCCACCATGGCCCGGACACGCTCATGCTGCCAGATATTCCGGCCGATGGCGATGCCCGAACCTCCGGCCTGGAGGGAGTAATAGACTCGGCTGAAAACCTCCTCCAGGTTGTCGGTCTTTTCTCCTCCCAGGATGACGATCGGCGCCGGGCAGCCCTCAACCACCTCTCTGAAGCTTTCCGGGCTGCCGGTGTAGCAGGTCTTGACCAGGTCAGCCCCGATTTCCTGGGCCGCCCGGGCGGCAAGCTTCACTCCTTCGGGATCGCCCGCTTTGCGGTCCCCGCACCATACCGCCGCTTCGATCAGCAAAGGCAGTCCCCAGCGCTCGCAGGAATCCGCAGTAAGGGAAGCCTGTTTAATGAAATCCCCTTCCCTGGTGTTCCCGAACTTGACGGTTACTGCGGCCCCATCCGCGCCGAAGGTGAGCGCCGCTTCCGGGGTGGATATCAATTCCTCCTCAAATTTTCCTCCCAGAACGGTAAAGCCCCCGCTGAGTCTCAGGATTAAAGCGATCTTCCGGTCCCACTCAGCCAGTGCAGCCCTGGCGAATCCGCGGGTTGTTAAAACCGCATCGGCGCCGGCGGCGGTACAGGATCTTATGACTTCGGCCGGGTTCTCTATTCCCTTCAAGGGTCCGGCGATGGCACCGTGGTCAAGGGCCACGATCACGGATTTACCGGTGCCCTTGCGAAAGATGCGATTCATCCTGATCCTTTTCCCGGTACTCATGCCTTCCATCGTTCCTTAGGCCCCACCTATCTCCGAGAGGCTGCGAAAGACATCTTTCAGTCTTCCGTAGGACTCCCGGTAGATGAGAAAGAGATCATCGTAGAGGCTCATGAGCTCGACCCTGGGCGAAAAGACCTTCTCAATCTTGACAATATCATCCGAGGCTTCCTTAAGAGAGCCGTACCTGCCCAAAGAGAATAAGCCGAGACAGAGATCGCCGACCAGCTCCGAATCTTTAATGACCGGCGCCAGGATCCGCTTCCCCGTGATATCGGCCTTGATCTGATTCCAGAGGGGGCTCCTGGCCTGACTCCCGGTAATCCTGAGCTCCTCGATGATGCAGTCGTTTTCCTCCATGATCTCGATTACATCACGGACCGCATAACCCACCGATTCCACTACCGCCCTGGTCATCTCCTTCCTGCCGTGGCTCAGAGTGAGGCCTAAAAAGGACCCCCTGGCCAGAGGGTCCCAGAGGGGCGCCCTTTCACCGGTCAGGTAAGGAAGAAAGAGGAGCCGCCCGGAACCGGGCGGAACCCGGCCGATCTCTTTAAAAATCGAATCGTAACCTTCTTTCTCCCGTCCCGTTATGTTCTTGAACCACTCGAGTGCTTTTCCGGAAGTGGAAATAATGCCTGAAATATTGTGGTATTCAGCTATGATATGGGGAAGGCAGAGGAGCCTCCTGTCCTGGACAGGATTGGCGGAGCAGAGATTTATTCCCTCCGAGGTGCCGGCCCGGTCGCAGGCCCTGCCCGGGACAATGGTGGCCGTGCCCAGGAGAGACATGATGAAATCGGGCCCCCCGGCGAAAACAGGCACTCCTTCCGGGATGCCGGAAACCTCCTCCGCCTCCTTCCTGACCTTTCCCATCATCTCACCCGGCTTGATGAAGGGAGGGAACTTCTCCGGGTCCATCCCAAGCTTTTCTATCAACTCGGCCGTCCAGATATACCTGGTAAATTGAGGGGCGGGCAGAATGGCGAACCTGTTTCCGGTTAAAAAGAAATCGATGAACTCGGGACAGGGAAAAAAGGATTTTGTTTTTTCATAGACCTCCGGCTTGTTTCTGTAGATCCAGTAGGCCTTGGGCAGGTAGAAGCTTGGATCGACATAAGAGCCGCTGACCCTGCTTATCAGCTCAGCCTCGGCAATGCCGCGCCTGTCCAGCCAGGTCATGGCCAGATCTAGAGGATTGCCGGCCTCATCCGCCGGCACGAGGGTCGGCCCATTGCCGCTTACGACCACGGCCTCGATCCCCTTTTCTCTTTCCACCCCCAGGTGGGAAGAGACCTCCGTCAGGGCGGAGACCCAGCTTGAGGCATCGGCTTCGTGATGAAGAGGATCGGAGCTCTTTTCGAGCCTGAGAGGCGTCTCGGCCCTGGCTGCCAGGGCACCGTCTGTCCCGAAAAGCCCGCCCTTAAGAGCAGAGGTGCCGAGGTCAAAAACAAGGACCATTAAACCGCCTCGTGGTCGAGCAGGACCCGGTAGGTATCATTGGACATGGCCGCTCTCAAGCCCTCCTCTATGCTCCCGAAAGAGATGGTGGAGCTGATAAGCGGTTTTACATTGACCTTGTCGAAGGAGAGGAGGCGGACCGCCCGGAGAAAATCATGTTCGGTCCTTCCCTCGCTTCCGGTAATGAGCTCCTCGCTCCTGTGCAGGGTATTGGCATCCACCGGAAAGGCCGGCCTGTCGTTATAGGAGGTATAGATATTCACTCTGCCGGCAGTGGAGAGTGCCTTAAAAGCGGAAGTAAGCGCTTCATGGGCAGGGCTGGTAATGACGCAGGCGTCTACCCCCCTGCCTTCGGTCTGTTCTTTAATTATCCCGGGGAGATTTTCACCGGCAGGATCTATGGTGAGAAAGGCGCCGAGCTCTTTTGCTTTTTTCAGCCGCTCCCTGTCGGGATCTGAAACAGAAACCCTGGCGCCCATACAGAGAGCAACCTGAAGGTGCATCAGACCCATGGGACCCGCTCCGATAACCAGGAGGTCCTCGGCCAGGGAAAGCTCGATCTTTTTTAAGGAGCGAATACAGCAGGCGATGGGCTCACAAAAAGCGGCCTCTTGAAAGGAGAGGGAATCCGGAATGGGAAAAACTTGCCTGGATTTGACTGCCATGTACTCGGCAAAGCCGCCCAGGACCTGCTGCCCCTTATTAAAGCGGTTGAGGCACAGGTTCGACCGGCCGATTCTACAAAAATAGCATTCTCCGCAGCGGGTAACCAGGTCCAGGGCCACCCTCATCTCCGGCTTAAGATCGGCCGGCACCTCGGGGCCGACCCGAACCACAACACCCGATGCCTCGTGTCCCGGGATGATGGGATAGAAAATCTTCATGGTGCCGGCAAAGAGCCGCTGCTCCAGGGTGCAGATTCCGCAATATTTCAATTTGACCAGTATTTCATTCTTTTTGATGGTCGGAGTTTTCACATCCCGGACGGCTATCTTCTCGGGCGCGGAAAGAACTGCCGCCTTCATGTTTTCACCCTGGCGAACTTACAGATAGCCGTGTATTTACATGTCCGGCATTCATCGCCGGGACAGGCCTGGAACTTACCCACCATTTCGAGCTGATCGATATGCCACTCAAGCTCCCCGATATAGGCTTCGAGCTTCTTTTTCCGGTCCAGGGCGTCTCGCCATCTTTCCCAGTACCGCTCCAGGAGGCGGAGCCGCCTCTTTTCTCCGGTCGGATCTTCTTTTGCCAGATCAATAATCTCTTTGATCTCATTCAAAGTGAGGCCGTAGCTCTTGAGCTGCTGGATTCTCCTCAGGTAGAGCAGGTCTTTCCCGGCGTACCTCCGGTGCTCGGATTCCTTGCGGACAGGCGCGGTCAGGAGTCCCAACTCCTCGTAGTACCGTATCGTCCGCACCGTAACCCCGGCCTTTTCAGCGATCTCCCCGATTCTATGCAGTTTTTCTGCGGTCCGTTCTTTAACCGGTGCGCTGCTTTTTGCCATAAAATCTAACCTTTAACGTAATAATTATTTTAAGTCATGTTTTCTGCCCTGTCAAGAGCTTTAACGCTAAGCCTCTTTTTTAGCCGCTCTATAGTATCGCCAGATTGAGTAGAGGATCATGGCCAGAACGGTGATCAGGTAAGGAATAGCAAGAATAAAATTAGCCGGGATGTTCATCACTCCCTGGGCATAGTTGGAGAAGCTTTCGGCAAATCCGAACACAAATGAGGCGATGAAAATTCCAAGGGGCGTCTTATTGCCGAGATAAATTGCCACCAGGGCAATCCAGCCTCTACCGGAGGTAATATTCGGCACAAAAGCGCCCAGGTTGAGCGTGAGCACGGCGCCGGCCAGACCGCAGGTAAATCCGGAGATAATGATCGCTTTCATCCGGTAGCCGGCGGGACTGAGTCCCACAGATTCAACAGTCCTGGGATCAAGGCCCGTGCCCCTGACCCGGAGGCCGAAGGGGGTGCGGTAAATGATCACGGCAGCCAGGAGAACACAGAACCAGCTCAAATAAACCAGGATATTGTGACCGAGGAGAAGATCGCCTACAAGCGGAATCCGGCGGAGAAACTCGACTTCCAGGACCGGGAGAGCGGGAATGTCTTCAAAGCGGATCACGCCCTTGTGGCCGAACAATTTAAAGGAAAGAACAATGGTCAGTCCCCCGGCGAGCAGATTCGTGGCCAGGCCCGAGATGAAAATATTCGCCTTCAGATAGAGGCTGATGCTGCCAAAGATCAAAGCCAGGAGCATCGAGGAGATAATGCCCAGGAGAATACCGGCCAACAGGCTGCCGGTATATGCGGCGAAGACCACGCTGAAAAAGGCGCCGATCAACATGAGCCCCTCAAGGGCTATATTGAGCGTACCGGTAAGCTCGGTGAAAAGGCCGCCCGTGGCCGCCAGAAGAATCGGCGTCATGATACCCAGGGTGTTATGGATCAGGGTCAGCAGGTAGCCGCTGTTATTCACGACGACGCTCTTTTTCTGTATTGTATAAATCTATAGAGGGCCTGGGCCGTTACCAGGTAGAAAATTACCGATTGAACGAGCGCAGCAATCTCAAAGGTCACATCAGAATGGATCATGGCCGCTTTAGCGCCCGCCTCCAGATAGGCGAAAAATAAAGCGGCCGGGATTACTCCGAGAGGGTGATTCCTGGCAATAAGAGCCACCGCGATCCCGCTCCAGCCCATGCCGAAGGAAAATTCTTTCACGAACCTGTAATAGGTGCCCAGGATGGAAATTCCACCGGCCAACCCGTGCAGGGACCCGCTTAAGACCATGGGCATCAGCAGGTAGGCCGGTACATTGATACCTCCGTAGCGGGAAAATTCACGGTTTAATCCGCACATCCTCATCTCATAGCCCCAATGAGTATAGTACAATAAAAAAAAGAGCAGGCCGGCCGTTAAAAGGGCAAAAAAAACACTGATATTGAGCTTCGAGGGAGGAAAGACCTTCAGGAAGCGGTACTGCTCTGCCACGGCCCGGGTGGCCAGGAGGTCGTTGGCCGGGTCATCGAGCGGGCCCGTGATAAAGTAGTTTACCACCAGGATCACCGCCCCGGAGATGAGAAAGGACGAGATGAGCTCATCGGTTCCCCATTTCATTTTAAAGAAACCCGGGCCTCCGGCCAGCACCCCTCCGACGGCGGCAGCGGCTGCCAGCCCCAAAAGTCCGCCCATAAAGCCGCCGGCAGCCGGCAGGGCCAGGCAGACAACCGCTGCCGCCAGGGCGCCCGAGTAGACCTGTCCCTCCCCGCCCAGGTTGAATACGGAAGACTTGAAAGCCATGGCGATTCCCAGACCGGTAAAGACCAGCGGAACGGCAGAGTTCAGCATGTTTCCGAAATAGTATTTGTTGGTGAAAGGACCGACAAAAAAGTAGTAGATCGTAGCTCCCGGCTCTTTGCTTAAGACGAAGATCAGGACAATCGCTATCAGAAATGAGATCCCCAGGGTTATCATCAAGGCGATCGTATTGATAAAGGGATCACCGGTTGTCTTTATGCGCTCCACGCTTAAGGCTCCGGTCTCGTATCGTCTCTGAGACCGAGCATATATTCGCCGATCAACTCCCCGGTAAGGTCCTTTGTATTTTCTAAATCGGCTAAGACTCTCCCCCTGAACATGACCACCACCCTGTCGGCCAGTTTAAATATTTCATCGAGGTTTGAGGAGATGAGGAGCACGGCGGCGCCGGCCTTTCGTATCTCGAGCATTTTATTGTAAATAAATTCACTGCCGGCCACATCGAGCCCCCAGGTCGGTTCAGAGAATAGGATAAAATCCGATTTTGAGGCCAGCTCCCGGGCCAGGATAACCTTCTGGATATTACCGCCGGAAAGGGTGGCAATGGGGTGGTTGGGTAAGCAGCGGATCGAATACTGCCCGGTAAGGTCCGCCACGAAATCCCGGACCTTTCTCCTGTTAAAAATTCCAACCTTTAAGAATCGGTGATGGTTCGAGACAATCATATTCTCTGCTACCGTTGCCGGCAGGCTGGAGCCGCGGTTGAGTCTGTCCGCCGGCACATAAGAAAGGCCGCGCTCCCTCCGCCCGGAGGGGGAAAGTCCGGTTATGTCCTCACCATTATGGAAAATATTGCCTCCCGAAACCCGGCGCAGACCGCAGATGATATCTTCAAGCTCGGCGAGACCGTTTCCCCCCACTCCGGCAACGCCCACTAGCTCTCCGGCATGAACGCTAAGATTGACTCCGTCCAGAAGGGGGCGCTCCAGCCCCGTTCTTTTCAGGACCACAGCCTTAAGCTCTAAAACAACCCTGCCCGGAAGTAAAGGTTCCCGCTCAAATTGAAACATGACGCTTTTGCCGACCATCAGTTTTGAAAGCTCCCGCTCATCCACCTCCGCGGTCTTCCTCACCGCCACCACCCTGCCCCTGCGCATCACGGTTACGCGGTCGGATATCTCTTTTACCTCACCCAGCTTGTGGCTTATAATAATCACCGTTTTCCCTATTCCGGCGAGATTTCGGAGAGTGGCAAAGAGCCTGTGGATCTCCTGCTCGGTCAAAACGGAGGTAGGCTCATCGAGGATGAGGAGGTCCGCCTTCCGGTAGAGAATCTTGATGATCTCAATTAACTGCATCTGCCCGGCGGTCAGCTTCCAGACCCGTAGAGAGGGGTCTATGGAAAATCCATACTCTTCAATCACCTCCCTTACCTCCCGGCGAGCCCCTTCGGGGTCGAAAAAAAATCCCCTCTTCTTCGGCTCGATGCCCAGGACTACATTTTCTGCCACGGTAAACTCAGGGATTAGACGGAAGTGCTGGTGCACCATGCCGATGCCGAGACGGTTGGCATCCAAAGGTCTGCGCAGGTTTACCTCTTTGCCTTTGAAAAATATTCTTCCCGAATCGGGATGCTCAAGACCGTAAAGTATCTTCATGAGGGTGGTTTTACCGGCCCCGTTCTCGCCTACTATGGCGTGAATTTCGTTTTCCAGGACTTCCAGGTCCACCCTGTCATTGGCCAGGACATTGTTTTCTACATAGAGCCTGGTGATTCCCATCATCCGGAGATAAGGCATGTTTTATAATTCAGGGACCTCGAAGGAGAGAGCGCCGCTTCTCATTTTCTTGACGATGATGTCCATCTGCTTGCGGACCTCTTCGGGCACATTCTCTAAATAAAGGGGATCATCGTCGGCAAAATCGACGTATCCGTCGGCAGTGCTCACGATCTTAGCCGTGCCGAAGGGTGTCTTTCCCTCGATAGCCTCTTTGACCTTTTCATAAACCAGTCTTTCCTGGTCTAAGATGCTGCAGCCCACGATTGTTCCCGGGGCGATCTCATACTCATTGCTGTCGAAATAGAGGACATATTTGCCCCGATCCCTGGCCGCTATGATAACTCCCTGGTTGGCGCCGCCGGCGATCGGCAGAATAACGTCCACGCCGGCATCGAACATGCTGCCCGCCAGCTCGGCCGCCTTATTGGCATCGTACCAGTTTCCGATTACCCTGAAGTCTAAAGTGATATTCGGGTCAACCGCCTTGAGCCCCCTTTCATACCCGGGCCTGATCATCTTATCGAGCGCCGGGTACTGCTGGGCCACAATCATTCCTACTTTAAGCTCCGGATTAGCCCCGGACATGCTGCTCCGGGTAACCAGCCCGCCCAGGTAACCGCTAAAATAGCCCTGCTCGACCTGGTTATAGAGAACCGTATGAATCTGGGGGTTCCCGTCGAGATAGCCGTCCACATTGAGGAACTTCTGGTCGGGAAAGTTTTCAGCGACCTCGGCGCAGATAAAAGGCATGGCCGGGTTGGTGGTGAGAATAATATCGTATTCGCCCGTAGCCGCCAGAGAGGTCACCTTTTCACCCCACTCGGCCTGGTTGAACCCCCCCTCGATAACCTTGAGAGAAGCACGGCTGTACTCATTCACCGCCCTGGTCGCGCCTTCCACCAATTGCTCATAGAGGGGGCTTCCGGCCACAACGCCGGGAACGAAAACGGCAAGCTTAAAAGGCTCTGCTTCTTCCGATACCGCTTCGGCTGCTTTTTTCCGGCAGCCCACAAAAAGGCTGCTGGATAAAATCATAAGAAGGGCCAATACCGCAGTCAGCGGAAATTTCCATTTTTCGCTCATAAAAAGCTCCTTTCCCGGTTTATTTCTTTCCTGCCAGCAGCTTCTTAGCTTTCTCGGCAATGTGCTCCGCCGTGAGCCCGAAACTGATCATCAATTCCCAGGGTCCTCCCGATTCTCCGAACCGGTCATTGACTCCGACCATTTCGAATAACAGGGGCGCCCCGTATTCCTTGTGACGGTTGATAATGCCTGCCACCAGGTTTCCGAATCCGCCCTTCTGGTGCTCTTCGCAGGTAACGATCACGCCGGTTTCCCGCACCGCCCTCATGATCGCTTTGTGATCCATCGGCTTAAGCGTGTGGATATTGATCACCCTGGTTTCGATCCCATGCTCTTCCTTGAGGATCCAGGCGGCGCGCATAGCCTCCGGGACCATGGGCCCGCAGGCTATAATAGAAAGATTCTCTCTCTCATCCGGATACTCATGGGCGAGGCAAGTCTTGAAAGCGGCTTTGAACTCCGCGGTGCGGCCGCGAAACCTGATCACGTTCGCCCGGCCGGGCACCAGGGGCGTATTTCCGTCCGTTACCACGGGAGTCGCCTCCCGGGCAAAGCGGATGTAGGCCGGCCCATGGACGTCCAGGATGGCGCTCTTGCTCAGCCGTTCGGTTTCCACCGAATCGCAGGGAACAAACAGGTTCATATTTGGAAGGACGCTCATCAGAGAGATCTCTTCCAGGGCCTGGTGGGTGGCGCCGTCCGGACCGACCGAAACACCACCGTGGGCCCCGGCAATCTTTACGTTCAGGTTGTCGTAACAGATAGTGGTGCGGATCTGGTCCCAGGTCCGCCCGGAAGCGAACACGCCGTAAGTGCCGGTGATCGGAATTTTTCCCTCCAGGGCGAGCCCGGCGGCCACGCTCATCATGTTTTGCTCGGCTATCCCCAGGCTGATGACCCTGTTAAGGCGCTCGGGATGGTCCTTTTCAAAGTCCGTGATCTTTATGGAGCCGGAAATGTCCGCATGGATCGTTACAAGCCTTGGGTCACCGCCGATCGCGTTAAGGCAGCGGCCGAAGCCGGCGCGGGTCGGGTCCATTTCGGTTCTCATCTCCTCCCCGCTGTTCCACCAGTAATCTTTGGAAAAATGCGGGAGAGCCCTGTCCAGGTAATCTAGCTGCTTGTTTTGATATTCCCGGGCGGCCTGGAACAGCCTCCGGGCCTTTTCCAGGCTCAAAGTTGGACATGCTAGATCCTTCAGGGCCTGTTCGAGCTGCTCCTCGGTCCTGGTAGCGGCGCCGTGCCAGCCGGCCTCGTTTTCCATAAAGGAAACACCCTTGCCCTTAACCGTGTCGGCGATGATCACGGTCGGCTTACCCTTAGTATTTCTGGCCTCGGCAAAGGCATTCAAGATCTGTCCCATGTTGTGGCCGTCTATCTCAAGGACGTGCCAGTTGAAGGCCCGGTACTTATCCGCCAGGGGCTCCACATTCATGACCTCCTTGACCCAGCCGTCGATCTGCAGCCTGTTCCTGTCCACAATGCCGCAGAGATTATCCAGCCTATAATGGCCGGCCGCCATGGCCGCCTCCCAGATGCTCCCCTCCTGCTGCTCCCCATCGCCCATGACGCAGTAGACGCGATAGCTCTTTTTATCGATCCTGCCGTTTAAGGCGCATCCCACCGCAATTCCGAGGCCCTGGCCCAGGGAGCCGCTTGAGACCTCCACTCCCGGCAGTTTGGGCGCATGGGGATGCCCCTGAAAAGGGCTGTTCAATTTGCGAAGGGTGACCACTTCCTCGTCCGTATAAAGCCCCAGCTTTGCCAGGGCCACATAGATGGCGGGAGCCTTATGCCCGGTGGAAAAGAAAATCCTGTCCCTTTCCTCCCACCCCGGGTTCCGGGGATCGAGCCTGGCTTCATTAAAATATAAAGCGGCGGCGATATCCATGATCGAGAGGGTGCCGCCCGGATGACCGGATTTGGCGGCATGGATGCTGATCACATCCAGTGCCCTCATTTCACAGGCAATCTCCGCGAGCTCCTTCTCCGTATATTTTTTTACTTCGCCGGTTTTTAGGTCGATAAAACCCATGGTTGTCCCCTTGTCAGCCCCGCAGCTTGAGCCCCCAGGCCCGGCTCTGCTCTATATTACCCACC
>CAZERV010000061.1:0-19743 GCA_964514815.1 uncultured Spirochaetaceae bacterium | reverse complement strand
CCGCTGGCTCGGCCCTCCATGGCCGCAGCGGCACGTCGGCCTCCATGCCTCCGGCTGGAAATGAGAAGGAAGAACATCCCGAGGCGATTTCCTACCGGGAGCAAAAAACGCAACCCGGCGGGAATAATAAGCCCACCCGGCCGGAGGCTGCGCCTGAAACGAAGATGGAGGGAAACCGACGGGAGATTTTCGCCCGGCCCGGAGACCGCCTGGAAATTATTCTGGATAATGAAGGTTGGCTGTATACCGGTCAGAATAATCCGGCCGCTGGTTCGGCCCTCCATGGCCGCAGCGGCACGTCGGCCTCCATGCCTCCGGCCGCTTCCGGCGCCAGTCAGGCCGGAGTCTCTTTTCTTTCGAGAGATTCGAAAGACAGAAAAACCTCTTTCAGTTTTCAGGCCCTCGATCTGGGTGAGTATGAGTTAATCTTTCAACTGCAGAACAATACTTCAGGCACGGTCCGGGATAAAGTGGTCGATCTGAAGGTGGTCCCGGAAGAGGAGTTTTCAGCTATCATGCTAGAATTAACCCAGCCCGCGGCAGGGAATGAGGAGCATTACGCCCACGCGGAGAGGCTCTTTTCGTTTGGGGAGCTGCAAAGCGCACTGATCGAGTTTCTAGAGAAATATCAGGAAGGAAATCCCTATCTTAACGACCGAATTGCTGCAATTTACGCAAAAACAGGTGAACATTACGCGGCCGTTAAATACTACCGGAAGAATCTGGATGCCACGGGGGTTTATGCGGATAAGGCGGTTTTAGGCCTGATCCGCTCCGGCCTGGCCCTGAAAGATAACGCCCTTCTTCTCGATCACCTGGGCTCTTTTTTGGCTTTAAGCTCCCAGTCGCTGGAGGAGGATATTATTAAGATGGCGCACTATCAGAGCGAAGATGGGCGGCCTGCGGTAGCTTTCAGCCTTTTAAATGAATATTTAAAAAGATATCCGAGCGGGTCCTATCTGGATGAAGTATATTACCTGCTCGCTCATCTTTTTGAATATGATTCCGGGTACCGCGATTTGAAAAAGGCCAGAAGTCTTTATCATAAAGTGTACGACGAGTATCCGGAGAGCGTTTTTGCCGAAGAATCATATCAAAGGGTGAGATATCTGGACAGGCACTTTTTCTATATTCAATAGGCGGAGAAAAAAGCACGCAGTTGACACTCCGGCTATTAAGCAGTATATAATCTTTAAGCTCATGCTGGATAGGTTGACGGAAAAATTTACAGATATTACCCGCCGGATAACGGGAAAAGCACAAATCTCGGAGAAAAATATACGGGACGCGATTAGTGAAATAAAGATTGCTCTCCTGGAAGCGGATGTCAATCTCCGGGTGGTCAGGCGCTTTGTCAACCGTACTGCGGAAGAGGCGCTGGGCGAAAAGATACTGAAATCCGTTTCTGCGGGCCAGCAGTTCATCAAGATCGTTCATGACAGGCTCGTGCAGTTATTGGGGGACACCCGGCAGGAGCTGATGCTGAAGGGACCGGACTCCCAGACCGTCATCCTGCTTTTGGGCTTGCAGGGCTCCGGTAAAACTACTACTGCGGCCAAGCTGGCGGTGCATTTGAAAGCGAAGGGCCGGCGGCCCCTGCTGGTCGCTGCCGACCTGGTTCGGCCCGCTGCGGTAGAACAGCTTTCCGTTCTGGCAGAACTTGCGGGAGTCGAGCTTTTTAAGCCGGCTAACATGCCGGGTAACATGACGGCCAAAAAGCCGCAGGTCTCGAAATCGGTCAGGGTAGTGGCGGATTCTTTGAAATATGCAGCCAGGAAGCAGCTCGATACCCTGGTTATCGATACCGCAGGGAGGCTTCAGATTGATGATGATATGATGGCCGAGATCGTGGCCTTGAAAAAGACCGCCAGGCCGGATGAGCTGCTTCTGGTTGCCGATGCCATGACCGGACAAAACGCAGTGGATATTGCCGGAACTTTTGATATGAGGGTGGGATTGACCGGTGTCATTCTGAGTAAATTCGATTCGGATGCCCGGGGAGGAGCGGCACTTTCGATCAAGAGTATTACCGGTAAGCCCATCAAGTTCATAGGAACAGGGGAAAATCTGGATGCCCTGGAAGCTTTCTACCCGGATCGAATCGCTTCCAGAATTCTGGGCATGGGCGATGTGGTGACTCTGGTGGAGAAAGCCAGGGCCGTGATCGATGCCAGGGAGGCCGCCGAGCTCCAGGAGCGAATTGCCAGGGAGACCTTTACCCTTGAAGATTATCTGGAGCAGTTCCGAAGAGTAAAAAAAATGGGGAGTCTCCAGTCCCTGATTGAAATGATACCCGGCGCCAAAGGCGTGATTGACGAAGATTCCATAGATGAAAGGGAAATCAAGAGGGAAGAGGCGATAGTTCTTTCCATGACCTTGCCCGAAAGACGGAATCACCGGATTATAGGTCCGGGCCGGCGGAAACGGATTGCCAGGGGAAGCGGCACGAATGTCTATGAGGTTAATAAGTTTTTGAAAAAGTTTGAAAAAATCCGGTTAATGATGAAAAAGATGAGCAAAAACAAGAAAGCTGGAGGATTAATGCTTTCCCAAGAATTGCAAGGAGGACCAAGGTGAGTGTGCGAATCAGGCTCAAGAGGTTTGGTACCAAGCGGAGACCGTTCTACCGAATTGTAGTCATGGACTCGAGGAGGCCGAGGGACGGCAGAACGATTGAAGAGGTTGGTTTTTATCACCCAATCGAGATAGAAGAGAAGCAGGTCAATATCAAAGAAGACCGTATTAGAGATTGGCTCGATAAGGGCGCCCGACCCAGTGATACAGTCCGTAAACTGCTTAACAATATCAATTTTCGTATTAAATAGTTGAAAGCAAAGGAGTTGCCTGTGGCAAAAGACTTGGTGGAATACATAGCGAAATCCCTGGTCGATGATCCGGGCGGTGTTGTGGTTAACATGATCGAAGGCGAAAAATCGACGATTTTGGAGTTAAGAGTTTCGGAGGGGGACATCGGGAAAGTCATAGGTAAGCATGGGAGAATTGCTAAAGCCATCAGGATAATCTTGAATGCATCTTCAATGAAATTGGGAAAGAGGATTGTGCTGGAAATTCTTGATTAGGTTTAATGGATCTGCTCGTTATTGGACTGATTAAAACCAGTCATGGTTTGAAGGGATATTTAAAGCTAAAAAGTTTGTCCGGCGAGATAGAGCATTTCTTCCGGCTAAAAAAGGTCTATATCCGGAAGAAAGACTTATTTTTTTCCTATCCGGTTGAATCGGTGAAGGGAACGGCAACAGATGTCTTAATAAAACTTGAAGGCATCGACACGCCAGAAGAGGCATCAGAGTATCGCGGGCTTGAGCTGTGGGCTGACCGGAAGGATGCCAGTCCGCTTAAAAAAGGCGAATACTATCTGGCGGACATCTGCAAGTGCCGGGTGTACCAGGGCCTCAAAGAGGTCGGAAAGGTAAAGTCTGTCTCAAGCGGCGGTCAAGCGGATCTTCTGGAAGTGCAAAGCCGCTCCGGCACTACGTTTATGATTCCGTTTATAGATCGATTTGTGGGTGAGATCGATTTAAGGGAACGAAGGATTTTTTTAAAAGAGGAGCTCACTCTTCCGTGATCTTTAACATACTCACCCTTTTCCCGGAAATCTTTCAGGGCTATTTACAGGCCTCTATTCTGAAGAGGGCGGTGGAACAGGGACTGATTACGATAGTCCTTACGGATATCCGCGATTATGCTCCGGGCAAACATCGAAACTGTGACGATTATACTTACGGCGGCGGGGCCGGGATGATCCTCAAGCCTGGGCCGCTGGCCGGCGCTCTCGATGTGCTTCAGACCGGAGGTGGCAGGATCGTTTATCTGACTCCGTCCGGCAGATCATTCAACCAGGAGTATGCGGAAGAGTTGGCCTGTGAGTCTGGAATAACCCTGATCTGCGGGCGTTATGAAGGTATAGATCAGCGCATCATTGATATATATGTGACCGATGAAATCTCTATCGGGGATTATGTTTTATCCGGCGGGGAAGTGGCCGCCATGGTGCTGATAGACTGTATAGCCCGACTGGTCAAAGGGGTTATAAAGCAGTATTCACTGGAGGAAGAGAGCTTTAACAGGGGGTTGTTGGAATATCCTCAATATACCCGGCCGCCTGAGTTTAAGGGCAGGAAGGTGCCGGATATACTGCTTTCCGGGCACCATGCGGAGATCGCCCGCTGGAGGCTCGAAGAGAGTCTGAAGAAGACGATGAAATACAGGCCGGATGTACTCGATAAGTTGACCTTCTCTCCGGAAATAATGAAAATCCTGGCAGAGATCAGGAATAGAGGAGAATGCGATGGACAAGATTAAAGCGATAGAGGCGGAACAGATAAGAAATGATCTCCAAGATTTCAAAATAGGGGATACCCTGCGCGTTTATTATAAGATTGTGGAAGGAAAGATCGAAAGGGTACAGGCATTCGAAGGAATCTGTATCAGCATAAAAAGATCGGGTTTAAGAAAGACCTTTACAGTGCGGAAGATCTCTTATGGGGTAGGTGTGGAGAGAATTTTTCCTTTAAACAGCCCCCGGATTCAAAAAATTGAAGTGACCCGCTACGGCAGGGTCAGAAGGGCGAAGCTCTACTATATTCGGGACCGGGTCGGAAAAGCAGCCAGGGTGGCCGAGCTTATCCGAAGGAGAAAAAACTAAAGGGAATGATACCCGGCATCTTTCCGGCCAGCATTCGAATCAACGCAGGAAGAGCACTGGACTTGCGGTCCGGCGATTTTGTTGCTCTCAAGGTTATCGAGAGGATTGTCGGAAACAAATGGGCGGTAAGTTTGCAGGGCCGGGTAATTCCTGCCTATTCGGACCTGGATTTGACTCCGGGAAAGACCCTTCGCGCCCTGGTAACACGCAGGGGGGAACAGGGTAGACATTTTCTATTAAAGCTGATCGACGAGACTGAGAACCCGGTGGAAGAGCTGCTCATGCGGCAGGGGCTGACTCCCGATAAAGATTCTTTGCAGATCGTTTCCAGCCTCATCCGCAGTGGTGTTAACGTTAGATCCGGAACCATATCCCGGATTAAAAACCTCTTGGAGCGTTTGAAGCTGGACCCCAGGCGGTTCAGCCGTTTGCTCGCTTTACTGCTGGACAAGCAGCTGGACCTATCCTCGGCCGGCATCGAGAAACTTCTCATGCTCCTCGGTTATGGGGAGGGAAACCCGAGGGAGCAAAGACGTTATAAGAATCGCAATATGCCGGAACAGGCCGGCTCGACGGCCGAGGAATTGAAAAAATCACTATCGGAGCCGGAAGGAAGCTCGGACTCATCTTTAGCCCTCTTTAATCACTTGAAAGGAGGCGGGGACCACTGGATAATAATTCCTTACGGTTTTACCTGGGCTGATAACGGGGGGGCGGAGCATTGCTTAAACGGAACCATACGCCTGCAGTACGATGAGCCCGGCCCGGTCAGAGCGATTCCCGGGAATCTCAGGCTAAAAAAACTCGTCCTGATCGTTAACCAGGACGGGGCTCTCCTATGGTCCTTTGTCCTGCGGACGCAGACGGCGGGCAAAAAAACACGCCTGAGCATATTCTGCAGTGACAGCCGGAGCATAAGAAAAAGTCAGCGGGCTTTTCAGGAGTTTCGGGCAAAATTGCAAAACCTCAGGGTCGAAATTGACGATACTATATTTGAAGACAATGGATTTGACGGTTTTTCGCTCCCATGGGAGGAAATTGTTTATCGCAGGGTGAATATAAAAGGATGAGAGGGAAGAAAGAAAAAACAATAGCCCTAAGATATACCGAAAGCTTGCCGGCTCCTATCATTGTGGCTAAAGGCAGGGGGGAGCTGGCCAGGCGGATCAAAAAGATCGCTCAAAGATTTGATATTGAAATCATGACTTTACCGGATTTAACGGACGCCCTGATCGAACTGGAAGTCGGAAGCCTGATTCCGGAAGAGTTCTATCAAATTATCGCTGAGCTTCTGGTTTTTGTCAGAAGCCGGCAAAAAAATCCGGCAAACGGGTGAAGTTTTGAAGTGGAAAAAATGAAAAAGATCAAGGTCAAGAGCTTAAGAGCCGGCATGAAGTTTACCCAGCCTGTTTATGTGGAGGGAGAAAATATTCTGGTTCCTGCCGAGATACCTATCAAGCAGGAAGACATCGATCGTTTGCTGCGCTGGGCAATAGAGGAGATATATACGGAGGGACGGGAGATTCAGGCGCCGCCCGAAAAAATCTCCCGAATTTCAAAACAGGCAAAAGCCTGGCTGCCGGTCAGAGAAGAAAAATATTTGAAAAACTACCGTTTGGCCGTGGAAAAGGTTGATCGGATCTTCCAGGATATTTTAACCGGCACCACGGTCAGTCATGATCCTATTGATTCGGTAATCAGTAATCTTTTTGAAATGGTACGGCAGGGCAAAAACGAGATGATTCAGCTCATCCTTTTAGGAGAATGGGTTGAGAGCAAGCTTTCGACGAGCGCCATAAACTGCACCATCATATCCACCGTCATAGGCGTCAATCTTAAGCTGACCAGCCATCGGCTAATAAAGCTTTCCACCGGGGCACTCCTACACGATGTCGGGATGCTGAAAATATCCAGTAAGATTCTCCAAAAAAACGGTAAATTGGCGGAAGAAGAGCTCAATCAAATAAAGACACACCCGATCCTGGGCTATCGGATAATTTCAAAAGAGTTGAAGTATCCGGAGGAAATAGCCTTCATTGCTTTACAACATCAAGAGCGCTGGGACGGGAAGGGTTATCCCAGGGGTCTGAAAGGGGACGATATTCAGCTCTTCGCCAGGATCGTTACTGTAGCCGATGCCTACGAAGCCATGATAAGCGCACGGCCTTATAAAAATTCAATGATCGGTTATTCGGCGATGAAGAATATTCTGAGTGATAACAGGAAACACTTCGATCCAAAGGTCCTGAAAGCATTTCTGGAAAGCATGGGGGTCTTTCCGATTGGAAGCATTGTCCAGTTGAACAATTCAGGTATCGGACGGGTGATCGAGAATCATATGGAAGCCCCTCTGCGGCCTAAAATTGAGCTTTTAATCGATGAGTTCGGAGGAAAAATGACCAATCAGGAGTTCATAGACCTTTTAGACCGAAAGAATTTGTTCATCGTCAAGGCCATTGACCCTAAGCTGATTGGGGAGGCTCAGGATGATTAGCCGGGTAAAGGGCAAGCTGGGAGAAGATGAGGCAGCCGCATATCTGGAAGCCCATGATTATAAGATTCTGGCCAGAAATTTCAACTCCAGACGGGGAGAAGTGGATATTATCGCCCGACAGGATGATACAATTGTTTTCTTTGAGGTGAAAAACTGGGATGTATTGCCCGTAGAATGCCTTGAGTACTCCATTAATCCCGGAAAGCGAAAAAGAATCTTAGCTGTTTCCCAATATTTTCTTTATAAACATCCGGAATTTGCAGGCAATAGAGTACGTTTCGATATCATTTTTATCCAGGAAAAGCAATCGAAGCTCAACCATATTGAAAATGCGTTTAATGGAGTGTAAGGGCAGTGGTTAGAATCGCGAAGAAAACCGATCCCAGAAGGCTCGAAGAATTGAAGAGAAGGATAAACGATGATAAATATATCGCCCTGGCCATCAGTAAAATCGCTCAGGATCTTACCCTGAACATGATTAAAGAGGAGTCGGAGTGAACGACAGGCAATCTAGCTGGAAAGGTCCCTATAACGCCAGGCGGAGACGCGATAGAGTAAGAGAAGACGCCCTGACAATGTGTCCGATCTGTCAAAAACCGGTGAGGGATCTTTATTCTGCTATTACTCACCAGGGATCCGAAAGCCCCGCTCATTTTAACTGTATTTTGAAAGTACTACGAGAAAATACCGAGCTTTTCCCACATGAAAAGATCTGCTATCTCGGCAGCGGCAGCTTCGGTGTCATCCAATTCAGAAATATAAACAGTCCGATCCGTTTTTTCATCCGGAAACGCATCCAATACGAACCTGCCGATTTAATCCCTGATTGGAGAAAAAAACTCTTTTTCCCCGCGGCAATCAAGTGATCGAAGTTTTTTATACTTGAATAAAACATCTATTATGCTATGATAGCGTAAAATTTTGTTATTTTAGCAAGAAATTTTAAAGTCCATTGCAGTCGAAGACTGCAATGGGATAGGATAATAAATTATATAGAAATCAAGTAAAAAAACTGGAGAAACATAATGTCATTGAAATATGCCTTGCTGGGTCTTTTAACGGAAAGCCCTAAATACGGTTATGAAATCAAGCAGAATTTTGAAGGCGCTTTGGGGAATGTCTGGTCTGTTTCTTATGGGCAGTTGTATCCTACTCTGCGGAGACTTTCTGAGTTGGAATGGGTCACTAAAAAAACCGCTCCGGGAAAGAAAGCGGCCGAGAAAAATATCTATTCCATAACTCCGAAGGGAAAGAAAAAACTCGCTGAATGGCTCCTAAAACCCCTGCGAACCGGCTATAAGGTCAAAGACGAGTTCACACTTAAATTCCTTTTTTTTAACAAGCTGCCGACCGAAAAGGTACTTGAATATCTAAGACTCCAGCAGAAAAAAACAATCATGCAGAAAGAAAATTTTCAACGGACCCTGGTCTCAATTATGGATGAGATTGATTATTATCTGCAGGCGATCATCAGGAAAGGGGTTATTCATCTGGAAGCGGAAAACCAGTGGCTGGAAGAAGTAATCAATGAATTGGAGGCCAACCTTCGGCCTGGAAATTAATGCTGGTACTTCTTCAGCTCATCGAGCGTCTGCAGGGCCTTTCGCTTGACGGTTTTTATATAATTTCCTTGTGCGATCCTGACCAGTGCCCGGTAGGCGTCGGGATCTCTGATCCCGTCATTTACATAGGCGATTTTCTCTAAGGCCAGACAAATGGCATAAGCGAAGTTATTATCAGGCCGATCCGGGTCTTCCTTTTCCAGGGTATAGAGCAGGGCGCGGACGGCTTCATTGTTTTCATTTATACCGAGCACCCCTAAGCCGTAAGCGGCCTCTGCTTTAACCATCGCTTCATCATCGGAAATCAGCACGGTTATCAGGGCATTTTTTGCCTTTTCCTTTAATTCCCTGTTCCCTTCCACCCGGCCGAGCAAGTTGGCGGCGCGCCTGCGCACTTCCGGAAAATAGTTGATCAGCCGGTTAGATTCCCGAATCTTGCGGCCGATACCTTCCATGGCCAGAAATTCCAGGACAGGCTCTACATTATCACCGGCAGTGCCCTGTTCAATCATCTCTTCCAGGCTATCCAGGACCAGGATTTTCAATTCCCGGTCATTAGAGAATGCCTGTTCCCTGAGAATCTGGATCTCAATATTCTTGAGATAAAGTTCTTCTACGGTCAATTCCCGCTCACTCTCCTCCGCTCCCGGCAGAACCAGGCCGGCCCCCAGACAAAGAACCATAATTAGAAAAATTGGTTTTACTCTCATAACCCTCTCCACTTCATTTTTTTTAATTACCAAACATCAATCAGCCATTTATCGTTAACCCGGACCAGGAGATAAAGCACTCCCCGGGTGTTGCGAATGATTGAAATGGCCTTTATCTTGTTTTCGTTCATAAACTCAATATCATCCAGCCTGGCCTGAGATCGGCTGGGCACAACCACATGGTAGAAGTAATCTTTTAAGCTATTGAGCACGATATTGTTCTGCTTGAGAATCGGTTGTTCCGATTGTTCTTTCAAATATTCAGGATCGTCGGTTTTTGCTTTATATTCATCGGTCAGAAAGGTTACCCAGTTCTCATAATCCTTGTTCCTGACAATCGTATTCAGAGATTTAATAAAGGCTTCGATTTCAGCAAAGGTTTTAGTATAAATTTCTTCCGTAACGATAAAATTCTCTTGCGGTGCAGGTGGTTCCTCGGGAGCGACAGGAGGCTCTTCAGTCTGTACCGCCGGCCGGCTCACGCAGGAAGAAAAGGTCGGAACAATCATGATCAGTAAAAGCTTTGCCAGGCTCATGATGCTTATTCTAAAGCTTTTGCTTCGCTTTGTCAAAATAAATTATATTCATTGACCGGCACAAATTTTACAGATACACTGGGCGTTATGAACAAAGTTATTTATCCCGGCTCATTCGATCCCCCAACCAATGGGCATCTCAACATCATGCGGAGAGCGGCCCGTATGTTTGAAGAAGTTGAGGTGGTTATCGCAGCGAATCCTCAAAAAAAATACTTTTTCTCTGCCCCTGAAAGGGTGGAAATGATCGCTGAGATGGTGGCTGATCTAAACAATGTCCGGGTAATCGTCTGGAAGGGATTGATTGTGGATTTCGCCAAAAAAAACGGGATTAAAATTATTCTCAGGGGAGTCAGGGCGCTGTCGGACTTTGAATATGAGTTTGAATTGTCCATGATGAACCGCGCTTTAAATCGCCATATTGAGACGATTTTCATTCCCACGGACCCGAAGTATTTCGTCCTGAGGTCTTCCGGCATTAAAGAAGTGGCTTTATTCGGAGGGGATGTATCGAAATTGGTTCCTCCTGTGGTCGAGAAAGCCTTAAAAGCGAAAATTAAAAGATAAAACCTCTATAGTTCTTGACATTCAGTTTGCAATAGGTTAATTTTTCTTTCTATAAATGTTGACGAAAGGGTAATCCTCTATGGCAGTACCTAAACGAAAAGCATCAAAAGCTAGAACCCGGCGGCGCAAAAAAATCAACCGGCGGATAAAGCTGCCCAGCCTGATTGAATGCAGCAGTTGCGGCAACAGGGTTTTACTTCATAGAGTCTGCCCAAAATGCGGATTCTATCGACGAAAAGCAATAATCAAGGCCGAAGAACTGGCTTAACCCAAACCACAAGGAGGGTAAATAAACATGGAAGATCTATTTGAAAAATTGAAGAAACTCATTGCCGATCGCCTGGAGATCGAAGAGTCAAAAATCACCATGGATTCTTCTTTCCGACAGGACCTGGGTGCGGATAGTCTGGACACCTATGAGCTGGTGTACGCTATTGAAGAAGAGCTCGGAATTACGATTCCTGATGAAAAGGCAAATGAGTTTGAAACTGTGCGTGATGCGTTGAATTTTGTCAAAGCAGAGCTGGATAAAAAATAAGCTTTAACCTGTGCATTTATTTTCAAAAAATGTACCCTTCAAGGCGCCGCCGGTAACCCCTCTGCGAAAAAAGGAGCTTCAACTTTTCCAGAAACACGCCGGCGCCAGGTTTAAGAGTCTCGAGCTTTTGAACCTGGCTTTTTCTCACCGGTCTTATGCGAACGAACGCCCTGATGATATAGATACCAATGAAAAATTAGAATTTTTCGGAGATTCGGTTTTAGGACTGGTCGTCAGCGAATATCTGCTCATCACTCTACCGGATAAGGATGAAGGCGATCTGGCCAGGGTGAAGTCCGTTGTGGTCAGCGAAGACAGCCTGGCCGGCATTGCAAAACGGCTGCGGCTGGATAATTTCATTCTTATTGGAAAGGGCGAAGAGAATTCCGGCGGTAGATCCAAGAAGACTCTACTCGCCGATGCCCTGGAGGCCATAATCGGCGCCTATTATCTGGATTCCGGTTTTAATGCGGCCAAATCTTTTATCAGGGGGCTGTTGGTTCCGGAAATCAACAAGGTCCTTGAAGACCGGCATAAAAAGGATTACAAGACTCTGCTGCAAGAGTATGTACAGAAGCGATTTAAAACCTATCCACGCTACCGGGTTATTCAGCGGAGAGGACCCGACCATAACAAGACTTTCTGGATAGAAGTCACGGTAAATAATGTTACCTATGGTCCGGGAATGGGAAAAAATAAGAAAGAAGCCGAGCAGAATGCCGCCGGCATCGCCCATAGAGCCCTGGCTGTGAAGAGCGGAAGAGCCGCCCGCAGGAAATCCGTCTGAACTTCCCGGCCTGGAAATAAGGTTGTGACCGTCATTCAAGTTTTAGCCGGCTTGCATAAAAGCTGCGGGCAATTTCCAGGAGAGCCTGGCGCCGGTTGAGGTGGGGATCGTCCAGAACGCTTTCCAACAGATAGTTTAATATCAAACCCACTCGAGGCCCGGGCGGAATGGAAAGGAGATCCATCAGGTCCTTTCCATTGACCTTTAAATCTTTTATAGTCAGGGCTCTTTCACCGGCCAGGACTTTTAAGATCCTCTTTTCAAACTTAATCAGTGGATAAGATACTTCCCGGTTTCCGCACCGGCCGATCTGATCGGCCCTTCTGAGGGATAAAAGGTCCGGGATGTTCATCTCTCCGACCCGGGCGATAAAGCGCCGGATTGCGGCATCGCTCCACTCTTCGGTATAGTTAAACATATGTTCCCTTATCAGGTGAGCCGTTCTTTCGATGATCAGGTTGGGGAACTTGAAGCGCCTGGTAATCTCGGAAGCCATCCGGGCAGAGAGTTTTTCATGGCCGTGGAAGCTTAAATGTCCCTCATCATCCTTAAGCCGGGTCTCCGGCTTGCCGAGATCGTGGAAGAGGGCTGCCAGCCGGACAATCAGGTTATCCCGGGGCGCGGCATCACAACTGAAGAGAAGGTGCTCAAAAACATCGAAGCAGTGCGGCTCCCCCTGCTCGACTCCTCCACAGAGGCTGAGCTCCGGTATAAGCAGCTCCAAAAGATCGCTTTCAAGCATTGCTTTAAATCCGATTGATGGTTTTTCGGCAGCGAGCAGGCGAACCAGCTCGGCGCCGATTCGTTCGGCGCTCACCCTGGTTACCGTTTCAAGGGACCTTCGGATTCCGGAAAAGGTTTCCGTTTCGATCTTAAAATTAAATTGAGCGGCAAACCTGCAGGCCCGGACGGGACGGAGCCCGTCTTCACCGAACCGTTCATCAGGATTGCCTATGGCCCGAATGATGCCTTTTTTTAAATCTTCCCTTCCCTCATGTGGATCCAAAAGCTCACCGGTCTTCAAATCATAGGCCAGGGCATTAATCGTAAAATCCCTTCGTTTCAGGTCTTCGAGAATAGAAGGAGTAAAGATCACCGATTCCGGCCGCCTTCCGTCCCGGTAGTCGCTTTCGATTCGAAAGGTGGTCACCTCGAAGGTTGTCTTTTTGAATAATACGGTCACGGTCCCGTGTTTGATGCCGGTCGGGATGACCCGGTAAAACATTTTCATGACGTCTTCCGGCAGGGCATCGGTGGCTATGTCATAATCCACGACTTTTCTGCTCAAAAGAGCATCCCGAACGGCTCCGCCTACCAGGTAGCACTGAAATCCCTGCCGGAAGAAGAAGGAAGAAAAGCTTTTTAGGTTTACGGATATTCTGATCATAACCTATTTAAAAGGTACACCTTTTGTTTTACCCCGTGTCAAGGCATCGATCTTGTTAATCCCCATAAAAAAAGTCCCCTTTTCGGGGGACTTTTTAGTCCTAAGCTTTGAGCCGATCACAAGATGCTTCGCATTCGGGTGTTCCTTACTGCAGAAGCTGAAGGACCGTCTGGGGCTTGGTGTTCGCCTGGGCGAGCATTGCCGTGGACGACTGGATCAGGATCTGGTTTTTAACAAAATTGACCATCTGTTCCGCCATGTCCACGTCTCTGATCAGGGATTCGGAAGCCTGAAGATTCTCGGCGCCGACGGCCAGACCCTGGGCCGTGTAATGCAGGCGGTTCTGGTAGGCACCCAGATCTGCCCTCTGTTTGCTGATCTGCATTAGGGCGCTGTCGATCAGACCGATGGCCATATTGGCCTTGTCAGGAGAAGACAGGGAGATGAAAGTGGCCGAATGGGCCGGTCCCGAGGGAGACTGGAGCCCCAGACCCTGGGCGGTCATCGTCCCGATGTGCACCCGCTCGCGCTGGTCCATGTTCGCGCCGATATGAAGCCACATGCTGGCCGTAATTATGTTCGCGCCCGTATAAGCGGCGAAACGGCCGGTTAGCAGGTTCATGCTGTTAAACTGGGCGTGGGAGGCGATGCGGTTCACCTCGTCAATGAGCTGAGACACCTCAACCTGAATCTGCATCCTGTCCTCATCCGAATAGATGCCGTTGGAGGCCTGCACGGCCAGCTCCCTCAGGCGCTGGAGAATGTCCTGGCTTTCCTGCAGGTAGCCCTCGGTGGTCTGAATGAAGGAGATCCCGTTTTCGGCATTCTTTTCCGCCATTCTTAAGCCCCTGATCTGTGACCTCATCTTCTCAGAAACCGCCAGGCCTGAGGCATCGTCTCCGGCCTTATTGATCCGCAGGCCGGAAGACAGCTTTTCCATGTCCTTGTCAATGGCCAGGCTGTTCCACTTATGCTGACGGTGAGCGAAGATGGCACTCATGTTGTGATTAATTATCATACAATCCTCCTTGATTGTGTTTTATCCGGACATCCGTGTCCGGTGTGCCTGTTCTAATACTCGGTATTTTTAAAAAAAAGGAAAGCAGTTTATTTTATCAGTCTGAAAAAACTGCCGCCAAAAAGAGAGTTTTTTCTTGTTGAAAATCTCAAAAATTAGTATAAAATCTATTTAAATGGGAATTGGCACCTACGGCCTGCTTCTGATCGGCGGGGAAGGGCCCGATAGAAAGATCGTCTCCGCCTATCTTGACAATGTGGGGTTTACGATTGCGGCCGATTCCGGCTTTGACCTGGCGCTCAAGCTGAAAATAAGGCCGGATCTGCTGGTCGGGGACCTGGATTCAGTTGCTAAAAGCCCGGAGCTCGAGTCATTTCCTGCGGAAAAGATAAGGCTCTTTCCTGAGAACAAGGATGAAACGGATACTGAAATCGGGCTGCGGCTCTTTCATGAGCTGGGTTATGAGCAGGTTATTCTGGCCGGCGGCGGGGGCGGCCGGCTCGACCATTTGCTGGGCATTGTGTCCCTGCTTGAACGAGAGCACTGCCCTAAAATTTGGCTCACCGCCAGGGATCATATCCAGGTGATAGAAGGAGAACTGGAGCTGGAAAACTGGAAAGGCCAGACCGTTTCCTTCTTTCCACTGGGTGAATCGGTTGGGTCAATGGATTCGGAAGGGCTTAAGTGGCCGCTGACCGGAATGGAATGGAAGAGGGGGGAAATGGGAATCAGCAACATCGTTACTTCTGATCACGGACGGGTGCGCGTCGGGAAGGGGAAACTTTTAATGATCAGAACACTCGCGGAGTCGGGCAATGCCTGAGAAGACGAAACTGGAAGAGCTTTCAGGCGAGCTCCCGGAAGAGGAGCGGAAAGAGCTGCTCGCCAAGATCAACAGGGAGATGCAGCGGGGCGAAAGAGAAGAGATTATCCGGGTTGAGCTCAAAGCGGAAGAGCGGGAACGTCTCATCGCCCTTGAGATGCTAAAGATTTCCTGGTGGATGCGGTTCATGATCTGGCTGAGAAGCACCCTGAGCGGCCGGACCAGGCGCCAGCTCTTTATCGATCAGAAACTGGGGCAGCTCAAGAAAAGTGTCAAGCGGCGGAATCCGGGGCTCAGCGGCTTTGAAACGCGAGACCTTACTCCGATATTTGCCCGCCTGCTTTTTGATCTGTACGCGGCTACTTTTCAGCTAAAGAGCCTGTTCCAGGCCTTTTCCGGGGACCAGGAATTCCGGGAGGAGGCCGTAACCTTTCTTTTCGAAGCCAGGTATGAAGAGGCCAAAAAGAATGTTGAAGAGTTGGTTTCTCTCGAGCAAATGGAAGACATCTATGCGGAAAGCGGCTCGGAGGAGGAGGTTAAAAAGCAGATACTGCGAAAGTTAAAAGAATATCTTCATAAAATTCCGGAAAAGCAGTTTGAAAATCTTGATGAAGGAATAAAGCCCTTTATTTACCTGAAAAGCCTGGTTCTTTTCCTTTTTTCGAGCCTCTTCCGGCATTTTAATTATTTCTTTGGCGATCGATTGGATGAGAAGTATCCATACTTCGATCACGCCCCGGCAATGTTGATGCTGGACCAGCTCGAGAGGCTTTATTACGCCGTTTATCTGGCTATGAAGCTGACCGGGGACTGGTTCTGCCATGAAGAGATTTTACACTATTACTGCCTGTATAGAAGGGACGCTGAAAACGCCGAGGAGCCTGATAGACAGGAAATAGAGCAGGAAATAATCGAGCTGGCCGAGTCTATTTCCGTTTTGATGGAAACGGTAGAACAATTTAATCAAAAAATGCCGCTTCTGGAATTGATCAAATATTTCAGAAAAGACCCGTATTATCGCCTGTCTTTCAATATTCCCCGTTTTCATATCAAATCAGTATATGCCGCTGCCATGAAGGCGAGTTTCCTGGAGCAACTGGCAGAAAAGATAATCGATGTAAAGCGAAACGCGGTGGACCGAAAGATCCGGGATATTTTTAAGAACGATCAGCTTCTTGAGCTCTTCTATTATAATGATAAACCGAATTTTGATTTCCGAAAGCTCGGGCTTCCTTTTTTTATCTATACGAAATCCTTGATGGTCCTGTACAATTATCTCTCCAAGATTTACCGGGGCTATATCCAGGAGGTTGTGCAGATAGCCGGCGCCTATGTACTCTCGAATAATCGTTTGGTCCAAAGCAGGCTGATGCAGTGCGCGGCTGCATTGGAGGAGCTGGAAGCCAAGATCGTTTTATTCGATCGATCCCTTTCTCCCGATGAAGATGACGGCAAGGCCATGATGCGCTACCGGCACCGGATATCCACCGACCTGACCCAGCAGAGGTATTATAAAAACTTTATTACCCAGAAAGACAGGGAGGCCAATGAGCTGCTGGATAAGGGGATCGAGAATCTTCTGGCCGTCAAAAAGATCTTTGACGAGATCAGCACCAGCCCGATGGAGAACGTCAAATCAGTTCTGAAGACTCTTCATTTTCACCGGGGCAAAAATCAGACCCTGTCCGATCTTTTAAAAGCCACCTCAGATATCATAGCGGAATTTCACAGCCTTCTTGATCAACTGCTCTCTATAGAAAAAGGCTCTTGATCTATAGCTTCTCGAAACTTGCCCGCCGTATCGATGGGATTTTCCACCAGTACGCGTTTTCCGGCAATCAGGTCGGCAATTCCAAGCTCCCGGGGATAACGGGGAATAATGTGCAGGTGAAGGTGGGCTATGGAGGCCCCGGCCGGCAAGCCCATATTGTAACCGATATTATAGCCCACCGGATGATACAGTTTGTCTGACAGGTCCAGGAAGTATCGTTTCAACCGGCATAGCCGGAGCTCTTCTTCCGGTGTTAACTGCCTTACATCCTCAATATGGCGGACCGGAAAAATAAGGAGATGTCCCGGATTGTAGGGATAGAGATTGATGGAAACGAAGAAGAGCTCTCCCCTGAATATGATCAGGTCTACGGTTTCCTCAGCCCGGTCGCGGATCAGGCATAAGATACACCCCTCAGGCCTGGGTCCCTTAACATAGGCGAGCTTGTCAAAGCTATAAAAATAGTCCCTGATCAAGTTATTCGGCCCCCTCTTTTATCTTTGGAATCTGAAGATCGGGGATTTCGATCTCTTCGTTTCCGGAAAGGTTTTGAAGATAGATTGCTTTCAAGAGAACGGGATACCTGGTCAGGAGCTCGCCGTAACGTTTAAGGATAGCCAGGGCAGCTTCTTCCTTCTTAAGCTCGGCCTGGACCCTTTCCTGCTCTTCGGCCAAAACGGAAGCCACAGCCCTTCTAGATTCCTCCCGGCTCTGAGCCAGACGCCAGTAGGATTCTTTGGCCAGGGTGTACAGCTCCGGATCGGGTTTCTTGATGACCCTGGCCTTGAGGGAGAGTATTTCCAGCTCCGGATACCGGTCTGAAAATAAACTCTTAAGCTTTTCATTTCCGATGGAGAAGAGACCGCTTCCCGTTTTTAAGGCCTCTTCGACCCGGGAATAATACTTCCAGGAGTACTCGCTGACCGCCTGGGCGAAGCTTTCAGCCGTTTGTTCGTAATAAGCGTTCAGGGTCTCCGGGGTGAGCTTTTCTTCCGCCACCAGCCTGGGAAGATGCCGGGGGTTTATTCGAAAGCCTAAGGAGACGGCCACGCTGAAGCCGAAATCGGGATTGTCGGGTAGGACCGATGCATATTGCTCACCCGAGGGGAGGGTGCCGGAATAAGTTATTTCCTTTGTGTAGGGCCGCAGATCAAATTTATTGATCTGCATGTTGGTGGGAAGGAGACGTTCCCATCTCCAGGTGAAAACCCCCGGTTCGGTGACCCGGCTGTCATAACCCCCCGTTTTGGTGAATATGACCGCATAGGTCTCGGCCGGAAGAAGAATCTGAATCCAGCCGAAGTAAAAAATGCATCCTCCTGCAAGCAGGAGGATGATGAATATGATCATAATCTTTTTCATTGTCTCTCTCTCGCGCCTTCCTTTATTATTAAATAATACGTAAAATGACTGAAATTGCAAGAACATGCAGGGACCCGCCAAAATGTATAGACTATTTTCATTAACCAGACTCTACCGGTTGGTCAGCCGCGGGGTGATCTTTTTTTTCATCCTCTCATTGCTGCTTCTTTACCTCTATTTACTGGGAAACTTCCAGGAATTTCTAGATTCCTCCCAGATCTTTCTGCTCGGCCTGCTCGAAATCAGCCTGCTTTTGGAGGCCTTCCTGGGCCTGTTTTATATTATCCTGATTTTTCTGATGAGGCATAGAAAAATAGGACAGCACAGGCACCTGCTGGTCAAGCTCATCTTGAGCTTTGTCTCGGTGATATTTTGTTACACCCTTCTGCTTTTCTTTAAGTTTCTGTCCTCCTGGTTTCAGCTTTAAATTGACAGTGTTTCAGCCGGTCGGCTATACTTTGACGGAAAGGTATTCATGATCGAATATTTTCTGCTGGAGCAGCCCAAAAGTATCCTCTTCGGCCCGGGGATGAGGAAGGAGGTTCCCGGCCTCCTGAAATCTTACGGAAAGAGAGTCCTTCTTTTGAGCGGGAAAAGGTGGTTCAGCCGATCGGGATGGCAGGAGAGATTTACGAGTCTCCTGTCCGGCCTTGAGGTTTTGCATATCGCCTGCCCCTCCGGAGAGCCTACCAGTGAGGGGATAGAGGAAGTCCTGAACCGGGCCAGGGCATTTGCCCCCGAAGCGATTCTGGCCGTGGGCGGCGGTTCCGTGCTGGATACCGCCAAGGTGGCAGCCGGGCTTCTTCCACTGAAAGAAAAAGTGGATGACTTCCTGGAAGGAGTGGGGCGCGGGATAAGAATAAACGCTCCGGGAATACCCTGGATCGCGATTCCCACGACCTCGGGCACCGGCGCGGAGGTTACCAGGAACGCAGTCGTTAAATCGGTGCGCCTGGGCTTTAAGAAAAGTATTCGTTCCCCCTTCCTGCTGGCTGCCTGCGCCGTGGTAGACCCCGAGCTGACCCTGGACTGCCCGCTCGGGATTACCGGCACGGCCGGCCTGGATGCCCTGACTCAATTGATCGAGTCCTTTATTTCCCGAAAGGCTAAACCGGTCCCCCGGGCCCTGGTCAGGGACGCCTTTCCGGTAATGTTGAGCGCTTTGAAAGCGATCCCGGAAAATCCTGCCGATCTGCGCGCCCGCACCGGCGCCGCCTATGGGGCCATGATTAGTGGAATCGCCCTGGCCAATTCCGGCCTGGGCGCGGCGCACGGCTTTGCTTCCGGATTGGGGGGAATGTATGATGTTCCCCACGGGCTGATCTGTGCCCTCACCCTGCGCCCGGTTCTGGAGCTCAATGCCGAAGTAATCGGGAAAGACCTGGAAATCCTGTGCCGGGAAGCAGCAAGAGCATCTTCCGGGAAGAAGGCAGGAGCCGGAAAGCGCTCGCCAGGCTCCGGAGCTAGCCGGCCGCTGGCTCGGCCCTCCATGGCCGCAGCGGCACGTCGGCCTCCATGCCTC
>CAZERV010000060.1:16506-19782 GCA_964514815.1 uncultured Spirochaetaceae bacterium | reverse complement strand
TCCTTTCTCCAGTTGGTCTTTGGCATGAGCCTGTCTTTCTTCCCGGGGCGGAACCTCCCTGTCCTCCGGGCCGATATATTTGAGCATGGAAAGATCGAGCATCTGTACCATCGGCTCGTTCTTGGAAGCGGCCCAGGCGCGTCCCTTTCGGATGGTTGACAGGGCATGGGCAGCACAACTGAAGCCGCGCGTCACACAGCCGATGCACCAGCCGGCATTTGGGGAAAACCCCAAATCGGCCAGGGCTGTATTCCCGGCGCCGACCATGTTCACCGCCACATAGGACCTCCCCTCGTCTCTGCGCCGCTTGTGAAAGTGTTTTTCCAGGGCGGTTTGGAACCTAAGATATACACCGCCTACCTCCAATTCTTCCTGCTTGAGGTGGGTCGGTTCTGCCCGCGGATCACCTTCGGTATGCTGGGGCTGGCCCATCCCCATGACCGGCATTCCTTTATCCATGTACTCATCGACGCAGGTTTTGGCCATCTCATCCAGGCTTTTTCCTTCTTCCAGAGCGCGGTTGATGTATCTATTCATCATATGACCGTGCGCCGCCCCCGGGCCATGAGCACCGCCAAAAGTCATGACCGAGGCGGCAATGGCGGCGGGAAGGTGAGGCCGGCCGCTGATAACGGAAACGGCTCCGGCCGCAGATGGAGACATGGAATGTTCCAGGAACTCCGCCATCTCATAATCCAGCATGCGCTCCTCATTCCTGGTGGGGATTCTACCCTGGAACATCACAAACAGGGCATCGCAGAAGCTGTACCCCTGCTCTGCCAATTCACTTAAGTCGTAACCCCTTAAAACAGTTTTTTCTTCTGTTTTATAGGAAATTGCAGACTTTCGCCGGAAAAAAGGTTTTCTGTCCATTCATTATCCTCCTGTTGATAGATGTATTGGGTAAATATTTTCTCCCCTGGCAGGACGATCACAGGTCGCCTAATAATATAGGATAGGTGCTATTTGCTGTCAACATAATTAATTTAATAGATCCCATAACCTTAGGTTATGAATGCTATTTGGTGTAGTTTTCATTTTTACGGTCAGCCTGTTATTTGCCGGCGGGGCCGCAGAAGAAGCAGAGGAGGGCAAAGAAGCCGCTGCTGCTCATCAGTCTTGCCGTGGGATTGATGGTGATCTTGAGCTTTGGGGTCATCCTGGTTGGTTCCTTTGTGAAGATATTGGGGGTGGAGGCCGGGATCAGCAAGCTCCACCAGATCGGCATAGAAATCGAAGAAGCCTCGGCCGACGAGGGGGCGGATTTTCTGACCACGGCGGGTTTTGACCTGGCATCTGTGTTCATTTATCTGACCGCTCAACTGGGCGAGCTGGGATTAGCTTCGGCAACTACGGTGAAGATGATCATCATCATCGTTATCTCCATGGGAATCCTACGGCTGATCGTAAAGAAAACGGGAATTGCAGTGCGCAGACCGGTTTAGGCTTCAAGCACCGGCAGGTGTCTTCATCCCCGGAGGGGGGTATCCATTTTGCCTGCGGCAAAGCCAGGTACTGCCAAAGATTCGGAAAGGAGCATTAGATGGTTTCCACTTATGCGATGAATGCTGCCGGCAAATCCATGCTCGAGCTGAAGGATATTCACAAGAGTTTTGGCAGCGTAAAAGTTTTAAAAGGCGTATCGGTAAACATCAACAAGGGAGAATTGATCAGTTTTGTAGGGCCGAGCGGGTGCGGGAAAACGACGCTCTTGAGGATTGTGGGTGGATTCACCAGGGCAGATTCCGGCCGGGTTCTTTTAGAGGGCGTTGACATTGCCAACCTGCGCCTGACCATGCGGGAAGAGATCAGGAAACTTCAGGAAAGACTGCAGATCACCACCATATTCGTTACGCACGATCAGTACGAAGCGATGAGCATCTCCGATAGAATCATTGTCTTATTTGATGGGGTAATCCAGCAGATTGGCACGCCCATTGAGATTTATAACGAGCCCACCAACCGGTTCATCGCGGGTTTTGTCGGTTATGTCAATCTGCTGGAGGGCAAAGTAGAGTCTGTTAATGATGAGAACAACATGATGATCATTTCTACCGTGCTGGGAAAGCTGAATATATCCCGGAAAAATAACAGCATAAAGCCCGGAACCGGAGTGCTTCTGGTTATCAGACCGGATACCGTGCATATCTCTCCACCCGAAGCTGAAAAAGGGGGGAATATGTTTTACGGCGAGGTGGAGAACGCCATGTATGCCGGTTCACTGGCCAAATATAGGGTCAAAGTTGCCGACAACAAGATTATTATCGATCAACAAAATCCTAAAGATGCCGGATTTTTTACGGAAAAGGAAAAGGTCTCCTATGTTATTCCTGAAAGCACTCATGTTCTGCTAAAAGAGTAGGGTCTCATCCGGCCGGCCGCTCCTCAGGGCATAACAATTTCCCGGAGCACCTTCCTGGCCGCGGAGTGGATGAAATCAATTTCACTATCCTCGTGAGCAAGGGATAGATAAAGCTTGGTAGACATGGGATTCAAAAAGATACCCTGGCCGAAAAGCCCCAGGGTAAAGGCCCTGGCTTTTTCGCGGTCTGACCTGAAGCCAGTGCGGTAGTCGACAACCTTATGCTCGGTAAAGGCCAGAGCACAGAGGGGCCCGTCTCCCAGAACCTGAGCCGCAATACCCAGTTCCGCCAGGATCGACCGGAATCCGCTGCGAAGCCTTTCCCCTTTGGCGAAAAGGCGCTGGTAAGTACCGGGCCGGCGGAGCTCTTCCAGTGTGGCCAGAGCGGCAGCCGCCGTTACCGGGTTTCCGCCCAGGCTGCTGGCAAACCAGACATAGCCTTCCTGCCCCAACCTGGCCTCATCACATAGATCGAGGATGTCGGCCCTGCCGGCAACCGCTCCCACCGGGTATCCTCCGCCAAGAGCTTTCCCCAGGGCGGCAAGATCGGGGACTACGCCGTAGTATTCCTGTGCCCCGCCATAGGCCAGGCGGAATCCGGTCACAACTTCATCAAAAATAAGCAGGATACCGTGCCTGCGGGTTAAACTCTTGAGTCCCTCCAGAAAGCCGGCGGCAGGCACGATGCAGCGATGCAAGGGCTCTACGATCACCGCGGCAATATCCGCCGCATTTTCAGCAATAATACGGCTGGTTGTCTCCAGATCGTTGTAGGGAGCAATCAGTACATCCCTGCAGACAGCCGGGCTTATCCCCGCCGAGGTGGGATTGGCTGCGGGGAAGCTCAACAGTTGTTGGGGGAACAGGCTTATGGTTCCGAACTCATTTCCGCCATGGTAAGCCCCTTCGAACTT
>CAZERV010000060.1:0-16406 GCA_964514815.1 uncultured Spirochaetaceae bacterium | reverse complement strand
CTAACCAATTCCTCCGCCAGCTTCAGGGCCGGTTTGGATACGTAGGAAAAATTTGATCCCTGTTCTGCTGCTTTAATTACCGCATCAGAGATTTTCGGGTGGCCGTGACCCAGGAGCACCGATCCCCAGCCCATGGTAAAATCTACGAATTCCCTGCCTGCGGTGTCGAAAACCCTGGCACCCTCACCACGGGCCAGAACAATAGAAAGCTCCTTGGGCAGGTTGTATTCACCGAGGGAACCCCCGGGGAAAACCTGCCACGATCTTTGCCTCCATTCGGCAGCAAGATCTTTCATCACATTCCTCCAATAGGTATAGACGGTTAGACATTTTAATAAACATGAATTTTCTTATCAACCAAGAAAGTTAGGGGATTAGTTCTTAAGGTAAAGCCTTTAGCGGACGCGGGCTTATATCTAGACTCTTCTATATTCTTCCGGTAATTTATTGAACATTTTTTTAAACATGAAATGAAGCCTGTGAATTCCGGCCGGCGGGAAAAACATCATCGGGCAGAGATCGTATACCACCTCGATCCCCTTCTCTTTACAGTATTTTAGCGCTTCTTTCGTTTGTGACCCAATGCTTCCTGCGCCCTTATGCATCCACACCCGCTTAATTCCGGCTTCGGAACATTCTTTAACTATTTGATCTGTAACGTTATCCGGCACAGAGAGAATTATACTCTCTACGTCTTTGGGCAGCCCGGCTACGTTGGAATAGCATTTTTCAGCCATGATCTCTTTGGCATTGGGATTAATCGGATATACCGTGTATCCCTTCTTTTTCAAGGCTCGAAATAGCATGTTGCCCCATTTTTCCCGGCTGCGAGAGACCCCTACCAGGCCGATCTTCTTGCTCTTTATGAACTTTTCGATCACATCTTCCACCGGATATTCCTCCTTTCGTAATGGGCTATTCCATGATAACGCTATTCTTCGGTTATTGCCGCCGGTCTCTGCTATGGGTAATAGCATAACCTAAAATTATTTCAAGAACAAGGGGTGATGTTCTGCTTGACGAACAGCGCAGCTGTTTTTATACTTAGATATATCGAATAACGATATCGAGAAAGGATATTATGAGTATAATTAAAAAAGAAAGGCGATTTAGCCGCAATGTCATTTCCCTCGGATTTGTTTCTCTCTTTACCGACCTCTCGAGCCAGATGATCTACCCCCTGATCCCCGAATTCCTGGTCAGCATCGGAGCCACCAGGGCAATTATCGGAATCATTGAGGGGATCGCAGAAGCTACTGCTTCGCTCTTAAGGACTGTCTTCGGCCGGCTCTCCGACAGGATGAAAAGGAGGAAGCTTTTTATCTTTTTGGGTTACGGCTTTTCCGCGATTTCCAAGCCTTTCTTGTACCTGGCCAATGCCTGGACGACCGTACTGGCGGTCAAGTTCGCCGATAGGGTAGGCAAAGCCGCGCGAACGCCGGCCAGGGACGCCCTGATTTCAACATCGGTCGATCCGGCAAGCAAGGGAATAGCTTTCGGTTTTCACCGGGCCATGGACAGAATCGGGGCCGTAGGCGGGCCGCTCCTGGCCATGCTTATCCTTGCCCTGTCAAACGATAATGTCCGCCTGGTTTTCCTCCTCTCGGTTGTGCCCGGGGTAATGGCCCTCTTCTTCATCCAATTCACCAAAGAAACAGCCTTCAAAGATAAAAATGTTAAGTCCGAGGGAAAAGGGGGAAGCTTAAGAAACACATCTTTCATTATTTTCCTGATTTCTATCATCGTCTTTCAGTTGGGGAATTCCTCCAATGCCTTCCTCCTCCTTAAAGCCCGGGAAACCGGCCTGGCGGTTACTTTGATTCCGGTAATCTGGATAGTCTATAACCTGGTTTGCACGGTAACCTCTCCCATATTCGGGTCCCTCTCCGATAAAATCGGCAGGAAACCGGTCATTGTTATCTCATTTATCTACTACGCCTTCATCTACGCCCTCTTTGGCTTTGCCGACCGGGTCTGGATGGTCTGGATTTTATTCGGCGCCTACGGAGTCTACTACGGTCTTTCGGCGGGAGTATTCAGGGCTTATATTGCCGACCTGGTTCATCCGGAAAACAGGGCAACTGCCTACGGCGTATTCAATACCGGTATAGGACTGGCCCTTTTCCCGGCTTCCCTGATCATGGGATCGCTCTGGGACATGTTTGGCAGCAAGTGGGCCTTCCTGACTGCAGCGGGCTTGAGCTTGCTCGGATTTCTGATTTTTATAATAAGTACCTTTTTCCTGAGGAAAAAAGTTGAGTGAAGATTTAGTCCGTAATTTCCAATTGGGATTCATAAAATTGCACATCCTCTATCATGCCGATAAAGGACCGATTTACGGCCAGGAATTTCAGAATGAATTAAGAAGGCATGGTTATGAGATATCGTTTGGCACGCTCTATCCGATCTTTCACAAGCTGCAGCAACAGGAATATCTAAAAGCGGAGAGAGTGAAGGTGGAGGGTAAAATAAGAAAATATTATTCAATCACAGAAAATGGGAGCAAAGTGCTGGAAGAATCGAAGCTGAAAATAAAAGAGCTGTTTGATGAATTGTTTGAGGAATAATGAATATTGAAGCGCGATGTCGCTTCTTTGCTCCTCCCTGACCTGACGGTTTGCTGAGACCTCTGTGGTTATTCCCTTGCATGTGCGGCTTGAGGCGGGTATTATTAAACCGGTGGATTTAAATAGATGACGGGAATCCGGTTCGAAAATGTCAGTTTTAGCTACCCGGAAACGGAGAGAAATATTTTTAATTCCTTAAGCCTCTCTCTGCCTAAAGGGATAGTCTCATTAATCGGCCAGAACGGGACCGGAAAATCGACTCTTCTTCTTCTCAGCGGGGGTTCCGTTCTCCCGAGCAGCGGCCGGGTAACTATAAGAGGAATAGATACGGTAGGGCTTAGAAACGAAAGAACGCGGCAGAAATATGTCTCTTTTGTCTTTCAAAACATGGAATTTGAGACCGAGGAATCTATCGGTGACCTTCTATGGCAGGTTTATGAAAACGGCTTCCATAAGCAGAAAAAAGAGGACTTCATAGCAGAGCTGGTAAAGATTTTTGAATTGGAGCCTGTTCTGGCCAAAAAGACCCAGGCCGTCAGCAAAGGCGAGCTGCAGAGAACCATCCTCGCTTTCAGCCTGCTATATGGATCACAAATTTTGTTGATGGATGAGCCTGTCTTCGCCCTCGAAGATTATCAAAAAGAGAGGGCCATGGATTTCGTGACCGGTTATGCGAAAGAGGAAAACTTAAGCATCTATTATTCAGTCCATGAGCTTGAGCTTTCCCGGAAGTATTCCGATTATATTCTTCTTTTTTTCAAAGATTCCGGTCCTCTTCTCGGACCGACCCGGGAGATATTCAACAGGCAAACTCTGGAAAAAGCTTATGAAATCCCATATGCATTTCTTTATAAGCAAGAAGCCCTCTATCGGGAGAACCTCTTCAAGTTGATTTCGATGTCCCATTTTAATTAAATCATGAAGAAGCTTCCGGGAAATCCGCCTTAAAAAGCGCTGAAGCTTTCTTTCTTTGCGCCGCAAATGGGGCAGACCTCAGGAGCATCTCTTTCAAGCGTGTACCCGCAGACAGAGCAGACCTGGATCGGCCCCAGCTCAACATCTTTGCCGCTGTCCACGGCCCTTTTTGCTGCTTCGAAGAGATCTTTATGCATTTTTTCGGTGGCTAAGGCCCAGTTGAAGGTTTTTTCGGCGCCCTTTTCACCCTGGAGTTTCGCAGTTTCAATATAGACGGGATACATTTCTTCAATCTCAAAGGTCTCGCCCATAATGGCCAGGTTTAGATTTTTAGCCGACTTTCCCGGGCCGAAGGTGCCGCCGCTGTTGGCAACAAAGCCGCCGTCTAAATGATCCAGCTTCTTGAAGTGATCGCCCGCATGAACGTATTCTGCGTGCGAGATTCCCTTGAACAGGCGGGCGACATTGGGATAATTCTCTTTTTCCGCCTGGTTGGCAAAATGCAGGTAGCGCATATGAGCCATACTCTCCCCGCCGAAGGCATTAACCAGGTTCTGCTGAGTTATCTCTTTCATTTCTCCGACTCCTTCATGCTAATAATTTTTGATACATTCATGATAAAACAGCTGCCGGATCCAGTCAATGTTTTCGTTAACCCTGTTTATCCAACGCCGATTTAAGGCTATAATTCTTAACCGGCATGTATTTTCTAAAGTGTTACGTTTTCCTATTTTTTCTGTTTCTCAGCGTCCTCTTTTTGAACGGGTGCTACCTGATGAAGCAGGGCACCTATATAGTCCGCTATAACAAGAGCGCCCGGGATATCGATAAGCTGTTGAAATCAAAAGAGATCGATGAAGACCTGAAAGAGACCTTCGCCCTGGTGCAGGAAATAAAGCTCTATGCGGTTCAGGCCATCGGGTTGAAAGAGGACCGGAATTACACAAAATACGTGGAACTTGAAAGAGATTACCTGGTGGATGTGATATCAGCCAGTGAAAAGGATTCCTTTACACCTTATATCTGGAGCTACTGTTTCTTCGGCTCCTTTCCTTACAAGGGGTTTTTTGAGCGGGAAGATGCGGAAAGGGAAGCGGAGGAGCTTAAAAAAAAAGGGCTGGACGTCCTGATCAGAAAGGTGGATGCTTTCAGCACTCTCGGCTTCTTTGTCGATCCTGTTTATAGTTTTATGGCCGGCTATTCAGTCTTCGCCCTGGCTTCGCTCATCATCCATGAACAGACTCATACCACCCTGTTTCTGAAAAACCAGGTTCAGTTCAATGAGGAGCTGGCCGGCTTTGTGGGTATCGAGGGAGCACTCAATTTTATTCGTGCTAAGTATGGTGAAGATTCGGAGTTTTACCGGCAGGCCCTGGATAATCGTGAGGATTGGGACCGGTACTCTTCTCTTATTAAAGCCCTTTATGAGGAGTTGCGCCGGCTTTACGAAGGCGGATGGAGCCGCGAGTACAAGCTAACTCAGAGGGAAATTGTTTTCGAGAGCTTTAAAGAAAGGTTCCGCACTGTATATTCCGGACAGTTTAAGACAGAGAGCTTCCGCAAGCTGGGCGAAATTCCTTTAAACAATGCTTATATTCTGTCCTTTACCCGCTATACTCAAGATCTTGAGCTTTTTTACCGGCTGTACCGGGCCCGGGGATACGATTTGAAAAAAACTGTACAGATACTAAAGAAAGCAAAAGATGCCGGGGGAGATCCCAAGGCATTTTTAAGGAAAATGATAGAAAGCGATGAGTGATATTTATTTCAGGGAGCTCCTGGGGATCAAACCTGAAGCCACGAGAGAAGAGATAAAAAGCGCCTACCACCGTTTGGCCCGGGAAAACCATCCGGATTTCTATAAAGGGGAGGGGAAAGAGCTTCAGGAACTAAAAATGATGGCCCTGAATGAGGCTTATGCCTATCTCATGTCTTTCGACAGCAGCAAGGGGCTTAAGTCGGAGAGGCCGGTCTCAGCCCCGGAAGCCGAAGAGGCGGCTCCTGCGCAGAATATGATAGGTTTACACAAGGATCCGGGCTATGCCTACTACAAACAGGGGTTCGTTCAATTTTCCCGGGCTCTTCACGGCATAGAAGCCCTTTACCGGATTTCCCGGAAAAAAAAGATGAGCTTCAAGCCCGATCGTTACGCCTATGAGCGTTTCGGCCGCAGCCTGGTGCTGCTCCGCAGGGCACATGAATATTTCTCGAGGGTCGTTGATGAATATAGCGGGAGCATCTGGAGGAGGGATGCAAAAATAAAGCTGGAGAGAATCGAGCGTTTCAGCGAGCTGTACCGAAAGATACTCGCCAACCTCAAGGCTTCTTAGCTTATTTTCTTAACCGTTAATCCTGGGTACAAACCCCTGCTACTGAATAGAGCGCACCAGTTCCTTAAACTTCCTGCCCCGGTCGAATTCGTTTAAAAACATCTCAAAAGATGCGCATCCCGGGGAAAAAAGAACCGAAGAGCCCGGCCGGGCCTGCGCGCAGGCCTCAGCGAAGGCTTCTTTCAGGCTCGAAAAGGGTCCCTGGTTATCGATTCCGTCCCGGTCCAGAAGACGCTCCAATTTATCGCTGGCGCTTCCTTCCAGGAGAACAATCTTATCCGGGATCCTGAAGTCCGGCATTGCGGGCTCAAAATCCAGATTTTTGTCGGTGCCCCCGGCAATCAGAATTACAGGCGGCTTCAGACTCTTTAGGGCCGCACTCAGGGCCTGGGGGATGGTAGCCGCCGAATCGTTGTAGAACTTGAGGCCGTTTTTCTCCCCGATGTACTCAAGCCGGTGCTCGATGCCGGGGAAATCTCTTAACGAGGCCCTGATCGTTTCGGGAGATAACCCGAATAGATGGGCGGCCAGCCCGGCGGCAAGGAGATTCAGGCGGTTATGCTCGCCGGGAACGGAAAGACTTTTCTCCAGTATCTGCTTGATCTCTCCCCCCTCTGCGATCCAGCCGGTATTGTTATCCAGGCCGGCGCCTTCGAGGCCGGGCGGCAGGGGGCGGTCTGAAAAGAAACGCGCCTTTGCCCCGGTTTCCCGCGGGAACCACTTTTGAAAAGGATCCTGGAGATTGAAAATGGCAAAATCTTCCGCTCCCTGGTGCTGGAAAATAACCTTTTTGTCGGCAATGTAGCTTTCCATATCGGGGTATCTGTCCTGGTGATCTGGAAAAATTACGGTCATCAGGGAGATTTTGGGAGAAGGAAGCCCTTTACCGGCCAGATCCGCAAGCTGCCAGGATGAAAGCTCCAGCACCACAGGATCGTCTTTTTTAAGTTCCTCCAGGAAGCTGAGCGGTGAGACCGTGATGTTCCCGCCCAGCCTGGCGCCGGGAAACCAACCTTTGAGACAGCGGTGAATTGCCAATGCCGTGGTAGACTTCCCCTTGCTTCCGGTTACGGCGATGAGGGGGCTGGAGCTCAGGCTCAAGAAGACGGAGAGGTCCGTTTCCACGGGAATAAGGCGTTCCCGGGCCAGGTTCAAGAACGGGGAGTCTTGGGGAACGGCGGGATTCTTGATAACCAGGTCCGTTTCCAAAAAATCCTTCTCTTCATGGCCTCCCAGTACCAGGCGAATGTCAAGCTCCCGAATCCGGGCCAGGGAGCTTTTCAGGGTTTTTTCGTCCTTTAAGTCGGTAACCGTTACCCTTGCCCCCCGGCGGGCGAAGAAAAGGGCGGTGGCGAGCCCGCCGCCATGGAGCCCCAGGCCCATGACCGTGACCCGCAGTTTCTTAAAGCTAATCCTCAATGATGAATTCCCTCATATCCTGTTCGTTCAGATAGACCTCGACCTCAAGGTTTTTCCAGATCTCGCACCATGATTCCGGGACATTCTGCTTCAGCCGTTTATAAGTGTCGTTTTCCACAGAGAAATTCACGTTTTTCATCGATGTTTCGATCTCTTCCATGAACGGTATCAGGAAGTTCAGGGCTTTGTGCAGATTCGGCAGATATAGCTTTCTCGATTCCGGTGAGAAATGAATCAAGGAGTGGCAGATAGTCTTATATTTACAGATATAAGGATAAAAGGGATAGGTCTTTTTACCCGGGGGGAGAAAAAGCTTGCTGAAGAATTTTGTCAGCTCATTATCGATCCAGATTCCCTGGACAAAATATCCCCGGCCGGTCTCATCGACCCAGGTATTGGAGATGGTCTGCTTGATCAAGAAATCGTTGATCTTCCCGGTATTCACGGTGACCCGGTCCAGCGGAATAAAGTTGGCTTCCATGAACAGAGAGCGGGTGGAATAGTAGGCGGTGAAATCATTGTTCCCCTTCTCAAGGATGGTGTGAACCTGGGGCCGATACGTCAGGTCCAGCCGTAAAAGGTAGAGGTATTGACAGTCCTCGATCCGGTAGAGTTTAAAAAAACAGGGTCTTAGAATTTCGGCGGGATCAAAAATATAGGTGAGATCCATGAAAACCTGGGGCGCCAGGGGTATTATCTGATTGAGGACCTCTTTCAGGCGGGCCAAATATTCCTGTTCCGGTCTGGGCTCCCGGATATCATGATGGATGGGAAGCCTGGGCACGGAGAAGTTCTCTCTTATAATTAAGAAGAACTCTTCGACCTGGTTGTAGTGTCTGGTTAAGGCTTCATGGTCTCCGGATATGGAGCCTAAGAGATCATTGATCTCATTATCCGTGTAGGTAAGCTTTATCTGATTGGTCATTTGCTCCACGATAAAATATTACTTGTAAAGCGGATGGTTTTCAATAAGACAATAATCCTAAATGCCGGGAGATGGGCCTCAAATGAACATCAGGGTCCCGGCTCGCGGCGGAGCGGTTCAAATTGCAGTCGTTCGATTTCCGTAATGAGCCAGTATTTTTTGATTTTTTTTAAGGTAAGCCTTTCGGTAATCAGGAAGCCCAGGTAGGTGGGCGCCGGGCCCGGAGCGAAGCTCTCCGTTTCATCCGGCGCACCAGGCATCCATTTCTCATAAGAGGCCAGGAAAACGGGCCACGGTTCCATCGCTTCAGTTTTTATCTCGAGACCTATGATCCCGAAAACAGTCTCCGGAGGCTCTAAGACAGGTCTTCCCCTCTGCTCCCAAAGGTCTGCCGGGAGCAGATGGGATTTGCCTTCATACCCCATCGAAACCCGCGAGAGCACCAGGACTCGAATTACTTCGTTTATTGTTTGCTTGCCCGCTTTTCCGGCCGTGCAGTCCTCCATGCGCTCGACCTCGAGGGAGTTGATGCTCCGGTAAAAGGTTTCGACCACTTTCAAGGGCGGATAGCCGCTCGTGGAGCGGGGTTTCAAGATGTTCTTGAGCATGGAGCCGGCCGCGGCACCGGCCAGGATAAGAGCAATAAGAGTCAGCACCAGGGTCCGGGTATGCTTCTGCAGGAAAACCGTTCGCCGGTAGGACAGGACAGCCCTTTTTTGTCTTTTTTCCCACTCCTGCTGCATAATATCCTTTTTTTCTGAATCCGCCGCACTTTTAAAGATCCCTTCCTGCTTCCATAAAGTGATGGAGGCTCGCCATTCATCCAGGGAGAGGCACTTTTCCCGATCTTTCCCCAGGCAGCGGTCGATTGTGTCCGCCGCTTCATTTTTCAGTTCCGGAATTTTCAGTGAGAGGGGAGGAATTCTAAGGTGCCTCATTATGTTGTGAATCTCTTCCTCCGTATCGGCCTGAAAGGGAAAGTCCCCGTTTAAAATCTTGTAGAGAAGCGCGCTCAAGCTGAAGGAAAGCTGGTCTTCACTGTCCTCCGGCAGGTCCGGATGGTTTATGCTTTCAAAAACTGCGAGCCGGTATTCCAGGGGACTGGTCTCCCTGACTATCTTCATAGTCTCCGGCGGAAAAAAGAGCACTCCGCCTGAGCGGAGAAAATATACCGAATCTGTCTGCAGCCTAAAAAAAGGAATCCCGGCCCCGGGCAGCCTGGAGAGAGCCTCGACCAGTCTCAATAGATAGGAGAGAGCCTGCTCGGGCCGGTAGGTCAATATATCTTTTAGATAGACCCCCTCATGATATGGTCCGTAGAGAAGAATCCGGCCTTCAAGCTCGGAAAACCCGGTCACTTTCCACTCTTGAATTTCATATCCCTTAACCAGCCAGCCTGGTGAGGCTTTCGAGGCGGCGAACCTGGTCAGGACGAATCTGTTTCCACTAATCCTGGCCGAAATGCAGAGATAAGTTTTCTCCCGAAGGGTGATTTTCATGAGCTTTTCATTCTTTTTTCTGAGAAAACCAGGGCGCTGAATATTTCGATCTCAGTCCCGCTTTGCCGCCAGCAGTTTCCGTCCAACTGCGCCTTAAGGCAGGTATGGGTAAGGAAGGTTTCTCTGTCCCAGCCGTATTCAGTGGCCACCTGCGGCAAGAGCAGTCCGGACTGCCATCCCCTCCTGATCATGATCCCGTGCACGCCGACCTGAATTTCATCGATGTTTTCAGTCCTTCTGAGGGGGGACAAAACAGAGATTTCTATCTCGACCTCTGAGAGCTCCTCATCCCGAAGGGGAGGAAAACGAGGGTCCTGGAAGGCGCTGGATTGGGCAACGTCTTTCACCGTCTCTATGATGGATTTGATTCCTATCACATTGCCGATACAGCCCCTTAATTTTCCCTCTTTATGCAGGGTTACAAAGGCGCCGCCCACTTCCCGCAGGGCCGGGGTCGGTTCGGGAAAGTCCGGGTTGTAAGTACCTGTGAACCGGGATTTTATTGCTTCCCTGGCTGTCTTAAGCAGAATATGTTTTTCATTATCCGTGAGCGCGTAATCCATGAGACCCTTCCGAATCTTTGTTTATCGATATTGCTGCATAGTGGACCACATTCTTTGTGTCTCCGGTGATTTTAAAGGAGTCGCTCTGCTTGAGGACTTCAATATTTCCACCAATGATATTACTTAGAGAGAGAACCGCGGCGATACAACCCGCCCCGCAAGAGTTGAGGCGCCCTTTGCCGGTTTCCTCAATAATTTCCCGCCATTTCTTATTTTTGATCAGCTCCAGGAATTGGTCTTGTTCGTTATTGTCGCGGTTGTTCTTGTTTTCTTTGTTGTAATTTATCATATTGGCTGAGACGACAAAAAGAATGGTATCCAGTCTTTCTGCAAAAGTTACCTGCAGGGCATTGGCCAAAATCCTTACATTCTGGGGATTCAGCTCTCCAAGCAGGACAGGAACAATATCGGCCCCAGGAAACAGGTGCTGGATAAAAGGAAGCTGTACCTCCAGGCAGTGTTCTTCGAGATGAACGATATCATTCCGGTAGATCTTGGTGCTGCAGGTATGCAGGTTCTCGATCATTTCCTGGTTGACCGCAGTCGAACCGATGGGTGTCTGAAAGATAAGAGACTGAGGCAGTAGTATCCCATCCTCCGGTTCGCGGTGGACCGGTCCGAGAAGAACTACCGTTTTTATATCTCTGGCTGCAGCGGCTTTAAAAGCGGCAGCGACCAGGGACCCGGTGTATTGGTAAGCCGCATGGGGAGAAATGATCGCGGCTGCTTTACCTTTGGCGTTATCAGTATTTTTTAGAAGATCCTCAACCATGTTAAGGAGAGGCGATTTTTCCGAGGGATAAAAGATGCCGTCTACGATCGGAGCTCGCAACATCACCTCATCTTCATCATGGAATTTTTTTGCCATAGTTTAATTATTATCGATTGAAATCAAGAATTCAATACTAAGAATGATATTTGCCGATCTCTGAATCCTATTCAATAGATGAGCTTCTCAAGCGTTCTATGCTCCTCTGATCCAGCTTGATAAAGAGATTTTTTTCCTGGGTCGGGATTACCAGGCCGGCTTTGCCATCTTTTGCCCTTCTTAAGTTTTTAACCTTGGTATAATAAACATCTCCGGCGCCGGAGTTTTTCCCCTTGCTGTAGAAGATGGCCAGGTTCCCCGCTTCGATCATGACCTCCAGGGGAATACTCTTGCCCGGAATACACTTGATGAACACGTAAGCGCCCGGATAATCACGGGAATGAAACCAGGTGTCATTTCCTTTAACAACCTTTCGCAGTAATTCATCGTTTTCTTTAGCCGTTCGGCCCACCAGGATTTGAAAACCGGCTGAATAAAAAACAAGTCCGGGCGGCCGCGCTTTTTCCGGTATTCTAACCTGTTTTTTGATAGAAGTGACTAAAAGCTGATTTTTAAGTTTTTCCGTGTCTTCTTCCGCGGCTAAGCTTTCGAGCGCCTTTTTTATTCCGGCCAGGTTTTTTTCCTGCTCCCCGATCTCTTTCTCAAGATTCTCCCGCCCGGACCTGGCTTTGCGGTATTTTTCATAGTACCTTTCGGCATTCTCAGCCGGAGGGCGAACAGGGTCGAGCTCGATACTTATTTCCCGGTCCGGATTCAAGAATTCTACACAGACCAGCCAGGCATCGCCCTTTTTTATGGTATGCAGATTGCTCAGAATAAGGTCTCCGAAGCTCTTATACCTGGCGAACCCTGAATAGGCTTCATATTTCTTTTTTAGTTGCTCTAAGTTCAATAGGATCCGGCTTTCTCTCGCTTCAAGCTGCCGGGTGAGCGTTTGTTTCAGCTTCTCTCTTTCCCGCTCTCCTTCCAGGCCGAAGTAGAAGCGTTCTATCCTTTCATTGAAGCTCCCCTTCCCGGGCAGCTCGCGCACGGTATATGTTTTTTTGGGGGCGGATGTTTTCAAAGCGGAGATGGGAGCGGCTTCCGGATTGTAGAAACCGCCCGTGATTTCATCTCTATTGGCTCGGCGATAGAAGGCGTCCAGTATCCGCCCCTCTTCGTCCGTGGCAATCATATTGGCCGCGCCTCCCCAGAGCCTCGCCCAGAGCAGGACCTGCTTTTCCGTCCTGGAGACCTGAATTTTTATAATCCTCTCTTCCCCAATCTGCCGGGCGGACAATATTCTTCCATTCCGGAGATGGGCCCTCAGGAAAGAAACGAACCTCGGCGGCCTGGGCGGATTGGGGATCTTTCGGCTGACCAGATGCAGCCGGCAGTGAGGGCCGGTAAGGTAAAAATAGAGCTTGAAACTTGAGCCCCGCTTGTAGCATTCAAGCACCAGGGAGTGCCGGTCCGGCTGATAAGCCTGGCGGATGAAGCTTCCGGCCAGGGGAATTTCATCCAGGATGCAGTTGATTTCTTTCCAGTTTAAGGACAAGGGTTCCTACCCCGCCGGGCCGGGGTCCACCGCACCGACGGCGTTAAGGAAAATCCGGGCATCTCCGGGCGAATAGAAGACAAAATAAACGGTTTCAGGAATTTTTGAGGTTTCCAGATAGGCTTTGACCGTATTGTAAGCGGCCAAAGCGGCTTTTTCCTTGGGATATCCGTAGATTCCGGTGGAGATGGCTGGAAAAGCCATGGTTTTGGCGCCCAATTTGGCGGCTTCTTCCAGGCTGCGCCGGTAACAACCGGCCAGCTTTTCGGGCTCTCCCGATTTTCCCCCGTGCCAGACCGGACCCACCGTATGAATGACACTTCGGGCAGGAAGATTTCCGCCTCCCGTTGCCACTGCCTCTCCGGTGGGAAGCCCGTCCGGATACAGGGAGTGCCGGATTTTTTTACACTCCGCCAGGATAGACGGCCCGCCGCACCGGTGAATGGCGCCGTCGACCCCGCCGCCCCCCATAAGGCTGGAATTGGCGGCATTCACGATCGCCTCAACCTCCATCCGGGTAATATCTCCGCTTACCACGAGCAAACGGCCGCCCGCTAGTTTTTTTTCTTCCATAAAGCTAAGCCTCCTTAAATAGAAATCCCGTGGCCAGAGCGCCCAGAATGAACGCCAGGTTGAGAAAGGGAAGAAGCCAGGGAATTTTCCTTCTCTTAACGGCGATGATCCGGCCGGCGTTGACCGCGGGAATGGCCAGGAGCGGAAGCAGCCCTGAAAGAGGATGAGGGAAGAAGGAATGATTTCCTTTCCCGGAAATGTACAAAATGAGACCGGTAATCACGGTAATTGCCAGCATGATTTGGGAAAGATTTCGGGCCAGGAAGTCGATCTTCCGCGGGCTTAATTTTTTTCTTCTTAAAGCTATCGCTCGCAGTAAGAAAGTCAGGTGGGAAACGATCAGCAGACCGGCGCTCGCCGCATGAAGAGTATTAAGCATCTTGATTCTAGAAATATAGTAAACCCGGCCCGGATTGTCTATGAATCCGGGCCTTTAAGCGGAGACCCCTGATTATACCGGCTAGATAAAAGGAACCGGTCACCAGGATAGGCTTCTCCTCCTCGGAAAGCCTGAACGCCTGCCTGAGGGCTTCGGAAGGCTCCTTAGCGAAAGTGGTTTCAGGGTTCAGGCTCTTGAAGATTTTATATACTTCTTCCGGATCGCTTTCCTTAAAGGTGCCCGGGGTGGTGATAATTATCTGTGGAAAAGCCGGGGCGAGTATTTCCGACATTTCCCGTATTTTTTTTCCCGCCACGACGCCGAAAATGAGAATCCCTTCAGATGAAAAAAGGCTCTGAAAAGTAGTAAGCACCCGCTGAACGGAATGGGATGTATGAGCGCTGTCTATCACCAGGTACGGATTTTTCCCGATAACTTCCATTCTCCCGGGGAGAAAGGCTTTCAGAAATCCTTTCCGGTAAGCCCTGTCCGGGAGCTTTAAAGTATGGCTCAAGGCGAGATAAGCCAGGGCGGCATTCTCCGCCTGGAAAGCTCCCACGAGGGAGAGCCTGAAGCTTTTTAAAGTTTCTCCTTTAAACTGCAGGCGTAAGAGGGTACCGGCGGTGGAGCATTCTGCGCTTAAATACTCTGCCTCCTCATCCAGAAACAAAATCTCACTTTCCTTTTCCCCGGCGATTTTCCTCAAGATCTCTCCGGCCGGGGAGGCCTGGTGGGCGGAAAAAACCGGGACGCCTGGCTTTATTATGCCTCCCTTTTCCCGGGCGATAGCCTCCAGGGTGTCGCCCAGGAGCTCGGTGTGCTCCAGCTCTACCGGGGTTATCAGGCATAGCTCGGGTTTTACGACATTGGTGGCATCGAGCCGGCCGCCGATACCGGTTTCAATGACCGCAAAGTTGCAGTTTGTCTCTTTAAAGTAGAGAAAAGCCAGCAGGGTCAAAAGCTCAAAAGTGGTCGGCGGGACCGAGCCGGGAAAGATTTTATCTGTCAGCAGGAGGACCGCTTCCCGGATTTGTCTTCCCAGGCGGATGAAAAGTTCTTTTTCAGCCTCAAGGCCGCACACAGAAATGCGCTCGAGATAGCTGCTTACATGGGGCGAAGTGTAAAGGCCGGTCCGGAAGCCGGCCTGGTTGAGGGCCGAGGCGAGAAATACGGATGTCGAGCCCTTGCCCTTGGTGCCGGCCACGTGCAGGACCCGGCAGCTATCCTGGGGGTTTCCGAAATGCTTTAGCAGGGCATACATCCGGTCCAGCCGGTAGTTTCTTTCGGTAAATAGATAGGGGGCTTTCTCAAGGTTGGTCTGAGATTCGATATAGGCGAAAACGTCAGCTAAAGTGTGGATTTCCATGGTTTTCCGGCTTACCCGGCGGCCCCGATCCGGTGGTAGATATCAAAGCCCGGCTTTCTTTCCGACCAGCTTTAGCTTCTCCAGGGCGAACTCCGGGTCTTCCCAGCTCAAGGCCTCGGAGATCTGGAGCCTTAAGCGGGCCTTTTTCCTTAACAACAGCCTTCAAATCAAGTTCCTGTGCTTACCAATTTGCCGGCCATCCAGCCGACTATGACAATTGACTGCCGGGTATTTTTAGATTATCCTGGATGCGGTCAACATTATAGTAGACTGAAATTGCCATGTCAAACGTAACCGGTAAGCCTGAATTAGGGGCAAACATAGCCGCCTTAAGAAAGAAAAAGAACCTGAGCCTGGCCGAGCTTGCCGAGCGTTCCGGTGTCTCTGAGAGCATGCTCGTGCAGATCGAACAGGAAAAAGTCAACTCCACCGTGGCCACGGTGTGGAAGCTGGCCAGGGGACCTGGCGTCGACCCCGCACTACCCGGGCACCGAAGAGTTCCTGACCGTGGTCAAGGGAAGCCTCAAGGTCCGCTCAGCCAGGAAAACCGATGTTCTCCACAGCGGGGACTCGGCCCGCTACCAGGCGGATGTCAAGCATTCCATTGCGAATACCAGTGCCGAAGAGGCGGAAGCCTTCCTGGTGGTGCAGTTTAAAAAGGAGTAACCTGTATTGAAGCGATCAGTTTGGGTAGTATTTTTATTATCGGTTAATGTAAGCTACTCCATGCCCGCTGTTTTCGCAGGGATTTATTATATCCATGCCTGGATTGATGTAGGCAATGACGGTTCTCCGGACTTTGAAAAGTATTACGGCGGATTGGGTCTTAGTCCTCCATCCGCCCCGAATGCAGCCGTGCCCACCTCCGGTGAAGTGACTTTTGATATCGCGTTTTAGTCGTTCTTTCCCGATCCGCCGGGGGAAAGGTTAAGATAGGTCCACTCGTAATAAAACTTGTTCCGCTTCGGGTCGATGAGGTTGTCCAGGCTGAACCGGCAGATCCCGCAGTTGCCCATAGTGAATAAGGGCATCCAGGTTTTATGGCCCAGGCTGGCCTTGATCAGCCACTGCATGATTCCCGAGTGGGTGACGGAGAGGATATTTCTCTTTCCCGATTGAAAGAGATCGAGGACGTTTTCCCAATGCTTTTCCGCCCTGCTTAAAAGCTCGTTAATACGCTCCGCCCCGGGGACCTCCTCCCAGCTTTCTCTTAAGAATATTTCCCATTCGCCCGGATACCTGTCCCGGACTTCCCGGACCGTCATCCCCGTAAAAAGGCCGGTATCCAATTCGGTGAGGTTCTCATCTATTCGGAAGCCGGGAAGCCCCAATTGGCGGGCCACGATATCTGCAGTCTGGCTGACCCGGAGGAGTGGGGAGGAGAGTATTATCTCAATGTTTTTCCCTTTAAACCAGCTTCCGGCTTTCCGGGCCTGGCGCCGGCCTTTCTCCGAAAGGGGATAATCCTGGCGGCCCTGGAGGATGCCGGCGTGGTTCCCCTCGC
>CAZERV010000059.1:0-20475 GCA_964514815.1 uncultured Spirochaetaceae bacterium | reverse complement strand
TTTTCGCAGACAGTATTATGAAACAAGAAGCCCCCGGGAAAAGGAGGAAAAAACCCAGGGGCTCCATGAATGTTTGTATAACTACAAACAATGATAACACAGAAAAGGTTACAAAACAAAAAATATTAAAAAGTTACTTTATATTTCTTCTTAGCTTAAAAATTAGCCATTCTCTGCTGTTCATTATTGCTGGAGCGGCTCGATTTTCAATACAGCTCCAGGAAAGATTTGAAGCACTCAAAATCATTGGCCGTATTCTTACCTTTGAGCCTGAGGTGCTCTGCTACTTCCGGCTCCGAGGCCCGCAGGTAGGGGTTGATCTTCTTCTCATCCCCAATCGTGCCGGCCACGGGCGGCGGCTTGTAGCGCTCCCGGAACTCTTTTATATAAGCATTGCTCTTCTCGATCTCCATGGCACGCTTCAGGGAACGCTCCGTATAGTCATGACCCGGAAAGACCCTTGTCTCCTCCGGCAGGACCAGTAGCCGGCTTAAGCTTTCGGCAAAACTTTTCATTCTGAAAGCCGGGCAGTTACCCACATTGGCTATGAACAGAGTATCCCCGGTTAAAAGATTACGGCCGGAAAGCAGGCAGAGGGAATCCTCCGTATGACCGGGGGTGGGGATGATATCGATCCGCTCGCTCCCAAGCTTGATATATTCTTTTTTCAACAACTCCCGGTACTCCCAGACAGGCGCACCGGTCGCTCTCTCAAGGCTTCGATTTCCTGAGGTGTGATCGCCATGGCTGTGAGTATTCATGATCCCCTTAAGCTCGAGCTGATTTTTCTTTAAGAACTCGACTACGAGGCCCGGGTCCCCCGGATCCACGACCAGCGCTTCTTTCCCGGCATAGAGGAGATAGCCCAAATTATCCTGTCCGTATCTGAACTGCAGAAGCTCGATCATGCCAGGCGCTTTCTCAAGTACTCGATAATATCACCAGATTCAAGCATGGGCCTGCCCTCTACCACCAGGCAGGGGACCTGGCTGTTATTGTTACTAATCGCCTCAAGCTCTTTCCTGAACTCAGGGTTCACTATAATCTCTTTCAGGCGAATGGAATGTTTTTTGCCTTTTAAAAAGCTCAAAACTCTCTGGCAGTAGGGGCAGGTTTCTTTATAGTATAACTCCATCATCATCCTCCCGGATTATTCATCCTCTCGAAGAGTTTGTACAGGCCGTGAGTGCCCAGGTTTTCGAGCCCGACAGCCATGGCGGAAACATAAAACTGGTGGGCCAGGGCCAATCCCGGCAGGGAGAGCTTCATCCTGCGGGCTTCCTTTAAAGCAATATCCATATCCTTGACGAAATGCTTGATGAAGAATCCCGGATCGAAATTCCCTCTGGCAATCCTGGGCCCGTAGTTATTGATGGACCAGGAGGAAGCGGCTCCCTTTCCGACCACGGCGATCATCTCTTCCATATCCAACCCGGCTCTATGGGCATAGAGAAGGCACTCCACCACCCCGATCATCGTGGAGGCAATATGGATCTGATTGCACATCTTGGTATGCTGCCCGGCGCCGGCGCCGCCCATGTAAGCGATATTTTCCCCCATGATCTCGAAAAATGGTAGAACCTTATCGTAAACTTCTCTGTCTCCGCCGACCATGATGGCCAGCTTTGCCTCCCGGGCGCCCACGTCTCCACCCGATACCGGGGCATCCAGGGAAGCCACGGAGCGTAGTCTGGCCTGTTCATATATTTTCCCCGCCAGGGCGGGCTCCGAAGTGGTCATATCCACGACAATGGAGCCCGGCTTTGTCCCGGATAAGACTCCTTTTTCTCCCAGAATCACCTCTTCCACATCGGCCGGATAACCGACAATGGTAAAAACCAAGTCGCTCTTCCCGGCCACTTCTTTCGGGTTCTCACACCACTCGGCTCCATTCGCCAGCAAAACTTCTGCTTTCCTCTTTGTCCTGGTATAGACAAAGACCTTGTATCCTTGCTTAAGAATATGCCCGCACATGGACTTTCCCATTACTCCGGTGCCGATCCAGCCGATATTGTTCAGGCTCATACTAAATCCTCCCTTTTAAAATTGACCCCAGTATAATTTATAAACGCTTTCCAAACAACTCACCCCCCACGGCTCCGATACGCAGCCACAAAAAGAGACATTCCAGGGTCAGGGCGAAGGTCAGGGCTATGGCGGCAGTGCCGGCGCCCCCGATGGGCAGCACGGCGGCTCCGCCCAGCATCACCACCGCCAGAACCAGCAAGTTGAGCCCCACGGCCTGCGAAATTATCCTGGTCCGTGCCTTGTGAACCAGGAAACCCCGCAGCCAGGAGAGCAGGGATTCCAATCCCGGGACAACGGCCAAAACCATCATGGGAAGCACGGTAAAATCGGCCAGCTTCGCCGAAAGCCCGGCTACCTTAGTAAACCAGAATCCTGAAAGAGGACTGAACGCGAAAAGGGCCAGGATTCCGGCCAGGCTCAGTCCCAGCCGGCGGGTAAAGCGCCGTAAAACACTAAAGCTCCCGGCATCGGCGAGCAGAGCTACCACTACCTCCTGATAGGAAATGCCGAGTGAGCGGATGATAAAAAGCGCCCCCATTACCACCGGCCAGATGGCGAGAGAAGCCAGGGGCTCGGGCGCCCGGGCCAGACCGATGGATAGGATCGGCTGGGCAGCCATGGTCAAGAGCATAGTGAGGGCCAGGGGCAGGTAGAACTCGAGAAGTCTTGGCCAGGTCAAAGGCTCTTCAGCCTCGGCCCCGGAGCTTAAATGAGACCTCACTACCGGCCGGCTGAAACCGTAGGCGGTAAAGGCGGCGGCAATTACCCCCAGGCTCAAGGCCGCAGCCCCTATGTAGGCTCCCGGAACCCTGCCCCGGCGAAAACCCAGGGCTAAGACGATCATGCTCGTCAGGAACCGGGAGAGGATTGTAAGCGGGACCACCCCGGTCCGCTTGAAGCGGATCAGGACTCCCTGCCAGAGACGACGGTAGGCGATGGCCGCCGACCAGGGCGCCATCAACAGAAAGGCAATGCGGCTCGGTTCAATAATCTCCGGAGGAACCCCGATAAATCTACCAACTATTATCCTGTAGGCGGGGGTCAGAACGATCAGGAGGTGCAGAGCTGTCAAACTTAAAGCCATGATATGGGTGAAGACCAGCAGGAGCCGGTAATCTCCCCTGTTATAAGCCAGGGCGGTGGCTGCGGTCAGCAGCATAATGATCGGACTTTCGATAATCAGGGCCATCGAGAAGGTTATCCCAAAAGCAGCCAGGTTCTGCTCCGGGTCCGGAAGCCTGGCTATCAAAGCGGTGATTATGGGATGCTCGATCCCCATCATCAGCCACATGGCCGCCAGGGGAAGCCAGAACCAGAAAACCTTTCCCAGGGTCAGAGAATTGACCGTTATATTTTTCATCCTTCTACCCGGGCCAGAGCCGCTCGATACCCAGGCTGAGGATGATTATCCCAAGAAGAACAACCCCGGCCGGCCTGAGCAGGCTTACCAGGCTGCGAAACACCCGAGTCTTAAAGTAATCGGTGGTCACCAGGATGCAGACATGGACCGGAGAAAACATTTGGCCCATGAATCCACAGCCGTAGGCGAGCACGGTTACGGACAGCAGCTTGCCCAGGGAAGGGTCCCGTCCGATCAGGCTCAGAACGATCGGCAGGCTGGCACCCACCACTCCCACGGTCAGACCCATGGCCACTCCGCTTAAAAAGGGGACCAGGGCCATCACGGCCAGAAGAGGAATGCCAAACCTGCTCAGCTCCAGGCGCATTTGCTCTACCAGCAATATGCCCGAAGGTAGGGGAGCTTCTATAAACGCGGCATAGATGCGGATAACCGCAATGAGCACGGCCAATAAAAAGGCTCTTTTTGAAAGCAGGATTGTTTTCCAGCCGGCGCCGTCTATCTTTCTCCGGGCCTGGAGAAAAATCATCGCCGCCAGAACCCCGATCATCATGGGCAGGTATTTATTGATTTCAGCCACAACCGGCAGAAAAATTCGAATCAGCAGGTAGGAACCGATTACCACCAGGATAGGGGCGATTAAGGCCCAGAACGATTGTCCCGTCTCCCGGACGGCGGTTTCACCGCTGTTGCCTTCCCTGGGGACGCGCCTCAGCAGGAACCAGTACCCGCTGGCTATCGCCAGCATGGATACCGGGATCTGCAGGAGGATGAACTGCCAGATCTCCAAACCGGTCAGGGCGGTGGTCAGGAGCACGCCCGGATAGAGGGGCCACCAATATTCCCAGACATGGCGGAACCAGTAGTTGGTCTGAGTCTTTAGAAGGCCGGATAGACGCTTCTCCCGATCGCAGCTATCCACTAAAGGGGCCGAGAAAATGGCTCCCCCTGGCATGGGTAAAAAGCCGATGACCGCGGGAAGGACGGCAATAGCCAGGCGCCTGGGGATGCGGGCCTGGACCACCCGAACCAGGTCCTGCATCACCCCGCTCCGGGTCATCTGGGAGCTCAACCAGATCACCAGTAACACAACGGTCATGAGCAGGAGATTGTCGGGGGAGGAAAATCGTTTCCAGGCAATATCTACAAACTCACCCCCGAAATGACCGGTCCAGAGCCCCAGGATAACAGTGCCCGCTGTGGCTGAAATCAAAAGGTTTTTTAAAAAACGGTTTAAAATCAGAATAACGGCCAGGCTGCCGAATACCTTGACCAGCACGGGGAGTGAAAGCGCAAAATCTATCATTTGTATCCTTATAACAGATAACGATTAAAAGGTCATCCTTGATTTGGATCTAATATTCCGGCAGGATTCGTTCGGCTATCGATGCTCGAACAATCGACTAAATTTATAAGGAAGTTGAGAAGTGCCGGTGTGGCCCTGGTTTTTACGGGTCAAAGGTTAAAAAAGGGTTCAATAATAACCGTATATGATCCGGACAAATTATTGGAACAATATCTCAAGGGATAATTTGGGGGAGACAGAGGTAAAGGCTTTCCCTACCGGCAGATAGCTATGAGATTGATTATACCGCCCAGCAGGAGTGTTGAGAGATTGACCGGGCACAGTGCCGGCTGTAAGAAACCGGCGAGAGCGATCGTGCCTCTTATCTGCTCGTTCCATACACGTACTCCAGCTTAGTAGTGAAGGATAGATCCCCCGTTTTGCCCCAACTGAAGTGGTCATCGCCGTCCCCCATGAGAAAAGCGAAGAAGAAATGCATGGTGAAGCCTTGATAGATATTCCAGCTAAGGCCTGTAGACATTAGAGCGGAAAGGTCCACCGGAGAGATGATGGTGCGCAGGAAAATCGAGGCCGCATCGCTGGGAGAGAGGGAAACTTCCGGGTAAAGGTATATTCCGTAATCTGCGTCTGCGGGGGAGGGATGGATCTCTTCCCAGTGTCCGAAGGGATTGATGCCCGATTCCAGCCTGAAGAGCAGCGAAGGACCGGCCGGAAGGCTAACCATCCGGAAGAGGCCGAAGGAGATATCCCATCCCTTTTTCAGGTCTTCCTCATCCGGTTTCACCACCGGTATGCTGAGAGCGCTCGAGAGGTGCCAGTCGATGTTGAGGAGATTTCCCTTGACACTCACGTAGGGACGATGGTTCCCATTGCTTCCGCTGTATAGATACCCCGCCTCCAGCTTGTGCCCCACCAGCTTGGTCTGGACCCGAATCCCGGCATCCACCTCGTGCAGCTTTATCGACACGGGCGGACCTGTTCCGGTCGGGTGCGGCAGGAGTACCCCCTCGATATAGGAGAACGTACCCAGGGGGAGATAGGGCACCAGCATCCAATCGGTCTCATCCCTGAGCTCTGCGGCTGTGAGATTGCCCAGGAGAGACATGCCGCTAAAGATGACATCCCCCGCATTGAAGAGGAAGCCCTCTCCCCAGGAAACCCGCGTCTTGCCCAGGGTTACCCTGAAAAAAGGAAAGCGAACCTTCAGGTACGCCCTGGGAACATCAAATACGATATCATCGGAAATCAGGGCATCCAGTTGAAACTGCCCCTTCACGTTCCGGTTCCCGAAAGATTTGAAGTCCAGCCTTCCCTGCCCGAAGGACAGTAAAGAGAATTGCCCCGCTTCCTCGTGCAGCACTGCGGTCGTACCGCTCACCTTCGCCGTTGTGGAAAGCTCTGCGTAGAGCATCGGAGCTAAGATAAAGAGAGCCGCCAGCAAGCCGGCGGCTCTTCTGACGTTTCCGGTTACCACGAAAGCTCCTCCAGGGAAAAGAGAGAGGGATCCAGAGGAATATCGATCTCGATGCTATCGGTCTTGAATACGGTTTTCGAGTTTTTCTTCATCAGGTCTCTCATTTCCATCTGCACGGGAACGTTTTTGCCGGATACTTGCCGGAAATCGATTATATTCATCTCCTTGACGGGCTTGCCTCTAAGAGAATACAGCACCACTTTCCTGTAGACGAACAACCGCCTGTCCACCCAAACCCGCTCCAGCGGATACACCACCTCCCGCGTCCTGGCTTCCAGCTTGAGCCTGTAGCAGTCTTGCCCGTCCACGATTTCGTTTCCCTCCAGCTCCACCCTGTAGGAATCGAGCAGTCCCTTGCCGCCCGTCAGATCTTCATAGGAAAAATCGGACCCCATGACGCTGTCTTTCAGGGCGGCACCCTGGAGATGGATGATCTCCTCGGCTTCTGGAAAGTAGAGATAGATTTCATCGTCGATGCGCAGGATCTTCTGTCCTTCTTCCTCAGGATTGGTGAACTCCAGCAGCATCCTGTCGTCCCCTTCGGAAAAGACCTTGTACGTCTTTATCCTGGTCCCGAAACGGTCTGTTATCGCCATGGAACCGGTGGCCTTAGAGGTTTTGTGGACCTGGTTGCCCTCCATTTTTTTTATGATCTCTTCTCCGGTCAGGGCGAACGAGTAGGCTGCCAGAGAGAGAAGAATGATGCAGATAATCGCGCTTTTTATGCACTTCCTTTTCAAAGTCTTGCTCCTTTCAATAGGGTTTACAGGGATCTCAGCGCCTCCACCGGCTCGATCCTGGCCGCCTTGCGGGTAGGCAGAAACGAGGCCAGCGAGGCAACGGCGACCGAGTAGAAGAAAACGAATACGGTGGAACGTATACTGAGAATGGGATAAAGAACGGGGGACATGGGGAAGTCCGTGCCGCTCATCGCTTCACCTAAGTCAATTCCATAGATGGAGAGGAGAATCGTGATCCCGGCGCCCAGGGCGACGCCGATGAAGGCCGCTATCAGGCTGATGAAAAAAGCCTCGAGGAAAAAGAGCTTCATGATCTCCCCGCCCGTCATGCCCATGGCCGCGATTGTCCCGATCTCCTTCATGCGCTCGAAGATGACCATCATGGTAGTGTTGATTATCACGGTACTGCCCAGGATGAAGAAGAAGAGGGCTACGATGTTGTATATCTGCTCCGCCAGTTCCATCCAGGCATACGATATTCCTATCTCAGTCCAGGGCTGAACGGCCAGATCCTCGAATCCTTTAGCGCTCAAAATGTCGAGAATGCTGAGGGCTGTCTCATCGAGCCTGTCCAGATCCTTTAGATGAACCAGCACCTCCGAAACGGAGTTGCCTACGGCATCCATCTTGAGGAATCTCTGAACAGAACCGAGGGGCGCCAGGAAAAAACTCCGGTTCATTCCCGCGATAGGAAAGCGGATAAGGCCGGTAACCAGAAACGTCCAGGCCTGCATACCCAGGTAGGCCGTCTTGGTGTAGAAGGTCACCTTGTCCCCTACATCCACGTTCATCTCTTCGGCCAGGCCGGAAGAGAGCAGGACCTGCCTCTTGCCCTCCTCCGGCAGCTCCCCCTCAAACCCAGCCAGGCCCCATGCAGAGGCAAAGGCTTCCAACTTCTGCCTTTGATCCATCTGTCGGTAGCTCGTTTCGGCCAGATCTTTTCCCGCTGCCTTTTTGTCAAGAAGAATCTCCCTGGCAAAATCGATGCCCAGGCCCATCCCCCTGTAGTTGATCTCCTCCCGGTATATGGCGGAAAAGAACCGGATGCGGGGAAGAACGAGCGCCACGTTTTCTTGAGTTTCAAGGCTGGATACCACGCTCCGGTAGTCTGAAACCCCCAGGTGAAGAGGATTGAGAGTCTCATACCTGTCATATTCTCTGTTTCTCAGCCTGATCTGGCCGCTGTCGTAGATGAAGGCGTTTTTAGCCAGATCCACCTTGATCCCCCCGATATACGAGAATACAAAAGCGATGGCCAGGGTAGCCAGGGTTATCGCGGCGCCGGAGAGAAGGGATCTTCTCCTGTTTCGTGCGATATTTCGGAAAGCGATGGCGGCAAGTTTCATCTTTTACTCCTTTCTATATTAAAGCATTTACTCGTGCCTGAGGCAGTCGGAGATCTTCATCTTCAACGCTCTCGATGCGGGAAGGAGCGCGACTGTCATGCTGATCAGGGTGCCGAAAAAGACGGCCGACACCATGGCCTCGGGGTGCCACGCCCCCCGGAATACACCCTTGATCCTGTAGCCTATGTCCATGTCGCCTAAGAGATTAGTGTAGTCGATGCCCCAGTTGACGATCCAGTAGGTGGCCAGGGAACCCAGGACGAGTCCCACCAGGGAACCCAGCAGGCCTATCCCGCCGGCCTCCAGCAGAAAGGCCAGGCGGATGGATGATTCCTTCATGCCCAGGGCCCTCATCATGCCGATCTCCCGGAACCTTTCGTAAACTGCAATGAGCATGGTGTTGGAGATGCCCACCGCGGCAATCACTAATATAAGGAATATGAACATGCCCGAGCCTTTGGATTTCATCTCCGCCATGGCGATAAAATCCGTGGCCAGCTCCTGCCAGGTCAGCGCGGTGAGTCCGGGGAAAGAGGAGGCCAGCGTCTCGTTGATCCGGCTGACCTCTTCGCCTACCCTGGCCCCTCCGGGAAGGCTCAGCACGATCTCCGTGACTGCCCCCTCCATGTCCAGGTCGTACCGGGCAACAGAGATCGGCAGAAAGCCGGTACCCTTGTTGATGATCGGATTAGGGCAGTTGAGGATGCCTACGATCTCCAGCTCCATGGTCTGCATGGCGCCGTGTCTTGTCCTGGTTCGTATTTCTACGACATCACCAGGCTCGGCCCCCAGGTCTCTGGCCAGCCACTGGCCGATCAGGATTTCCGCTTGGTCCTGGGCAAGATACCTTCCTCCCTCGACGATAGACTCTTCCAGCCGGAACACCTGCCGGTCTGTGCTCGGATCTATGGCAATCAGCTTGGCCGGCAGAGAGCCCTCTCCGAAGAAGAGCTCTCCCCCAAATACGATTCTCTGGGTGTGCTTTACGTTTCCCAGCTCGAGCCGGTTTATCACACCGGCGGGATCGTCAATAGCATGCTTTACGAGAAGGTTGTCGATCTTTTCCCAGTATTCCCTGTTCATGATCTTGGCCGATCCCGTCTCGTACCAGATCAGATTCCGCTCGGAGTCCTTCTCCATTCCCAGGAGAAAGGCATCCATCCAGATAAAGATGGCGATGCCAAAGGCAATAGCGGCGGCGGTGATCATTGTTCTCCGCCTGTGCCGGGAAAGGTTCTTCCAGGCCAGATCCAGGATGAATCTCATTTTTTTTGCCTCCTCTCGTCTGCCGTGATTAGGCCGTCATGGAGCTGGACGAGTCTCCCGGCATGGTCCATCACCATTGGGTCATGGGTGGAAAAAACGAAGGTTGTGCCGTTTTTCTCATTCAGCGCCTGCATCAGGTGCAGGATCTCTTCTCCGGTTGTAGAGTCGAGATTGGCCGTGGGCTCATCGGCCAGTACAATTGCAGGGTCTTTGACCAGGGCCCGTGCTACAGCCACGCGCTGCTGCTGCCCCCCGGAAAGCTCCCGGGGAAATCGATCCTCCATTCCTTTGAGGCCTACTTCCTCCAGGATAGCCATCGTCCTTTCCGTGACCTCCGCCTGGGGAAGACCGAGGAGAAAGAGCGCAAATGAAACATTCTCGTTGGCCTTGAGCACGGGGATGAGGTTGAAGGTTTGGAAGACGAATCCCAGCTTCTTCCTCCTTAGCAGCGCCAGCTCCTTTCTATTTTTCTCCGCCACAGGCTCATCATCGATGATGACCTCCCCGGCCGTGCATTTGTCCAGACAGCCGATCAAGTTGAGCAAGGTCGTTTTGCCCGAGCCGGAGGGCCCGGCTATGGAGATAAACTCTCCCTGCTCAACCTCGAGAGAAACTCCCCTCAAGGCATGAACGACTGTTGCACCCACATGGTAATCCTTGGTAACTCCTTCAACTTTGATCATCTTCCTTCTCCTTTTCTATTTTACCTTCCGCCTTCGCTCCGGGCTCATTTTTATCATTCTTTCCTTCCATGATTTCAGGCATCTTTCCGTGGGCCAGGTCATCGAGCATGCCACCCAGGGACATGGTCGAGAGGGCCGGGGCCGGCAAAAGAACGATGGTTCCGTTCTGCTTTATCCCTTCGAAGATCATGTTCATGGCCCGCAGATGAAGCGCGGTGGGATTGTCCTTGTAGCGCTCGGCCGCCTGCACGAACTTCTCCGAGATCTCAACCTCGGCCGTGCCCAGGATTACCCGGGACTGTCTCTCCCGCTCGGCCTGGGCGCGCTTGGACATGGCGTTCTCCAGCTCTTTCGGGATGATGATATCCGTGATCTCGATAGAGAGAATGCTGATTCCCCAGGGATTGGTCTTCCTGTCCAGGGCTTGCTGAATCTCCCTGCCCAGGCGCTCCCGCTCGGAGAGAAGGTCGGCCAGCTCATGCCTGCCTATGGAATCGCGGAGGGCGGCCTGGGCGGAAAGCACCACCGCTTCGATAAAATTCTCCACTTCCAATACCGCCTTCCTGGCATCCCAGATCATCCAGAAGGCCAGGGCGTCCACATGAACGGGGACCGTATCTATGGTAATGGTTTTCTCGGCACTGAAATCGGTGGCCCGAATCCGGGTATCCACATAACGGGTCACCCGGTCGAGCAATGGAAAAATGAGAAAAATCCCCGGTCCCTTCAGCTTGCGAAACTTACCCAGTCTTAAAATTATCGCTTTTTCCCATTGGTGGGCTATCTGCACGCAGGGAGAGAACAGCAGGCCCAGGCTGACCATCAGGAAGAGGGGGTAAAAATCAAAGGTAAACAGGGCCAGCAGGTTGATCCAGAAACCCGCGATAAGGGCCAGGACCAGGCCCCACAGGGGAATGAGCAAAAGAAGGAAACCGCTTACGATGGTTCCTCCGGCTACTTTGACCAGGTCCAGCGAATCGATCTCGTAGGTTACTGAGAACTGCCAGATGATACCGCCGGCCAGAAATAAAGCCAGCACGAGCAGAGCCGGCGGATTCATCCGGAAGTCCTTTAGGATCTCCGGCTTCTGGACGTTTTTGATGGCCGCGAATGGTTTAACCTTCCAGTACATTTTCTTCCTCCCGGAACGAAACTTCTTTACCGTCGAGCTCATCCAGGTAACGAGTGATCTCTTCGATGGTAAAACCGTATGAGGCAGCTCTCGTTATGAAGGTCCTGGAAATCTCGGCTAAAATCTTTTCTCTTTCCACTTCGTTAAGCTCTATCTTCTTATCGCTTATAAAGGTGCCTGTTCCCTGTTGGGTGTTTACTATCCCCCGGATCTCCAGCTCACTGTAGGCCCGGGCTACCGTATTCGGATTTACCTGGAGGTCCACCGCCAGGCTGCGCACGGTGGGGAGTTGGTCCCCCGTCGTGAGCCTGCCGTCGGCCATGGCCATCTGGATCTGCAGGATGATCTGTTTATAGAAGGGCACCCCGTTCTTCAGGTCCAGGCTGAAAGCCAATCTTTGTCCCACCTTACACTCCAAGTTGTATTAATGTATTAATACAATAATAATTTAGTACATTAGTACAACTTTGTCAAGACTTTTTTTCTGGCCGACCCGTAGCAAGCGGGTTACCGGCATAAGCATTTTGGTGTATATTAGTGGTGATATGAGGAGGCGCCAAAACTAAAAAAGGGTATAACCATACCTGCTTTAGATCTCATTATCGCCGCCTCGGCCGGAAAGCATAAAGCCGCCATTCTCCACCTGGATAACCACTTCGAAACCTTAGCCTCCCATTTCAAACTGGCTACAATTGCTTTTTAAGTCATTGGCTGTCTGGCGAGTGCAGTGGAGCTTAATAGCTCATTGTCCTTATGTTCGTAACCGAAGGAATCGTTCTCACACTTTTTAGTACCTTCCCGAAGTCTTCTATATTCTCCAATTCCAACGTAAAAAAGCCCTGCAGGGTTTCAGGATTACTTTCTTCCAGCTTTCCCTCGATCAGATGGCCCCTAAACTTCCTGATCGCCCCTTCTATCTCGGAGAAGAGATTGGAAGTGAGGCGGGCCGTGACCTGAAAAGTGCGGGTGGCCTTTGGAGAAACGGTCGCCCACTCCACTTCGATACTGCGCTCGGAAAAATCCTTAATATATTTCAAATTCGGGCAGTCGGCTTTATGGACGATAATACCCCTTCCCCGGGAAACATAGCCGATAATGGCGTCTCCGGATATCGGCTCACAGCATTGAGCCAGCCGGATCATCATGTTTCGCTCATTGCCGATCCTTATGCCGACCTTTGTTTTATCCTGGACCTTTTTTTCCTGCCATAGTTGGGACGGCTCCTGTTCCTTTTTCTTTCGCACGGGTCTGGCCGCCGGGATTTCGCTTTTCTTTTTAGCTACGATGTTGCGGTCAATAAACAGATCGGCATCGTGCTGATTCAGCCAGTGTCTTATCCTTGAGCGAGCCGAGGCGGTTCGCACAGAGCGCAGCCAGTTCAGGTGGGGCCGGGACGTATTGGAGGTGATTACCTCAATGACCTGGGTATTCTTGAGCTCCTCTTTGAGCTGAATCAGCACCCCGTCCGCCTTGGCGGCCAGACAGTGGTTGCCAACTTCCGTATGAATGCGGTAAGCGAAATCCAGGGCGGTGGACCCTTTGGGAAGCTCGATCACATCTCCCTTAGGCGTAAACACATAGATGGAATCTTTCAAGAGCTCCCGCTTGATCTCCTCCAGGAATTCGCCGGAGGCCCCCTTCTCCCCGTACCAGTTCTTAAGCATGTTGATGACGGTAAGCTGTTCCGGCTTGAGGGAATCTCTGGCAAACTCGCTTTTATAAAGCCAGTGGGCCGCGATGCCGTTCTCCGCCATCTGGTGCATCAGGTAGGTCCGGATCTGGATCTCGATCCTTTTTCCCCCGTAACCCATTACCGAGGTGTGAAGGCTCTGGTAGCGGTTCGACTTGGGCATGGCTATATAATCCTTAAACCTGCCCTCCAGGGGTTTCCAGAGCTTATGCACGATACCCAGAATCTCATAGCACTGGCCCGGAGTGTCACAGAGAATTCTCACCCCGAATAGATCGTAGATTTCATCCAGGAACTTGCCCTTTCGTTTCATCTTTTTATAGATAGAATAGAAGTGCTTGGCCCTGGTCTCGATCTCAATCTTGATGCCGGCCCTTCCTGCTTCTTTAGTTATGCCTTCTTCCAGCCGGGTGAGAAAATCACTGCGATCATCCCTTTTCTCCGCTATATACCTTCTTACCTGTTCAAAGACCTCGGGGTTCAGATATTTGAGAGAGAGGTCTTCCAACTCAATCTTGATTCGGGAGATGCCCAGCCGCCCGGCCAGGGGGGCATAAATTTCCAGGCATTCGGTAGCGATCCTTTTCCGGTTGCCTTCTTCCAGGTACTCCAGGGTGCGCATATTGTGAAGCTTATCGGCCAGCTTGATCAGAATGACACGAACATCTTTGACCATGGCAAAGAGCATCTTGCGAATGGTCTCCGCCTGCTGAACGGACTTGCTCATCCCCCGGATTATCGAGATCTTGGTCACTCCCTGAACCAGGGCTTCCACTTCCCTGCCGTATTCCTTGCGCAATTCCTTATGAGTAATCCCCGTGTCCTCGAGCACATCGTGAAGGAGCCCGGCAATTACGGTCCGGTAATCCATCCGGGTCCGGACCAGGGTCTCCGCTACGCTTAGGGGATGAATGATATAAGGCTCTCCGCTGGCTCTCTTCTGGTTATGATGTAGTCCTTCCGCCCAACGGACCGCGGAGAGGATCTTCTTTCTTTCTTCTACAGCATAGAATTCTAGTTTTTCCGCAAATTCGTGAACCCGGGTCTTGATTCCTGACATTATTTATGAATCCTTGCCCTGATCACCCGTTCCCTGCCGGCCAGGTCTTTTCTGACGGCAATTTCCCGAAATCCTGCTTCTTCCAGCAAGGCGGTAAGGGACTTTATTTGACCGGGCGAGGCTTCCAGGATCAGGGCGCCCCGGTCGCTCAATTTCTCCGGGGCCTGCCGAATCAGCCGCCGGGCTATAGAAAGTCCTTCCGGTCCCCCTTTCAGGGCCAGCGCAGGCTCCGGCCAGCCGATCTTTTTCAGGTTTTCCACTTCCCGGTCGGTCAGGTAGGGGGGATTGGCGGCAATAAGGTCGAACCGGTCCGGCACATCGACCAATAGATCGGAAACATAAAACGGAATCTGGAAGCCGAGAATATTTTCGCAGTTAATCCTGAAAACTTCTTCCGCCTCAGGAGATATATCAGAGGCTGAGATTTCCGAATCCGGCCGGCAAGCTTTAAGAGTGATGGCCAGGCAGCCGCTGCCGGTGCAGAGATCGTGACATCTCACCGTCCCCGGATTTTCCCGGATCAGATCCAGGGCTTCATCAACCAGGGTCTCGGTATCGGGTCTGGGCACCAGGACCCGCTCATCCACGTAAAACTCCAGGCTGTAAAACTCTTTTTTTTTCCTGATATAAGAAACCGGCCGTCCGGAACACCTTAAATCCAGCAGGCGGCGGTATCTCCGGTAGCCTCCTTCATCAACAGTATCGGGAAAGGAAGCGAGGAGCCTCTCCTTGCTGACCTCCAGGGCTTCGGCCAGCAGAACGGTGGCATCCAATACCGGTGTCTCCACTTCCGCATAAAAAAGAATAGATTGTCCCTCTCTCAGGACGGTCTGAACGGTCATGACGATCCCGATTTCAAGAACTCCTCCCTGGCATTCAGTTTTAAGGAGTAGATAATCTCATCCAAAGTTCCGAGGAGTACTTCTTCGAGCCTGTAAAGGGTCAGGCCGGTCCGGTGCTCCGTAACCCGGTTCTGGGGAAAGTTATAGGTCCTGATCCGCTCGGAGCGGTCGCCGCTTCCTACCTGGCTCTTCCTTTCTTTCGCCCGGGCTTCCTGCCTCTTTCTCTCCTCCAGCTCGTAGAGCCGGGCCCTGAGAACGCGAAGCGCCTTGGCCTTGTTCTTATGCTGTGACTTCTCATCCTGGCAGGTGACCACCAATCCGGTGGGAAGGTGGTTGATCCGCACGGCCGAATCGGTAGTGTTTACGCTCTGGCCGCCCGGACCGGATGAACGGTAAACATCGACGCGCAGGTCCTCCTGCTTGATCTCCACATCGGTGGCTTCCGCCTCCGGTAATACGGCGACCGTCACGGCCGAAGTGTGAATCCTGCCCCCGGACTCGGTGACCGGCACCCTCTGGACCCGGTGGACCCCGCTCTCATAACGAAGGCTTTCATAGACACTCTTTCCCGCAATCGAAAAGAAAATCTCCTTGAATCCCCTGATTTCGGTCTCCTGGGCGGACAGGATCTCGACTTTCCAGTTTTTTCCCTCGGCAAAGTGAGAATACATTCGAAAGAGGTCCGCGGCGAACAGGGCGGCCTCATCCCCACCGGTCCCGGCCCGGATCTCCATGATAATATTCTTTAAATCTAAGGGATCTTTGGGAATCAAGAGGACTTTTAGCTTCTGATTAAGCTCTTCTCTCTTCTTTTCCAGGTATTTAAGCTCTTCCCTGGCCAGGTCCTGCATCTCATTATCCCCCGCTTCCTCAATAAGATCGTGAGCAGCGGCCATTTCTTCCTCAATCTTTTTATAGTCTTCATATTTATCGGCTATCTCGGTCAGGAAGGCGTTCTCCTGCATCAGCTCCTTGTAACGCTTCTGGTCCTTAAGGATGACCGGGTCTGAAACCTGCCGCTGCACTTCCTGATAGCGCTCGAGTATTTCTTCCAGTTTCTTTCGCATAATTAAGCCAAACCTTACTTTATAGAGTTCCTTAATTAAATTATCACGAAATAAGCAGGCTGTGCAATCCGGCTCTCATAACCCCGCTGATTCCCCTAGCTGCCTGAAAAGCTGTAGCTTTCTATAGTTATCCTATCAATAAGAAGCGCCTGTTCAGCTCAGACCAGGAGAGCTGGGACGTATCCGCAGCCTTCCAGTCGGCGCCGTTAAGAGAAGAGCCGATCCCAACTGCGAACATTCCGGCAGCCTTGATGGCCGCTACTCCTGCCTGGGCATCCTCGACGCCCACGCAGTTTCTGTACGGTATGTTCAGTCGATCGGCAGCCTGGAGGAATATCTCGGGATCGGGTTTTCCCATCCGGATCGCTGCCGGATCGACGATGAGGTCAAAATACTCCCCGACCTGAAGATTATCGATGACAGTCTGGGCGTTTCTACTCACTGAGGCCAGGGCGAGCTTGATCCCGGCTCCCTTCAGCTCTTCAAGGAGACTCTTAATGCCCGGAAGAAGATCTTCCGGGGTTATCCCGGCGATGAGCCGGCGGTAATACTCGTTCTTCCTCTCAGCCAGGGCTTCCTTCTCCTCTTGCGAGCAGGATCTCCCGCCTTTGTTGAGGATAATGTCGAGGGATTCCATACGGCTGACCCCTTTGAGCGACTCATTATCCCCTCTGGTAAAGGGAATATCGAGCTCATCGGCCAGCCTTTTCCAGGACTTATAATGACATTCCGCTGTATCGGTAATCACGCCGTCTAAGTCGAAAATAACGGCTTCGATCCTGGATTTCAGGCTGACAGTGACCGGAGTGCCGGGTGAAAGGTGTATGGTTGATTTTTCATGGGTAATGCTAATCCCCGGGCCCGAGATAAGAGTGTAGATAACCGAATCCTTTCTTATATCAATGTTTATAGTATTTCCCTGTACGATTAGCTTAAAACAAAGCCTGGTCCAGGAGGCAGGCAGTCTGGGCCGAAAGCTTAAGCATCCCCCAAAATCCCGCATTCCCGCAAATCCATAGACGAGCGATATCCAGGCGCCGCCCATCGCCGCCGTATGGACGCCGTACCTCACGTTATTATTTGAATCTTCAAGGTCGATTCTTGCTGTCTGCATAAAATAGCGGTAGGCCAGCTCCGTGTACCCGATTTCTGCGGCAACAACACTCTGAACGCAGGGAGAAAGGGAAGAATCACCCGTCGTAAGGGGGTCGTAATAGTCAAAGTTTCTCTTTTTTTCCGCAGCGGTGAATCGGTTCCCCTGAAGAAACAGGGCCAGCACCAGATCAGGCTGCTTGAGCACCTGATGGCGGTAGATGACTAACGGATGATAGTGGAGAAGGAGGGGGTAGCACCTCTCCGGAGTTTTTTCGAAACTCCAGACCGCTTTATCGAAAAAGGAGTCATCCTGGGGATAGATGCCGGATGCGGCTTTTTCCCATGCCAATATCTCTTCTTCCTTGAGACTTATTCTTTCAGATACCTCAGCAAAATCATTCGGATATTTCTGTTTCAGCATCCCGGCTGTTTTTACCGCGTACTCCAGGTGATCCATGGCCATCAGGTTAGTATAGGTGTTGTTGTTTACAACGGCCGTGTACTCATCCGGCCCGGTAACACAGTTGAGGCAGAAGCGGCCTTCTTTTTTCGGGATATAATCTCCAAAGTCTACCCAGAACCTGGCCGTCTCGAACAGAGTCTCTGCGCCGGCCTGCCTCAAAAAATCCAGGTCCCCGGAAACCTCGATGTATTTTCTCATGGCATAGACAATATCCGCATTGATGTGGTACTGGGCCGTTCCTGCCGGATAATAGGCTGAGCACTCCTCTCCGTTTATCGTGCGCCAGGGGAAAAGAGCGCCCTTCTGGGACACTTCAGAAGCCCTCTGTCGCGCCTTATCCAGAATACTACCGCGAAACTCGACCAGCTTCCGGGCAATTTCCGGGTTGGTATAAATAAAGAAAGGCAGCACATAGATTTCCGTATCCCAGAAATAGTGTCCTTCATATCCCTCCCCGGTCAGGCCCTTGGCCGCAACACCGGTCCTTCCGTCCCGCCCCGCCGACTGGAGCAGATGGAAGAGATTGAAGTGCAGGCTCTGCTGAACAGCAGGATCCCCCTCGATCCGGATATCGCTTTTTTTCCAGAAAGACCTGAGAAAGCGCCTCTGATCGGAAAGGAAATACTCGAAGCCCTTTTCTTTAGCTGCGGAAACCTCCTGCCTTGCCAGTGGCATCAGCTCATCCGGATCATGATCCCTGGATGTATAGTAGGCAATATATTTAAACAGACGAACCTCTTCCTTTTCCTTAAGCTGAACCCGATAGACAACCGAAATGCGGTTTGGTTCTTGTTCCGTATCCATAGTAAAGGGACAGTGAGCATCAAGACAATGCTCTGCGGCGCTGCTGAGAATAAAATGAGTGTTCCTGGTCACATGCTTAAGAGCGGCAAAGCTCCCCTCTGCATGCCGGTCTTGTGGCTTTAAAATCTGCCCTTTCAAAGCAGAACCTACTCGAGGATCTTTGCCGCTGGGTTGATTTCGTACATTCCCGTCCAGGCTGGATTTTAAAACAAGCGAAGCTTCCCCGTCCAGGGATTCGACAGAATAGGAGATCAGGGCAAGATGCCTATGTGAAAAAGATACGAGCCGGGTGCTGCGAACGGCCATTTTTCTACCGGCCGGAGACTGCCAGACAACCTCCCTGGTGAGAACTCCTTTCCGCATATCCAGAACGCGCCTGTAGTCCAGAATCGTTCCTGCCCAAAGATCAAAGGGCTCATTATCTACCCAAAGTTTAATCTCTTTTCCATCGGTAACGTTGAGCATTGTCTGGCTGTTCCTGGCATAGCCGGGAGCGATTTCTGCATAGACTATTGGGTTTGAGTCATAAAAACCGTTTAAGTACGTTCCGTCCTGATAGGAACCTGTCCTCTCTTCCAGATTGCCCCTCAGACCGATATACCCATTGCCGACAGTAAAGATGCTTTCATTTCTGGGCAGCATGTCCTTATGAAATTCTGCTTCGATGATTCTCCATTCATCCGGCGGATAGGCAGAGGAAGGTCTGTCAGCCACCGGCGGACCTCCGCCGGTTCAAAGCCTGGCAGCTCTCGCGCACCGAAAGATGCGGTGAGAGCAGAATCTGCCTCTGCTCCGTGAACCTGCCTGAGAGCCGATCGATCAGGAGCCTGGCTGCCTCTGCTCCCAGGCTGGGCGCCGGGAGGGACATGGTTGTAAGGGGCGGATTCAGGTAGCGGGAAAGAAAGTCGTCGTCAAATCCGGCGATGGACAGATCTTCCGGTATATTCAAACCCTCATCCTTGATTGCCTGAATGGCTCCATAGGCGATCATATCGTTGCCGGCAAACAAGGCGGTGGGGCGACCGGTGAGGGAAAGAAGCTCTTTCATCGCCCTGTAACCGCTTTCTTCGGTGAAGTTCGCAATCATGGCCTCCCTGTACTCCAATCCCGCCTCATCGAGGGCATCTTTATACCCCTGGAACCTCTTCCGGGCGGCATAGTAGACAGGAGGCGCGTGGACGATCATAGCGATTCTTCGATGGTCCAGTCCTATAAGATAGCTCATTACCTGCCGGGCTGCTGAATAATTGTCGATGTCCACCTGAAAGATCTTTTTATCCGCTAAGGTTCCGATAACAACCAGCGGGAAGCCGGCTTCGATGATTTCAGCCAAACCTTCATCTTTATCGTGGGTGTTCAGCAGGATGATGCCGTCCACATTATCCTTCTCTGCCAGGGAAAGATAGTTGAACTGCCGGAGCTTCAAAGGCTGAAGAACCAGTTGAAAGCGATGCTTGTTGAGGATTTTTGACATGCCCTGGATGAGGCTCAGGATATAGGCGTCGGAAAAGAGGGAATCGGTATGACAGATAAAGAGACCGATGGAGTGGCGCCTGGTCAGGGCCAGGTTTCGGGCCCATACATTCGGCCGGTAATCCAGCTCGTCCACAGCTTTCAGGACTCTCTGCCTGGTCATTTCCGAGATAATCATTCCCGGTGTATTGTTTAAAACAAAAGATACGGTAGTGCGCGAAACACCCGCTCTTTTGGCCACATCCGCTGCCGAAACACGCCTTTTTTCCATTTCGATGAGCCTCGATTTCTCTGTTATTTTGAGGCAAAGCCGATAAAGCCCTTAACAAAGTATTTCTGCAGCAGGATAAAGACAAGCAGAGGAACCAGAGTTGTTAAAAGAGCCGCCGAGGTGAGAATTCCCCAGTCCACATGATACTGGCCCCTTAAAAGGGGGATCCTCTGGGTAGCTACCAGTTTATTCGGATCGTAGATAAATATAAGCGCCAGGAAGAAATCATTCCAGACCCAGGTAAACTGCAGCGAAGAGACAGAGGCAAGTCCCGGCCAGCTCATGGGAAGGATAATCCTAAAAAAGGTCTTAAAAGGCCCGACCCCGTCTATCATGGCCGCCTCTTCCACCTCAAGGGGCAAGGTGGAAAAATAG
>CAZERV010000058.1:0-21259 GCA_964514815.1 uncultured Spirochaetaceae bacterium | reverse complement strand
GGCATGGAGGCCGACGTGCCGCTGCGGCCATGGAGGGCCGAACCAGCGGCCGGAGGCATGGAGGCCGACGTGCCGCTGCGGCCATGGAGGGCCGAACCAGCGGCCGGAGCCGCCTTTCCGCCCGCTGCCTGCGAACCCCAATCCCCCTAGAAGATCTCTCACCTCGGGGGAGGTTATGCGATCGTAGATCAGGCCTTCCAGGAGGGCCAGTTGCTCCGCTCTGCCTTCCACGGCCCGGCAAGGCAGATAGGTATGCTGGTCCCAGGAGAGCAGCGCGGAGATATGGATGAGCCTCAGGATCTCACTGTCCAGCTCTAAGAGCCGCTCGATGTTTTTAGCCAGGTATTTCTCCTAATGATTAGAATCAGTAACGATAGGAGCTGCCGCCGATAAACTCCCGAAGCAGGGAATCGCCGGGCACGGTCTCCTCATCCTGCCAGGCCGGAAGCTCTTCAAAAATCGCCTGCACACGCAGGGCTCTCTCAAAGGCATCCGCCCGGTCCGGATCATCCCGGAACTCCGCCAGAAATTCCGGGAAAAAGCGCCCCAGCCTGTGTTTCATAATCGGCAGCTCAAAGGGCAAAAAACTGTTTACGATAACGTCCGACTCCCGGAGCCTGGGTACGATATAGCGCAGCTCGGAGCGGCGGACGAAGTGCCAGTGCCTGAGCGTCTCCTTGGGGCTGTAATTCCTGAACTGCATATCCCTGAGCATACGCCGGAGAAGGCGAATATCCGCCCAGCGAATGAAGCGATTATTCCCGTCTTTAACCTGGGAAAGCGTCTCTATGTAGAGCTTGAACTTCCGGCTGTCCGGAATATCTGCGGTCATATCCGGAAACAGGCCGTGCAGAGAATCGATCAGGAGGATCTCCCGGTCCCCGATGCGGAGCTTTCCGGATGATCCTTCTCGCTGTCCGGTCTTGAAATTGTAGAAGGGAACATCGATTGTTTTTCCCTCCAGAAGCTCCTTAAGATCCTTATTGATTAAGGATAGATCCAGGGCCTGCGGAGTCTCAAAATCATAATCCCCGGAGGTATCTTTCGGATGTTTTTCCAGATTCAGAAAATAGTGGTCCACATTGACAGGCACTAAAGAATAGCCTCTCTGCTTCAGCCTTTCCCCGATCTTTATGGTGGTAGTTGTTTTTCCGGAAGAGGAGGGACCGGCGATGATTATGAACTTCAGCTCTTCCAGCCTTTCGACTAATTTTTCCACCGCCTTATTCAGCTCCTGGCGGTAGAAAACTTCCGAAGCCCGGATCAATTCTCTGAAATTTCCTTCCCTGATAGTGTCGTCGATCTGTTTCAGGGTAACACAGCGATGATCGACCGACCAGGAGAGGGCCTCCCATAATTTGAGATAGGGAATATTATCCGATGAATAGGTGAGGCTTTTTTTTCCTGCCCGCTTTAAGGAATGCTCGTAGCGGTATACGATATAAGCCTTGGCCGTCCTGGCATGTCCGCGCTCTACCAGGGCTTTCTCTACCAGGTCCTGGACTTCCTCGACAGTGGGGTAGCTGTCCCGGCAGCCTCGCTGTTCCAGCATCCGGATGGTGTCCTCCGTCACCCGCTCGGCCGCTTCCCGGTCCCTGCCCCCGACCGCTATCGCCGCCTGTAAAACGGCGAAAGTGATCTTTTCCCTGTCAAAGGGGACAACCCGGCCGTCGCGCTTAACAATCTTGTCGATCATGGTAATTCAAATAAATTCCTTTTTATCGATCTTATCCTGGACCATAGCTATGAACTTTTCAATAGAAAGCTCGTTTACCTGGTCGCCGGTCCTGGTCCTGAGAGAAACGGTCCGGCCGCTTCTTTCCTTTTCTCCCAGGATTAGCATATAGGGTATCTTCTGGGTCTGGGCGTTTCTGATTTTTGCATTCATCCTGCTTTCACCCAGATCTTTAAAGACCCTGATCTCCCGGTCCAGCAGGACCCGCTCAATATCTTCGGTGTAATCACTGAAGGCCGGCGCCACCGGTATCAGGGCAACCTGCACCGGGGCGAGCCAGACCGGGAAAGCGCCTCCATAGTGCTCGATCAGCACACCGAAGAAACGCTCCAGGGAGCCCAGAAGCGCCCTGTGAACCATATAGGGCCGTTTTTCCGTCCCGTCCCTGGCCGCATAGGTCATATCAAAACGCTCGGGCAGGTTGAAGTCGAATTGAATGGTGGTCATCTGCCACTCCCGGCCCAGGGCATCCTTTATTTTCAGATCGATCTTCGGCCCGTAGAAAGCCCCGCCGCCCTCATCGAGCTCATAGGCGAGTGATTCCCTGGCGATGGCATTCTTTAGAGACCCTATGGCCTGGTTCCAGCGCTCCTCATCTCCCACGCATTTTTCCGGTTTGGTGGCCAGGTAGGCTTTTACATCGGTAAAGCCGAAAGCCTTCCAGATGAAGAGTGAAAAACTTAAAACCCGGTGAATCTCATCTTCGATCTGCTCGGGCGTGCAGAAGATATGGGCGTCGTCCTGGGTGAACCCCCGGACCCTCAAGAGCCCGTGGAGGACCCCGGAGCGCTCGTACCGGTATACGGTCCCCAATTCCGCCCAGCGGAGAGGAAGGTCGCGGTAGGAGCGGAGAGAGGTTTTATAGATCATGATATGAAAGGGGCAGTTCATGGGTTTCAAATAATAGTCCGCATTGTCGATGGTTAAAGGGGCGTACATGCTTTCCTTATAGAAGTCCAGGTGGCCGGAGGTCTGCCAGAGCCAGGCCTTGCCGATATGGGGGGAGCTTACGATCTCATACCCGTTTTTGAAATGCTCCTTTTTCCAGAAATCTTCCACCGTGTCGCGGATACGGGCGCCTTTGGGGTGCCAGTAAATGAGCCCGGCGCCGGCCTCCTCATGAGTCGAGTAGAGGTCCAGCTCCTTGCCGAGCCGGCGGTGGTCGCGTATTTCTATTTCCCGGAGGCGCCGGAGATACTCTTCAAGCTCCCCCGGATTCTCCCAGGCGGTGCCGTAGATCCTGGTCAGCATGGGTTTCTTTTCATCTCCCCGCCAGTAGGCGCCGGCAATGGAAAGCAGCTTGAAAGAATCGGCCCGCAGTTGGGAGGTCTTTTCCACATGGGGACCCCGGCAGAGGTCGGTAAAATGATTCTGCGCATAGAGGTAAATCTCCTCGTCTTCGGGTAATTCTTTTATGAGCTCGAGCTTGTAAATCTGGTCTTTGAAGATAGCTAAAGCCTCTTTCCTGGAAGCGACCCTTCCGGCAAAGGAATGGTTTCCGGAGATGATCTTTTTCATCTTTGCCTCGATTTTCTTGAGATCTTCCATCTTAAGAGGCTCAGGGGTTTCGAAATCATAGTAAAAGCCGTCGGCAATGGCCGGGCCGATGGCTATCTTTGTGCCAGGGAAAAGGTCCAGCATCGCTTCCGCCATAACATGGGCAGTCGAGTGCCTGATTTTCATGAGTCTTTCGGCCTTGTCTTCCATTTTCCTTCCTCCACAAAAAAAGCCTTTATGCTCCTCACGCATAAAGGCTTGTCTCCGCGCCCATTGCCTGGTACGGAGAATGCTTACGATGTGGTTTCATCCTTTAGGGTTGTAAAAAGTTTACTGATTATCGGCATATTTTTAACAGTTACGCCAAAACAGAGTAATTGTCAAGAGGGCTGCAAAGGAACTCAACCGGAATACCATTGGCGAAAGGCTAAAGAGCTTATCCCCCGGCTCGATCGCAGTCCCCATAATTCAAAGCAGCACCAATCAAACTCTCGTTTCTATAAGCAGGAGGATCGATATGGAAAAGTCATTCACCCTGCACGATCTGCCCGGATCCGAGCGCCCCAGGGAAAGGATTAAGAGGCTCGGACCCGAGGCATTGTCCGCTCAAGAGCTTTTAGCCCTGATCATGGGCTGGGGGATAAGGGGGGAATCCGTCCTGATCACGGCCCAGAGATTATTGAGCAGCTTTGGGAACCCTAAGGGCATTTCCCTGGCTTCACTGGAGGAGCTGGCCGAGATAAGAGGGGTCGGAACAGCCAAAGCGGCCCAACTAAAAGCCGCTTTTGAGCTGGCCAGGAGGTCTGAAGAAGATCCGGGTGAAAAGAGAAAAATCAAATATTTCTCCGACGTGGTAAAGCTCTTGAGACCCAGGCTGAAAAACAAGCAGAAGGAGCATTTTTTAATTCTTTCCCTCGATTCAAGAAACCGGGTTAATCGAATTTGCGAAATCACCACCGGCACCCTGGACTCAAGCCTGGCCCACCCCAGGGAAGTTTTTAAAGAGGCCATTCAATCCCTTGCCTCCTCGATAATCCTGGTTCACAACCATCCCTCCGGTCATACCGAGCCTTCGGACGACGACATCGGGATTACCCGAAAAATAGCCGAGGCCGGTAAAATCATCGGGATCAAGGTGCTGGACCACATCATTATCGGCAGTGAAGGCTCTTTCAGCTTCCAGGAGAACGGGTTATTGGAATGAGCTAATCCGGTAAATCGATTCCCCCCGACAGAAGCTGTCGGATGAAACCACATCACAGCGATTTTTGAAAAATAGTATAGGTTTTAGAACGCTCACCGCCCGGCATCTTCTCAAGGATGTTCAGCACTCCGCCGAAAAATCCGGCGGGCTCTCCTCTTACATAGGCAAATACGAACAAATTTTTATCGAAGACCAACTGCATATCATCGATTATTTTATCGAACTCTTCCTTTAAAAAGGGTACGAAACCGAAATTTTCGGCCCAGGCTTCGTTATAGATTTCAAGCATTTCCCTTTTACGAACTTCCAGGGGTCTCTGGTCCCAGGTCTCCAGGGTGACCTGCTCTCTTTTTATCACCTTTTCCGCTGAAAATCGACGAATTTCCGCAGAAGCTTCCGGTCCTCTCCGGTTCGGTTGGAAAAACTCACGATTTTTATTTCTTTCCGCACCATCGGTACTGCAGTTTAGCAAGAATTTCGATTAAAAAAACCGCCTTGACCAACCGGAAAATCGAATATATTATTGATGCGGTTAGCACTAATAGGAAGTCTTTGATGCAGAGAAGCACACTGGCAGTTCTCCTGGTACTCGTCATTCTCAACATGAACGGCAGCGGCTAACCGGTCAAGAATAGGCAATGCTAAAGCCTGCTGCATCAAATGATGGCGGTGGGCTTTTTTGTTTAAGGAGGCAGTGATGAAAAAAGGTAGAATCACCGGGGCCAGGGCCATTGTAAAATCCCTTGAGGTCCAGGGAGTTGAAGTGATCTTTGGCTACCCTGGGGGAGCGACCTTACCCCTTTACGACGAGCTGAGCAAATCTTCCATCAGGCACGTGCTGACCCGCCACGAACAGGGCGCCGCTCACATGGCGGACGGTTATGCCCGGGCGACCGGCAAAGTGGGAGTCTGCCTGGCTACCAGCGGGCCGGGGGCAACTAACCTGGTAACCGGACTTGCCACGGCTTTTATGGATTCCTCGCCGGTCGTAGCCATAACCGGACAGGTCTCCCGTTCCATGATCGGAAATGATGCTTTCCAGGAAGTCGACACCACCGGCATAACCATTCCCATTACCAAGCATAATTATCTAGTTCAGAATGCCCGCGAGCTCCCGCGCTGCCTTGAAGAGGGCTTCTTCCTGGCTTCTACCGGGAGAAAAGGTCCGGTGCTTTTGGATATTCCGAAAGACGTCCAATTGGAAGAATTTGCTCTGTACCAGGTCAATCGGCCCGTTCTCGAGGGCTATAATCCGACCATTAAGGGTCATCCCGGCCAGATCAAAAGAGCCCTCGCTCTTATAAAAACCGCCCAAAAACCACTCATTATTGCCGGAGGCGGAGTTCTTCATGCCGATGCCCGGGAAGAGCTTATGCAGTTGTCAGGAAAGGGAAATATCCCGGTTGCCTACACATTAATGGGCAAGGCTGCGTTTCCCAATTCGGACCCCCTCTGCCTGGGAATGCTCGGCTACCACGGCCGCATAGCCGCAAACACGGCGGTCTCCGAAGCCGACACTATTATAGCTGTCGGCACGCGTTTTGGAGACCGATCGACCGGACCCCTGCAAAGCTTTGCTCCCCGGGCCAGAATCATCCATATCGACATCGATCCTGCCGAGATCAGCAAGAACGTACCCGCCTACCTCCCGATCGTCGGCGATGCCGGGAATATTATCGGCCAGCTCGCCGATCTCATTCCTAAGATGAGCCACCCGGAATGGCTTTCTTATCTTCACGAAGTGGAGAAAAAACATCCCTTAAGAGGAAAGTTTAAAGGCCTGGCTATTCCGAATATCCTCAAGGCTTTGGAAGAAATCATAAAAGACCCTATCCTGGTCACGGATGTAGGCAGGCATCAAATCTTTGCCGCCCTTTATTTCCCCGTTCAAAACGGGCGCTCTTTTATTACCTCCGGCGGACTGGGAACCATGGGCTTTGGAGTACCGGCGGCGATCGGGGCTAAATCAGGCCGGCCGGAAAGAACGGTAGTCGATATCGCCGGTGACGGCTCCTTTATGATGACCTGCCAGGAGCTCGCCACTGCCGTGGATGAAAATATTTCCATCCTCATCCTGCTTATGAATGATTACTGCCTGGGAATGGTCCAGCAGCTCCAGGATTCTTTTTACGGCAAGAGGTATCAGGCCTGTAAATTCGGACGCAACGTGGATTATGCCAGGCTGGCGGATAGCATGGGCGCCCTGGGGATTAAAGTAAAGAATGAAAAAGACATTGCCAAATCAATCGAGAAAGGACTTTCCGCGGGTAAACCGTGCCTGATCGAGTTTGTTCTTGAGGATACCTCGAATGTCTATCCCATGGTCACCGGTTCTTCCCTGATGGAATATGAGGAATAGGAGGCAGACATGAAACATACGATTTCCATTCTTTGTGACGATACCCCAGGGGTCATGACCCGGGTTTCCGGTCTCTTTTCCCGGCGGGGCTTCAATATAGAAAGCTTAAGCGTCGGTCATACGGAATTAAGCGGCAAGAGCAGGTTTACGATCGTGGTAAAAGGAGACGATCGAGTACTCGAGCAGGTAAGAAAGCAGCTTCAAAAACTGGTTCATGTGATAAAGGCCTGGGATATTAAGCATGAAGATGCAGTTGAAAGAGAGCATGCCCTGATCAAGATCGCCATAAATGAGGACCGGCGGTCCGAGCTTCTGCAGATCATAACCGCAGCGCAGGCCCGGATTGTGGATTCCTCAAGCTCGGTCTGGATTCTGGAAGTTACCGGAGATACCATCTCGGTGGACAGCGCCTTCAACCTGTTTAAAGATTTCCGCATTCTGGAATCGATCAGGACCGGTAAAATCGCCCTGGAAAGGGGACATGCCAGAGCAGGTCAATAAATCAGGCGCTCTTCAATCGGCCGCTGGTTCGGCCCTCCATGGCCGCAGCGGCACGTCGGCCTCCATGCCTCCGAATTAAATTGAAAGACCGGACTGATTATATTAAAGTTTAAACGTTTAAACATAGGCGATAATATTGCAAAAAATCGAAAAACGAATAGACTTGATATTAGAGAGGTTGATACATGATTGAACTGAAAATAAAGGGCGGCCGATCCAGGGCACAACTCGGGGTATTGACCCTGAGAGAAAAACTGACCGTCGAATATGCCAAAGATTTAAAAGAAGGCCTGCTGAAAGCATTAGAAAACACTACCCGGCTGGAAATAAATATGGAAAACATGAGTGAGATCGATTTGACCTGCCTGCAACTCCTCTGCTCGGCAAACAGGAGCTTTAAAGCGGTTGATAAAGAAATTGCCTTTGCCGGTGAGCCTCCTGATTTATTTAAGCAGGCATTGATCGAGGCAGGTCTTTACCGCACGGGAAGACCGGCGCCGGAGTCCGAAAACGATTGTTTCCGAATAAGCGGGCTGTCTTTATAAAACAGAAAAAAAATTGAGGTTGAGCTATGGATAAGTACACCGAAACCATGCGTTCCGCTTTTAAAGAGGAGGCGTTTGAGCTTCTCGGCGAACTGGAACACTCTCTCCTGGAGCTGGAAAAAGCTCCGGAAAATCATGAGCTGATCGACCGGGTATTCCGGGCCATGCATACCATAAAAGGGTCGGGCGCGATGTTCGGATTTGAAGAAATCTCTGAGTTTACTCATGAAGTGGAAACAGTCTTTGACCTGGTGCGAAATGACAAATTGCCCGTTACCAGGGAATTAATCGATCTTACACTCATGGCCAGAGATCAGATTCGTTCCATGCTGGAATCGGAAGAGGACCCGGGAACCGCAATAAAGGGCACTGAAATCATTACTCTCCTGCGTAAGTTATCCCAGGGCGTTACTCCCGGGGAAAAGGAAGCCGCCCGGAAAACAGAAATCGAGCCCGGCCCCGAAAATCAGGTTGCCTATCGAATCCGTTTTCGTCCTTCAGAAGATATATTCCTGCACGGCACCAACCCCGTCCTCCTGCTCAATGAGCTGCGTGAGCTGGGTGAATGTGAGATTATTGCCCATACCGGCGAGATTCCCACCCTGGATAAGATAGACCCCGAGTCATGCTATATCTTTTGGGACCTGGTCCTTACCACCGGTAAGGGCATTAATGCCATCAAGGACGTGTTTATTTTTGTTGAAGATGACAGCGAGTTGAATATTGAGGCAATTGATGAGCGCCCCGAGACGAAAGATAAGATAGAGACGGAAGTGGAAGACAAAAAGCTGGGTGAAATTCTTATCGAGCGGGGGAACATAGAAGAGAAGAAGCTTCAAAAAGTTCTTAGCAGCAAGAAACCTATCGGGGAATTGCTGGTCGATGCCGGACTGGTCAGCTCGACAGATGTAGAAGCGGCGCTGCAGGAGCAGCAGAAGCTCAAATTAGCCAGGGAAAAGAGGCAGCAGGAAGAACAGACATCAAGCATCAGGGTTCATTCCCATAAGCTGGATACACTGGTGGACCTGGTTGGCGAACTGGTTACGGTGCAGGCCCGTCTCAGCCAGACCACAGCAGACCAGGGTAACAGCGAATTATTGGCGATCTCAGAAGAAGTGGAAAGGCTTATCGCCGAGCTGCGCGACAACGCGATGAGCCTGCGCATGGTGCCGATCGGCACCTCCTTCAGCCGCTTCAAGCGCCTGGTGCGGGACCTTTCCAATAAGTTGGGGAAAAAGATCGAATTGACCACGGAAGGAGCGGAGACGGAACTGGATAAGACGGTCATTGAACGCCTGAATGATCCCCTGGTGCACCTGATCCGGAACTGCATCGACCATGGGATCGAGCTGCCGGAAGAGAGAAAAAAAATAGGTAAACCTGAAACCGGAACAATCCATTTAAGCTCCAGTTATTCCGGGGCCTATGTTTTAATTCAGATTAAGGATGATGGCGCCGGCCTCAGCAGGGAAAAAATCCTGGCTTCTGCTGTCAAGAAGGGCATAATTGCCCCGGAAACAGAACTTTCGGAGAAAGACATCTATCGGTTAATATTCTCCCCCGGCTTCTCCACCGCAGTTCAGGTAACCGGCCTCTCCGGCCGCGGGGTGGGGATGGATGTGGTAAAAAAGGCCATAGACAACCTGGGCGGCTCGGTAAAAATTGACAGCCAAAGCGGCCAGGGAACCACGATTACCCTCAAAATTCCCCTGACCCTGGCCATCATTGACGGTCTTCTGGTAAAAATAGCCGATTTCTCTTTTGTAATACCGCTTTCTGCCGTGGAAGACTGCGTAGAGCTGAGCAAGCAGGATGTCGAACAGGCCCACGGCCGAAATATTTTGAAGATCGGGGAGAGCCTGCTTCCCTATGTTAACCTTCGCGAAATGTTTATGATTGAGGGAGAACCTCCTGAGCTTCAGCAGATCGTCACCACGCAAAGCGAGGGACACAAAGTCGGCTTTGTGATAGACCAGGTGACAGGTCAGCTTCAAACCGTGATTAAGAGCCTGGGGAAGATGTACAGAGATGTGGAGGGGGTTTCCGGAGCAACCATTTTGGGTGATGGCACAGTCGCCCTCATATTGGATATATTAAAGCTTACTCAAAAAGCTGTCCTGGAGGAACAAGCCGACGTCGAGTCGGCGGAGAACTTAAATATAAAATAAAAAATAATATAGAGAAAACGGAGGGAAGCAATGAGCGCTACAGAAACATCTAAAATGACCCAGGTTCTGACCTTTAAATTAGGCGAAGAAGTATTTGCCGTCAATGTCAGCCGAGTCCAAACGGTACTGGATCTTTTGCCGATAACCAAAGTCCCCAGAACTCCCGACTTCATGAAGGGTGTCATAAATATGCGCGGTGTCGTGGTACCGGTCGTCGACATGAATCTTAAATTCGGCATGGAGACGACAGAAGAAACCGTCGATACCTGCATAATTGTTATGGAAATAAACCTGGAAAATGAGACCACCGTACTGGGCGCGCTAGTAGACGCGGTGCAGGAAGTTGTGGAATTGGACTCGGAACAAATCGAACCGGCCCCCCGGTTGGGTACCCGTTTGAATACCGAATTCATCGAGGGAATGGGCAAAAGGGACGATCAATTCATCATCATCCTGAATATTGACCGGGTCTTTTCCAGTGACGAGCTGGAGATGGTGCAGGCCACAGGGGCTAAAGGCGCCAAAGAGAAAGAAGCTAAAGAAGAATAAGCTGTACACCATGGGTAACGATCTGGTAAGTGATATTCCTGGAATCAGGATGTCCGAGAAAGATTTTTCCAGCTTGAGCACCTTCATTCACGCAGAATACGGGATCAAGCTGCCTCCGGCTAAAAAGATTATGCTTGAATCGAGGCTGCAAAAACGCCTCCGTACCCTCTCTTTAGGATCCTTTCACGACTATATCGAATATGTCTTCAGCTCAGAAGGAACCCGGCAGGAGCTGATTCAGATGATCGACCTGGTTACCACCAATAAAACGGATTTCTTCCGGGAGCCGGCTCATTTCGAATACCTGGTTAACAGCGCCCTGCCGGATTTGATCAGCCGTAATCAGGCCGGCGCCGGAACGGTATTGAAGGTCTGGAGTGCCGGATGCTCGACCGGCGAGGAGCCATATACGCTGGCCATAGTTTTAAACGAATTTGCCGAAAAAAATGTTGGTTTCCACTTCTCCATCCTGGCCACCGATATCTCTACCAGGGTGCTGGAAAAAGCAAGAACCGCCATCTATGAAGTACAAAAAGTCGAGCCCGTCCCGCTCAGCCTGAAGAAGAAGTATCTCTTGAAGAGCAAAGAAAGGGATAAAAACCAGGTGCGCATAAAACCCTATTTAAGAGGCCTGATCAGGTTTCAAAGGCTCAACCTGGTGGATTCACAATACAGCATGCTGGAACCGATGGAAATAGTCTTCTTTCGAAACGTGATCATCTATTTTGACCGGCCGACTCAGGAAGCGATAATCAACCGGATCTGTAAATATTTAAAATCCGGGGGCTATATTTTTATGGGCCATTCGGAGACCCTGTTCAGCATGAACGTTCCGCTGGAACAGGAGGCGCCGACTATTTACCGCCGGCGGTGATATCCCCGCTGTGGGGGTACTTTGGGAGCTTTAAGCCATGAAGAAAGAAAAGATTAAGGTACTCATCGTTGACGATTCTGCGGTGGTTCGCCAGACCATGCAGAAGATACTCTCCTCCGATCCCGAGATCGAGGTTATCGGGGCCGCCTCGGACCCTTACATAGCCGTATCGAAGATGAAACTGGCCACACCTGACGTGATCACCCTCGATATAGAGATGCCCAGAATGGACGGCATCACTTTCTTGAAAAAGATTATGTCCCAGAACCCAATTCCGGTAGTCATCTGCTCCAGCCTCACCACCGAAGGCTCGGATGCGGCCTTGAAAGCCCTGCAGTATGGGGCGACAGAATTGATTACCAAACCGCAGTTGGGTACCAAGAAATTTCTGGAAGAATCTAAGATCCGCATAGTCGATGCGGTGAAGGCGGCCCATCTAACCAAAGTGAAAAAAGTATCTCCCCTTCCCAGCCTCCAGGTAACCCCGAAATTGACGGCGGATGAAGTCCTGGCAAGACCCACCGGGAGGGAGATAATCCGGACTACCGCGAAAGTGGTCGTGGTCGGGGCTTCGACCGGGGGAACGGAGGCTCTGCGTGAATTTTTGGAAAAGCTTCCCCTGGATTCACCGGGAATCGTGATCGTCCAGCACATGCCGGAGCATTTCACCAGGGCCTTTGCCCAGCGTCTGGACGGCCTCTGCCAGGTAACCGTCAAGGAAGCCGAAAACGATGACACGGTCGTCCGCGGCCGGGCCATGATCGCCCCCGGCAATCGCCATATCCTGCTCAAACGCAGCGGTACCAGGTATTACGTGGAAGTAAAAGATGGCCCTCTGGTGAGCCGCCATCGCCCTTCGGTAGACGTGCTGTTTCGCTCCGCCGCCCGATATGCCGGCCAGAATGCGGTCGGAGTGATCATGACCGGGATGGGTGGCGACGGGTCGAAAGGAATGCTCGAAATGAAGCAGGCAGGGTCCGTTAATTTAGCCCAGGATGAAGCATCGTCCGTTGTCTTCGGCATGCCGAAAGAAGCGATCAAACTGGGAGCAACCGATCGGGTCCTTCCCCTCAAGGACCTGGCCGGAGCGGTCTTAAAAGCTTGTTCCTGATGGGTCTATTCCGATTCTTCCTCGGCCATGAAATCGCCGAGATACTCGTCCATGTTCTCGAAGCCTGTCTCTTCTTTGCGGTACTTTTGCCTGTACAGGTCCAGGTCCGAATAGGAGAGAATATCCTCTACTCCATCGGGTCCGGCCGAATAGAGGCCGATAGTCATGGTAAAGGGCAGTTCTTTATGCCGGGTGTTATGTTTGTCCAGATCGTCCAGGATTCTTTGCCGGGCCTTTTCAGCTTCTTCTTTGCTCGTGTTGGGAAGAAGGACAACGAACTCATCCCCGCCGTAACGGGTGACCGTATCCACCGACCTGAGATTTCTTTCTAAAATTCGGGCCGTCTGCTGGAGGACCTTGTCCCCGGCCAGGTGGCCGAAGGAATCATTGATCTTCTTGAAATCGTCCAGGTCGATCCACAAAACGGCAAGGGGATTATTGTACCTCTTGCAGCGCTCTATCTCCCGGGCCAGGCTCTTCTCCAGGCTCCTGCGGTTGAAAACCCCGGTCAACGGATCGATGCTGGCCAGCTTTTTAAAGGCTCGGAAAAAATAAATTTTCTCAATTGCAATGGCGGAAAAATCGGCGATCGTGGAGAGGATCTTAAGCTCATAAGGCGAAAAGGACTCCCCGTTCAGCTTGTTGATCAGCTCGATAACCCCGAAAACCCGGCCTTTCGCCTTCAAAGGAACACCAATAATGGACTGGGTCTCGAAACCGGTCATCCGATCGATCCGTTTGGTAAAGCGTTTATCCTTTTTTACATTCTCTATGATCACGGAACGGCCCGATTCCGCGATCCAACCGGCAATACCCTCACCGGCGGGAATCTTCATGCCTTTCAGCTTGTCGGAGCTTTCCCCGATTACACATTTAAAAAGAAGCTCTCCGGTCTTGCCGTTCCGCAGAAGAAGGGACCAGTTCAAAGGCGCAAAGATCGCGCCGATTTTTTCCATGACCAGGTCCATCACTTGCTTGATGGTATCCGCAGAAGCAATGGCTGTGCCGATTTCCGTAAAAAAGGAGAGTTTCACCACATCATCTACATGGTTTTCCGGCACTGTCTCTGGGCTCATAATTCCTTATCAATTTTATCGGCAATATCTTCGGCTGTAAAGCCGAAATATTCCGTTAAAGCCTTTGCCGGGCCGGACTCACCGAAACGGTCGATAGACAGAATCAAACCCCCGGACCCGCCGGCTGCAATTCCTTCCCAGCCGGATGAAACTCCGGCTTCCAGGACCGCTCTAAAAGCATCCTTCGGTATGAGTTTCTCCCGGTATTCTCCAGGGGAGGCCGAGAACAGCTCCCTGGAAAGCATGGAAATGACCCGCACTTTCTTATGACTGAGGAGCTCCCGGACCTCCAGGGCCAGGTTAACTTCCGAGCCGGTGGCGATGAGAACGATTTCAGGGCTGCCGGCACAATCTTTAACCAGGTAAGCGCCCCTGTTTATGTTTTCCTGCCAGTTCGAGTCCTCCTTCGGATAAACGGCCAGAGACTGGCGGCTCAAGATGAGGGCGGTAGGGCCTTCAGCAAGGCTTAAGGCGATGCGCCAGGCCGCGGCCGTTTCCGAAGCGTCGCCGGGCCGGAGCACGAGCAGCCCCGGAATCACCCTCAAAGCGGCCAGATGCTCCACCGGCTGGTGGGTTGGACCGTCCTCGCCCACAAAAACTGAATCGTGGGTAAATACATAGATCACCGGCAGTTTCATGAGCGCGGCCAGCCGGATGGAAGGTCTCATATAATCTGAAAAGACCAGGAAGGTGGCACAAAAGGGCCGCAGACCACCGTGCAGGACAATCCCGTTGACTATCGCGCCCATGCCGTGCTCCCTCACTCCAAAATGCAGGTTTCTTCCCCCTGGATTGTCCTTCCGGAAACTAGCCATTCCTTTCAGATCGGTAAGGTTAGACGGGGCGAGGTCGGCGGAGCCGCCGATCAAATTGGGAAGCTCTCGAGCAATGGCATTCAGTACCTCACCGCTTGCCTTGCGGGTGGCAATCTTCTCACCTGTTTGAAATTCCGGAAACCTGACCTTATCCGGAGCAATTTTTTCAAAAAAGAGCTTCCATTCTTTCAAGAGCCCGGGGTTTTCTTCGGACCAGGCGGCAAACATATTTCGCCACTGCCGGTAAGCCTTCTCCCATTTTTCATTCTGTTCCTTGAAATAATCGTAGGCTTCTTCAGGCACATGGAAGAGGCTCTCTTCAGGCACATTGAGGGCTTTCTTGGTTTGCCGGACTTCCTCCTCTCCCAAAGGGGCGCCGTGGCTCTTATGAGAGCCGGCCAGGTTAGGCGATCCTTTGGCGATTACCGATCTTACCAGAACCAGGCTGGGCCGCCCGCCATCCCTTTTTGCTTCCTCCGTACACCGAAGCACCTCTTCCGGATCGTAGGCGTCTGCGGAGAGAGTCTGCCAGTTATAGGCCTCGAAACGCTTTAGAACATTTTCGGTAAAGGCCAGCTCGGTTGATCCCTCGATGGTTATCCGGTTGGAATCGTAGAATACGATCAGCTTTCCCAGCCCCAGGTGCCCGGCCAGGGAACAGGCTTCGGCGCTGACTCCTTCCATCAGATCACCGTCGCCGCAAATAACATAGGTGTAGTGGTCTATGAGCGGGTGTTTTTCGCTATTAAAACGGGCGGCAAGCATACGCTCCGCGATCGCCATGCCGACGGCGTTGGCTATTCCCTGCCCCAGGGGCCCGGTAGTCGTTTCTACACCCGGGGTAAGCCCGTATTCGGGATGGCCGGGGGTCCTGGAGCCGAGCTGCCGGAAATTTTTCAGCTCTTCCAGCGGGAGATCGTAGCCGGAAAGGTGTAGGAGAGAATAAAGGAGCATGCTTCCGTGTCCGGCCGAGAGTACGAAGCGGTCACGATTAATCCATTTCGGATCGGCCGGATAATGAGAGAGGAGCTCCCCGAAAATAGAGGCTCCCAGCTCTGCGCAGCCCATCGGCATGCCGGGATGACCGGAACTTGCTTTTTGCACGGCATCCATCGTCAACGTTCTGATTGCCGTAGCCGCCGATTCCAGAGCCTTCCTGTTCATAATCATCTCCTGCCATCATCTTTTCTTCTTCTTCTTTTTCTTCCTGCCGGGCTGAACACGGGTCGGCTGCACCCTGGTAACGGTTACTCTGGTATGTGCCTCTACCGGCTCGGGGGCCGCTTCTTTCTCCTCGCCTTTCTTCTCCTCCAAACGCTCTCTTGCCTCAGGAGCAAGGTCGGCAGCCTGGGGCCGGCCGTAAAGCTGCAGATCCCTCTTTTTTCTCCTCTTTTCAATGAAACGCTGCCAGCTGAGCACAATAGGAGAGGCGATGAATATGGTCGAATAAGTGCCGACCACAACCCCGATGATCAGGTTCAAAGCGAAGTCCTTGATCGCGGCTGTACCGAAAATATAGATCGTAGCCACGGCGAGCAGGGTAGTTAAAGAGGTCAGCAGGGTGCGGCTCAAAGACTGGGTGATGCTGGTATTGATGATGGTCTCAAAGTCTGCGTCACGCATCAGCCCGCGGTTTTCCCGGACCCGGTCAAAAATGACGATGGTGTCATTCAGAGAATACCCGATGATGGTGAGGATCGCGGCGATAGTCGTGGTGGTGAGCTCAAATTGAAAAACCGCGATGACTCCAAACATGAAGAGAACGTCATGGACAAGACATAGCACGGCCGCGATGGCATAGATAAAGTGAAACCTGAAACCGGTATAGAGCAGTATCAACACCAGGGCAACCATGGTAATGGAAATGGTCTGCCCGACCAGGCCCCTGGAATACCTGGGCCCTACGAAATCACTCTGCAGGATGACAATATTTTCAGGCCCGTAAGCAACTGCGAGCTGATCGAAAATCTTTTTCTCCATTTTTTCCTGAAAGTCTTTCTCATCCCCGGGTGCAATAACTTTGACTATAAACTCCTGCTTTTCGGGCCTGTCTACCACCTGGAGGTCAAACCGGCCGATACCTGAGAGGACTCCCCTGACCTCGTCTATGGCTACCGTTACCGCTTCCGGCTTGATCTGAATTTGCTCGGTCAGACCGGCGGTAAAATCTATTCCCAGGTTGAGACCGCCTCGCAGATATAATCCTGCCGCACCGGCCAGAATAAGCAGCACGGATAAGGAAATCATTAAAAATCTTAAGCTTGTAAAGCGGATAACTCTTTTCATCCGGCCGCCCTCCGCCAACCGATGCTTAATCTTCTTATCTTTAGGACATCGGTGGAAAAATCAAAAATGAGCCGGGACACAAAGAGAGCCGTGAACATGGAAGAAACAATTCCCACCGCCAGGGTAACGGCAAATCCCTGAACCGGTCCCTTCCCGAGCTGGGACAGGGCAAGCACGGCTATGAAAGTCGTAATGTTGGCATCTAAAACGGTCCAGAAAGCCTTGGCAAATCCGGCTTTTACAGCCGCTTTAGCGGACTTACCGAGCCGGTACTCCTCTTTGATCCTTTCAAAGATAATGACGTTTGCATCCACCGCCATGCCCACGGTAAGAATCACTCCTGCCATACTCGGCAGGGTAAGGGTAAAATTAAATACCGATAACACGGAAACAATAAAATAGAGATTCAAGATGAGCGCCAGGACGGCAATAAAGCCCGCCCCCTTATAATAGATGAGCATAAACGCTATTACCAGGATAAATCCATAAAAGACAGCCTTTTCCCCCTGATCTATGGCATCTTCGCCCAAAGAAGCGCCGATGACCTGCTGATTGATAATTTCCAGGGGAACCGGCAGGGATCCGGTCCTCAAGACCCTGGCCAGGTCGGTGGCTTCATCCCGGCTGAAACCGCTGACCTGAACCGAATCCCGGATTGGTTCTCGGATAAGGGCCTGGGCCTTGACCTTGTCGTCAAGCACGACCGCCAACACCCTATTGACATTCTCACTGGTCAGTTTATAGAAAATATCCCCTCCTTCGCCGGTAAGGAAGAAATTGACCACCGGTTTACCCGTTATGGAATCGTTTCCTACCCGGGCATCCCGGATATAATTCCCGGAAAGGTTCTCTTCATCTTTCACCACCGTGAAGCCTTTAAGCTCATCCATTCCGTAGAAATCTTTCTCGTAAACTCCCTGCAGGCTGGTCCCCTTGGGCAGGAAATCGGGCTGATTGATTTCCCCCCCTGGTCCCAATACTGTTCCCGGGTTTTTGAGCTGGTACTCTTTGAACTCAGCCAGGGCTTCCTCGTCGACAATATTAAAGTTCAGACGGCCCTTGCCCCGGATAAACTTGCGCATCTTCTCCGGATCCGGGTCTCCGGGCAGCTCCACCAGGATCATATTCTCACCCTGGCGCCGGATTTGAGGCTCGGTGACCCCGAACTGGTCGATCCTGTTAGTAAGGATCTCCAGCGCCCGGCTGACGGCGTCCTCTTTTTCCGCAGATGACAGGTTTCTTTTCGAGGCCTGCTCGAGGCTCTCAAAATCGGCCCGGATGCGGACCTGCATTCCTCCCTGCAGGTCGAGCCCGAGCTGAATCGTCCTGTCCCTTAAATCTTTTAGAGACTGGACCTCATCCCGATAATGAGTTTCCAGCTCTTTCAAGAGCTCGGCTTTCCCGGGGAAGCTGCTCAAGACAGTCTTCACGGTCCAGACCTGTGGAACAGGCTTGTTTGTCAGCTTGAACCGCTCTTTTGCCTTCTCGGCCAGGAAGAGATAATCTTCGGGCAGGGGATCGTCGTTATCCAGAGCCAACAGGCGGCTCAAAGCATTTCCGGCATTCTTTTCGGTATAGCGTTTAATCTCCAGCCGCGAACTTGCGGCCAGCTTTATTTTCTCCCCGGGGATAAAAAAATACCACTGTATGGTTGGGTACAGGAAAGAAAAAGCAACAGCCAGCAGGATCAGTACCAGTATTAACCTAAATCGTTTCGACATCAGGATTACTCCGAAAAGGGTCTAAATTGAACAGCGGGACAGGCTTTTGATCAGTCGCCGGATTCCACCGGAGATTTTTTTGACTCCAGGATAGAAGTTATAGCCGATTTGTTAAACTCAATCTTGGTGCTGTCATCGACCTTGAGGGTAATGGTCTGCTCTTTTACCGCGGTTATGACACCCCGGATCCCCCCGGCGGTAGCTACCTTGTCTCCTTTTTTCAATGCAGACAGCATCTGCTGGCTTTCTTTTTTCTTTTTACTCTGCGGCCTTATGATCAGGAAATAAAAAATCAAGATGATCAGGCCGAAGGTTACCATCATCGTCATCGTCTGACTTTGTGCCGCCTGAAGCAACGGTAGATTCGTTAAAAAGTTTAACATTCTGTTTATCCTTTAAAATTTTTATTAGATTCTTGCCAAGCTACCATAAATTGGCTGATCGAGTCAAGGTTTTGGTTTATATTCCTAGATTACCGTGACTTTTCCTCTTCCTTCGGGAATTTCGAAAACTCCGAATTTGCGCTTAAAAGCATCAATCGAATCGATCCTGACCTCAGCCCTGGCGTTATATATCCTGAGCACTTCTTCAAGCTCGTCTTTATTGCCGGAATAGATGGCCGAGCACAAGGCCGGCTTGAAAAGACCGCTTTCCGCCAGCTCATGGGAGCTTAGGGCACGGTAGCGCTTTTTCAGCGAGCCGTCCACAACGGCCGTATTCCCCTCGTATCCGATAGTAAAGATAAAATCTTCCCGGTTCATCTATTTTCAAGCACTCCTTGAATCGCATCGCGCCTTACACTATCCTATAGGATAAGGCCGAGTAATGATCGTACTGGACCAGAACAAATTATCCGATTTTTTAGAAAGCGTTTCAAGTGGGTTCGAGCACAGCTCTCTGGAGATCTTCATAGTAATCGTCCTGGTTCTCTCCTTCTTTTGCTTCTTACTGCTGGTTTATCGAATACAAAAGAAAAAGGCTCATCAGGCCAGGCTCAGAAACCTGCAGGAAAAATATGAAGAGTTATTAAAGAAATTAGCCTTAAGCCTCTCGGACCAGGACCTGATCGAGCGCCTGGCCGTTTATCTCAAGGACCCGGAAAAAAAGTACCTGCTGCTCATCAATCAGCCGGTGTTCAATGGTTGCGCCGCTAAACTGGTCAGAAGTGAAAGTATTCCCGCCTCCTCTCTCGCCGCCCTGCGGGTAAGACTTAAGTTCAGCGCCCGGGACCCGGAAAAGATACCTACATCCAGCGCCGAGCTGCCGGTCGGCCTGCCCGTGCTTCTTATCCGGGAGAGAGGAAAAAAAGTTTCGGGAAAAATTGCCGATCTAAAACCCCAATCACTGATGATTTCCTTAGAAGGAGCCTCCCCTTCGTTTCCGACCGGCACGACAGTCTCACTTTACTTTCAAAAACGTTCCGGCGTCTTCTCTTTCACTACCCATGTCCAGACCTCCGGCGACCGGAGCCTTGATCTGGCCCATTCCGAGAATATTAAGCACTATCAGCGCAGGAAGTATTACAGAAAGAAAATCCTGCTCCCGGTATTCGTAAACCCGGCCGGGTCGGAAGAAACTCCGGTCCTATCCGCCTTTACGGACCTGGGAGGGGGAGGAGCCAGCCTGAAAAACCCGGGCTTCCGTTTCAAGGCCGGAGACGACCTCGAGCTCTCTTTTTTCCCCGCAGGTGTTGCACGGCTCAAAGTAGTGGCCGAAGTCGTCCGGGTTTCGGGAAAAGGGGGTACACTGCACGTTCGATTTGAGCCCCTGAAGGACACCAGCCGGGACCGGATTATCCGCTTATTGTTCCGAAGCAAAAAGTGATGATACCCTACGGCAGCCGGTTTTTATTCATTATCTGCTTCGATCATGACCGGAAGCAGTTTCGAGGTATTCTCCGCCTGGCCCGGAAACTGAAAAACGGATTTAAAAAAGAGAAGCGCTTCTATCCTTTTTCCTGGGACGGTAATCGCCTGAACCTTTCCCGCCGGAGGAAATTGAGACGGGTCCTGATTTCAGGGCATGGGGCCACCTCGGCGGCCCGATTCAGCGGTCTTTTCCGGGCCCTGACGCCCCGTGATTTGCGGCTTCCGAAACAGGCAAGGCTTTTCTTAATGGGCTGCAGCCAGGGGAAAAAAGAACACCGCCGCAGCTGGGCGGAAGGGACCGGCCTGCCGGAAAGCCGGATCCTGGGCAGCGATGATGACACAGAATCCGCCCTGAGCACCTGCCTGCTTCTTAACCTTTTGGAAGACGGGCCGGAATCGATTGACCGCTGGTTCCCGGCCTGGCTTGCAAGCAATGCCTATTTACGCCCCCATTTTCCCATGATCAGGAAGCTTTACCGGGAATGCGGCCGGGACCCCCTAAAGACCTTAAGCGAGCTTTCGCGGAGGATAGATCTAACTCCTGCGGCCGGTTTCCTCGCGGTCTGCCGAAAATACCCGGAATACCTCTTCGATTTGCTTGAGTGAGACTGCAGAGGTTTTTCTTTAGCCTTAAAAATCGCTCTATCGATCCTTATGGTAAGAAAAGCGCATAGAGAAATCAGCCAAAAGAGGAAAAAACAATATTATCATCATTGTAGCAGCCACTTATGGATTTACCGTTTCCATTTCCAATCCTTCAATAAAACAGTCTCTTATAGATGATATACGTCCAAGTTGCAGCTTCTGCTTTTCATATACATACTATCTATGCTTGGGTTTCTCAAAAATGTGAAAAACCTCTGGCAAAAGATTAAGGTAAGGAATAGGATAAAGGCATAAGAAACGGACATTCATGTCGGTATCAACCTTTAGGGGGGGGGGAGATGATA
>CAZERV010000057.1:0-21307 GCA_964514815.1 uncultured Spirochaetaceae bacterium | reverse complement strand
TTGTATGATTTTTCTGGGGGAGCGGTAGAATTAAATTATAAGTTTTACTATCATTTATTCTGTGCCTTTAAGGAGGGCGCTGGTGATGAGCGACATAGATATTGATTCCATGGACCCGGCCTCAGCCCGGGAATATGTTCTCTCTTTTATTTCCACCCTGAGAGGAATTCAGAAAGAGCGGGCCAGCCTGGAAAGAGAGCTCGACCTGTGGGAAAAGAGGGCAAAACTGGCCGAAGAAAAAAATGAGCAGATACTGCTTGAGGGAGCGGAAGATAGAGTGCAGGAGTTGAAAGAAAAAATGGCCGGGCTGGCCGCAGAGGAAGGCGGGTTAAGGCGCAAGGTTTCCATTCTCAAAGAAAAGCTGAAAAACATCGAAACCCGGCCAAACTTGTCCATAGATGCGGAGGCCCTTCTTGCTCAACTGAAGTCGGTGGCCGGCGAAGAGGATAAGCTTGAAAAAGAGCTCAAAGAAAAAGAGGCCGACCAGGCCCTTAAGGAGCTCAAGAAAAGACTGAAGGACAAAGGAAAATAGCAGATGAGCTCATTGCCTGGGCCGTGGATTCGCCTGAACTGGCCGAAGAACTCTTGAGGACCGGGGTCAAAGGCCGGATCTCCAATGACCCCGGGAAAATCAAGCCTGAGCTGCCGGATTACTTTAATTGATTGAGGATGGTCTGCCCAACATCCTCTCCGAGCTTTTTAAAGGCAGCCGAAAGAGCGGCGGAGGCGTTTGTGCCCTGGGCCCGCTTCGACTTGCTGACGGTTAAGAGAATCTTTTCGGTAGAAAGCTCCACAACCTTAAAGCTGCCGGTTACTTGAATAATGACATACTCGCCTTCCTGCTCATGATCGGAAATACGGGCGGTCCCGTATATGGCTCGTTCCACCTGACCGGTAAAATTTCTCTTTAAGAAGGGTATGACCTGGGAATCCTGCCGGCCGGCAATGCTGGTGACGGCCACGGGCAGGTTCTTGACGTTAAAACCCGCCCGGGTCAGCCGTTCGAGGACACCCGCCTGGGTGTCGGTCAGGGAAATCGGATTGCCCGAGGCATCCAGGCAGAAAATGGCCACTCCGGTAGATATCCGCCCGGCTAAGGAAACCGATTCGAATGAAAAACTCACCTTCTTTTTCAGAATGAGCTCTTCCAGCCCGTCAACCTGCTCGATAAGCTTCTTCGGCACATCTTGAAGGGACTCCAAAGCCTCACCCAGGTATAAAGCCATGGAAACCTCTCCTTTGCCCACGAAAGTCGGCGCAGGATGGATAAACCCGGCGACTCCGGCTTCATCGGTCTTGATGAGCTTGCTCCTGATCACTTTTTTACCGGAAGATCTTAGCTCTTTATAAACAACCTGGATTGCAACGCCGGGAACTCCCCGGTCATCAGCGGAAGAGCCGTCCACTACCTTGAGGTCGAAGGACTCGGAAAATTGCCCGCCCAGATCGGCCTTCAGGTTGTCATTCATCTTAACCAGCGCGATGCGCCGAATCGAATCTTTGGCCCGGTTGATGTTTCGCTCGAATTTGATGTCCGCATTTTCAATTTCCGATTTAAAGGCGGCAGCGGCAGCTTCCATATAGCTTAAGGCGGCCTGATAATGCCTTCCCCGGGCTTCCTGGGCCTTTGCCTCCCGCTCAGGCCCCGAAACAGCCTCGATCTTTTCCTGGAAAATCTCTTCGAGACGCTGCTTCTCTTTTAATAGATCTGCCTTATCGTACCGGGCCAGGAGATAGACCGTCGCGGCCTGGCCGCGACGGTCTGACCATTTCTCCGCTATCTCTAAGCCGGTGACCCGGCCGGAAGAAGTGGATTTAAGCTGCTGAATCACGTCTGTCTGGTAAGAATCAATGGTTGCCCTGACCGTGGCTGTTGTCTCTGAAGTAATGCGAACCCCCAGGTATCTCATTATCTCATCGAGCAGGGCGCCCCTGCCTGCCTCTTCCGCTTCGCTAAGATTGCCCTTATTCGAGGTCCCCGAACCGGTAAAGTACATGTAATTTTCATCGCCTTCCGGGGGATTCAACACCCACTGCGGAGGCTCTTCGCCGGTCTTTGCAGGCGCTACCCCGGGAGAGGAAGCGCAGCCGGAGAGCATGAGGACTGCCAGCGCTGCCGTCAAGCTCAAACTGAAGAATGACTTTCTCAATTTATTACTCCTGCTTAAAAGGTTTATCCGCAGGAGGGATATCCCCCCCCTGCGGTAAACTCACTTCTTCTTAAAGGCTGAAATCTAAAAACCTTCCGAGAAGAGCTCTCTTACTCTATCCCGGGCGGCCTGCTCTTCTTCGGTCTTGGGCTTGTTCCGGGTATCCTCGCGCCCCAATGCCCTTTCGATAGCATCATCGATCCGCTCCCTGGGCACGGTATAGAGCAGCAGGTACCGATATATTTTCTGATCGGCTTTGCCCTTATCCGTGAAGGTCTGCTGGTGTACCCAGAAATCGGCCTTCCTTCTGGCCCCGGAGTACTCGGCTAAAGCCATGACCTTGGCTACCTCTTCCATGTAGGTCTCGACCATGTTCTTGTCACCCACCTGGGCGCCGGCAAACTTGTCCATGACCCGGGTGGAAACCATTCTGGCCACTTCGGTGGCGGCCACGAAGCTCCTGGTCCAGGCTTTTAAGCCGTCCAGGTTGGTGCCGGTTTCATCGAAGACGAATACGTAGGAATCTTTATACTCGTCCGACCCTTCCAGCTCGGCCTGCTCCATAAAGACCCATTCCGGTGGGTCCCCGCCAAAGGCACTTCTCTTGTGCTCGATGATCTTGGGAGGATAGACCGGGGCTTCCACTTTGAGCTCTCCCTTGGGTTCCGGCGCCGCCGGCGGCGGTTTCGGTGCGCTTTTGCAACTGAAAATAAGAGCGATTGATACCAGGACAACCCCTAAACTTAGAAGTTTTTTCATTGAATTTCTCCTTATACAATGATTAATGTTAATGAGGCTGAGCCTCATACATTATTGTTCAAGAGGCAACGCCTCATCTTTTTTCACATACCCGAATTAAAAGTGACACTCTTTCCCCGCAATAGAACCTGGTCTAGCGCCTCGAGACCAGGTATAGTGTCCGCCACATCGTAAATAGCGTCCACCAGGTCTTCTATACTGCCGATTAAATATATGTAATATTTGGTTTCTTCAGCAGACTGGCTGACTGTTTCAATATCCCTGACCTTTCTCTTCAGCTTCCTCCTGAAATTAGACAGAGTTCGGGAATCGGGAGTATTCTGGATGATCACCTCGTACTTGATCCCGTTCCTGAGGGTCTTGGCCATATAGGCCTTGGCCTGATTAATGACAATCGGCATGGCCTTATACACGCTGGTCTGGAGAGCATTGATCCGGGCCGACTCCTCCGAGGAGGTTGAAAACGTCTTGGGACTGTTCCAGGGCTGGGAGCCTAAAAGCCGGCCGGTTGAGGATTCGAAGCCTTTCACCGTGATATTGGCCTGGCCGTAAAACTTGCCGCCCGAGCTTTCTCCGGAGGTGATCCCGTCGATCTCGATATAGACATCGGCATTCAGTTTCTGGGCGATCCACTGGACCATCGAAATAGATTCACCCGTTTCCTCTTCATAGACCCTCTGCCGGTCCTTTTTAAGCTTTTCCACCTGGTCCAGATCGATTGCTTCCAGGGAGTTGGAGGTCAGGAATTCATTCGCGATTCCTATGGCCGCCTTTATATAGAAAGCGTCCTCCGCGGCCTCCTCGTCAAAATAGACCATGAAGGTCATGTTGTTTACATACCTGGCTATTATTCTCTGCTCTTCCGGTGTGAGGTCTATCTCACCGGCCTCGGTAAGCTTCTCTATTTCATCAACACCCGCTTTCGCTGCTTCTTCGGATTCTTTAGCCGCTTCCGCGCTCTTCACCTCAGCCGTTACGCCTTCGCCCCATATACCGTTGGCCTTGAGGACGCTTTCCACCGCGGAAAGCTTCACCGCCACCCGGCATTCGATCAGGAAATCGTTTCCTACCTTGTCCTTGCGCAGGGTCTCGTAGGTATCGGTATTGATGAAAGCATTAGGATTGTTGGTTCTATACAACACTTCCTGCAATTTATCCTGATTCGCCCTCTCATTGCCCACTCCTATCATATCGATCACTGCTTTGCGAACCGCATCCATCTTGGCCAGATTCATGGCTTTCAACATGGAGCCGTCCTGCCCGGTCCCTTCATAAACATTCCCGGCAGGGCCTTCTACGGCTGCAGCCGAAGCCGCGGCACCAGGAGCGCTCGCGGCCGGAGCGGCGGTGGCACAGGATGAAATGAGAAGCGCCGCAGCAATTGCCAGGGTAAAAACTGCTGTTATTAAAATCTTATACTTTTTTTCCATACCCGTTCCTCCTTATCAGTACTTTATGCTTATGCCCCCGCCTACAAATATACCGCTGTAGCTCTGAAATAAAAGCGAACTATCACTGATGACGGTGAGAGGATTCAAAGAAAACCAGTGGAGATAACCCCCCTCGAGGACCAGCTTGAGGCTATTATCGAATAAATAGGTGAGGGTAAGATTGGCCATCCCTCCTGCGTGGGTAAGCAGAAACTTGGTTACGTCGGTTCCCTCAAAATACCAGAGATAGGCCCCGCCTATGCCGGCCCCGACCATGGGAATGATCTGGAACCTGCCAAGGTAAATATCCCATTCTCCGCCCAGGTAGATATTAAAGGGAAGACCCCAGGCGATATTCCTTATAAAGGGCATTTCCAGCCCGACTAAGGGGCGGAAGGAATAAAATCCCCGGGTAATGCTCTGGCGGAAACCGGCCAGGAAGGTCGGCGTCGTCGAACCATCGAAGCTCACCAGGGTCGCATGCACGTAGGGGGTGGTATCCATTCCCAGCCTGGGAAGCTCTCTCAACTGCTCGCCTTCCCGGAGCGGGCCGTCGGAATAGATGACCTTCCCAACCGATACTTCATCATCAACCCCCTTGATAATGACCAGGCCTGTTTCCCTGGAAAAGGTCTTTCCGGAATCCAGGACCCTGCTTTCGACTACCAGGTACTCATCGCCCAGTGTAATGCCCATATCCCGGCCGAACTCCAGAATCACCTCAGCGCCCATTGCTTCCAGGATGCCGGTTCTCAACTGAAAATCCGGAATTTTCCTGATCTCATAGGTGAGATACAAGGGGATGCTGTCCAAAGCCTCTTTCACCGCCTGCTCTGGGTTTTCATCGGTGCCGGAGGTATCCACGAAGAATTGGGCAAAGGTCCGCCCTTCATGGACGTTTATAAAATTGAAGGCGGTTTTTACCGTTGCCTCGTAATCTCCGTCGTCTTTTTGGGCAAGAATGTAATTTGAAACCGACGGCATCACTACGATGAAGGAACCTATCAGGCGGTTAAGGTCCGCCTCGGTAAAAAACTCCCTGCCCATCTGCACTTCTTCCGGGATTTCTACATTCTCTCCTTTAAACTGCTTCAATTTATCTATAAAAGCATTCAAGTCCTCCGCTTCCATTCGCTGGGTCATCCCGATGACATTAAAGCGGCCGATATTGACAAAGACAGCCTTAATCTCTTCATCGATACCCCCTAAAACAGAATCGGGTATGCTCCATTTATAGTAACCCAGTCTGAAGACCGCTATCTCTTTTTTCTCAGAAATTTGTTGGGCTGAAAGCAAAGGGCCAAGAATAAATAGCAAAGCCAGGAGCCAGGATGTGATTTTTAATCTTTTCATCGGTTTTCCTCCGCTGGAATATACTTTTAAAATATGCTATAAAAGCTGCCTTACTTAATAGATATTAAAATATATCTTCGACGACCATTTTTCAAATTAATTTTAAACTTTTTAACTTTTTTTATCCAATAAATCTTTATATCGGCCCGGATACCTAAAAACCCTCAAAAGGCTCGCGTTTTATAAACCTGCCTCTTCCAACTTCGCCGACAAAATCCAGATGATCGTCTTTCCATTCGGCGACCCTCTTTGCCCGGGAATAGACTATAGAAGGCATTCCGGTCATCTCCCAGCCCTCCCAGGGAGTGTAATCGACATTCATGTGGAGCCTGGACTGGGTAATGGTAAATTTCTTTTTGGGATCAAAGACCACGATATCGGCATCCTTCCCGGCGGCGATCTCACCCTTATCCTTGAGTCCGAACATCCGGGCCGTGTTCGTCGAAAGAACAGCTACCATGCGCTCGAGGCTGATCCTGCCCTTCACCACGCCTTCGGTATGTATGAGCATCAAGAGGGTTTCTATTCCGGGCGCGCCGTTGGGGATCTTTTTATAGTCATCTTTTCCGAACATATCCTTCCTGCCCTTGAATGAGAAGGGACAGTGGTCCGTGGAGACGACCTGCAGGTCTCCGCCGCGCAGGCCCTCCCAAAGCTCGGGCTGGCTTTCCTTGCTCCGTAATGGAGGCGACATCACGTACTTGGCGCCATTCCAGTTTGGCTCATTATAATGCTCCTCATCCAGGGTCAGGTACTGGGGACAGGTCTCGGCGTAAACATTGATTCCCCGGTCCCTGGCCTCCTTTACTTTCCAGAGCCCTTCCCGGGAAGAAAGATGCACGAAGTAGATCCGGGAACCGGTCAATTGCACCATCATGGCCGCCCTGGACATGGCCTCTTCTTCGGCAATATTCGGCCGGCTCCTGGCGTGGTAGTAGGGCGCCAGCTTACCCTCTTTGGCCAGCACCTCGTTCATGTAGTTGATGATGTGAACGTTCTCGGCATGAACCATCACCAGGCCGCCGTGCTTCCTGGTCTCTTCCAGGAGCTTAATCATGGTCGCATCATCGACCCGGAAATCATAGACCATGAAGATCTTGAAGCTGGGAGTCCCATACTCCCGGACTGCCTTTTTTACCTCGGCAATCACTTCGGGCCTGGGATCCATGATTGCCAGATGAAAGGAGTAATCCAGGGCCGCCTTTCCCGCCGCCCAGGATTTCTTTCGCTCGACCGCTTCCAGGAGGCTCTCACCCTTCTGCTGAAGATCAAAATCCACCAGGGTGGTAACCCCGCCGCAGGCGGCTGCAATCGTGCCGCTTTCGAAATCATCCTGGGCCGAAGTTCCCATGAACGGCATGGCGATATGCGTATGAGGATCTATTGCCCCCGGTAGAACGTACTTTCCGGCCGCATCTACCTCCTCGTCGGCCTTGAAATCGAGACCGATGCCGATTTGCTTGATCTTTTCACCCTCGGCATAAACATCGGCCTTATAGCTGCCGGTGGAGGTGACAATCAATCCGCCTTTGATCAGGACACTCATTTTTTCCTCCTTGGCTCGAGGCCATCCTTATAAGCAGCAGTCCTTACAAAACATTGTTTTAACAATATTTTATCCCAGGAATACCGAAAACTGCAATGGACTATCAATCTTTAAACATCTTTTTTTAACAACATTTGAGATGTACTTTTTGATCAGGATCAGACATATTCTCCGACCACAATGTCCCGTTTTTTTGGAGTTTCTTCCTTGTATTTCGCCTCGCTTCCCAGTCCGAACTGATCTTTCTCTTTAAAGAGAACCTTTCCCGGGGTTATGCAGCCGGGCACGGGACAGACATGCAGGCAGAGCTGGCAGCCGACGCATTTTTCCTCATCGATGGCGGGCTCCCGCTTCTTCTCATTCCAGGTGATGGCCTGGTGCGCGCCGTCAAAGCAGGAGATATAACAGCGTCCGCAGCCCACACACTTATCCGGATCGATTTTCGGCTCGATTTTGAAATCACGATCCAGATCGTCCGCCGGGATGATATTCTTGAGCGCAATGCCGACAAAATCATCCAGGCGGTTAAAGCCTTTTTCGGCCAGGTAATAGGAAAGCCCGCTGATCATGTCTTCCACAATCCGGTAGCCGTACTGCATGACCGAAGTGGTAAATTGAAGATTTCGGGCCCCTAACATGAGAAACTCGGCCGCATCGATCCAGTTTTCAATACCGCCGATGCCGCTCAAGGGTATGCCGGCCAGCTCCGGGTCCTGGGCCAGGTTGGCAATGAACCTTAAGGCAATCGGTTTGACCGCCTTTCCGGAGTAGCCGGAGATAGAGGATTTCCCGTTTACCACCGGCAAACAGGTAAATTTATCCAGATCCAGCCCGGTAATCGATTTGACCGTATTGATGGCGGATATCGCTTTGCCGCCGGCTGCGATACCCGCCCTGGCCGGAATCTCCATTTTTTCAATATTCGGGGTCATCTTCAGCATCACCGGGAGATTCGTTCCCTTCAGGGCCGCTTTTGTAAAGCCGGTTATCAAATCGACATTCGCTCCGACATCTGAGCCCATCCTTTCCAGGGTCATCTGGGGGCAGGAATAGTTATTCTCTATCATATCGGCCCCGGCCTGGGTAACGTCCCGGGCCAGCTTTGTCCAGTCTTCCACATTCATGCCCATGATGGAAACGATCAAAGGCTTGTTCGGGTAATCCTTCTTGAGGCGGGCTATCCATTCGAGATTATGCTCGTAAGGATGGTCGGAAATCTGCTCCATGTTCTTGAAACCGATGAAAGGTAGATCTTCCTTCCCGACATGATCGAAGCGCGGCGAACATTCATCCGGGATATAGGTGCCGATCGTTTTATAAACTATTCCGCCGCCGCCCAGGTCGAGAAATTTAGCGCACATTTCGTAGGTGGCCGAGACAGGCGATGAAGAGAGAAAAAACGGATTTTCGCACTGCAGGCCGCAAAATTCTATCGATAAGTCTGTCTTTTTTGCCATCTTATTTAGCCCTCTCTTTGCTGAGATACCGATCGATACTTGCAGCGGCAACTTTACCGGCTGCAACCGCCTGGACAACCGTTACCCCGCCGTTCACAATATCGCCGGCGGCAAAGATATAGGGAACGCTTGTTTTACAGTCTTCATTTTCATCCGCAGCCACCAGGCCCTTATCGGTTAATTTGACAGCCGCGATCCCGGCCAGGTCATCGGCCGGTTTCTGCCCGATGGCATAGACAATCGTATCCGCCTGGAGCTGAATGCCGGAGTTATCCCTGGTGCCCACACCTTTAATGGCAGCCACCTTCCCGTTTTCGCCGATAATTTCTTCCGGCGCAAAGGTAAATATGAAATTCACGCCGAGAGATTCCACATACTTTACCTCCAGCCTGTCTGCCGGCATCTCTTCCCTTGTTCTGCGGTAAAGCACGGTTACCTTCCTGGCGCCGAGCAGCCTGGCCGTGGTAGCGCAGTCCATGGCCACATCTCCGCCTCCGATCACGACCACATATTTGCCCACCTCGACCTTCCCTTTACCGGGCTTTGCAGCCGCCAGGTAATCGACGGCATTGGTGACTCCGTCCAGGTCGATTCCCGGTATCTCGTAGATCATGGGACTCTTAAGCCCGACACCGAGGAAAAAAGCCTTGATTCCCTTTGCCTTCAGGTCCTCAATGGTAGTATCCCGGCCGACTTTAGTGTTAAAGATAAATTCAACTCCTAAATCTTCGATGCAGCCGATTTCTTCATCGACCACATACTGGGGCAAACGGGCCGGAACGATTCCGTAGCTCAAGACCCCGCCGGCTTTCGGCTTTTCCTCGTAGACGGTGACTCGATACCCCTTCAGGGCCAGATTCGCGGCAGCCGACAACGAGGCAGGCCCGGAACCGATCATGGCCACCTTCTCTTTAGCAGCCTGGGGCGCCTCCAGGACTTTTAAACCGGTCGCCATCTCATAATCCGTGGCAAAGCGCTGCAGCCGGCCGATATGGATCGGCTTGTCAATACCGGTTCTCGAACAGGCCGATTCACAAAGCCGGTCGAAGGGGCAGACCCGGGCGCAAACCCCGCCCAGAATGTTGTTCTTTCTGATTGTTTCGGCCGCGCCCTTGAAATTTCTAAACCGTATGGAACGAATGAATTTCCCGGGGTCTGTGCCGGCCGGACAATCACGGCTGCACGGCGGATCGAGGCATAACAGGCATCTGGTCGCTTCCTCCAATGCCATTTGCGGCGTAAAGGGCGGCACGGTTTCATCCAAATATTCCTGATCCGGCTCCAGCTTAACCCCCTGCTTTATTTCAAGCATGTGTTCCTCCTCCAGCGAGCTGACACTTTGATACGCCGGTAATCCTTTATTTTTTGCTTGCAATTTCAATATATAACTGCCGGAGGCAGCGATAGACTGCGCAGGATGCACTCTGAAGCATCACGCAAGGATTTTATACGAAAAAGAGGAATCGGTAAATAGGGTAATTCCTGCCGCCGTGGCCGGAGAAATCTCCCAAATATTCCACTTGAAATTATTGAGAAATGTGCTATTATCTTGGTTAGATGAAGAAGGTTTCCTCTTTAATATTGTTTGCCGCACTGGCGGGGCTGACTGGGTGCACGAAGCTTCCCATGTTTACCCAGCCGGCCGATCAGTCCGAAGCAATAGAAGTTCGTTCTCTAACGGAAGGAGAAATCCTAAAACCCGGTGAGCCGATAACCTTTGTCATTCATTCGGGCAGCCAGGATGGAAATGCCCTGAACCTGGAAATAATCCTGAGCACAGTGTCGGGAATAAGACTCTGGAGCACTAATGAATCCGCTCCATCGATCAATCAAGAACTGGACCTTATTCTGCCGGACCTGGAAACAGGGCAATACAAAATAGAATTTGTGATCTCTCAAGAAACAGGCACCACGAGCCAGAAGGAGCTCACCTTTTTTTATACCCCGGGCGAGTACAGCCTGGTGGGAATCAAATCCTTTCCCCCCACCATGTTTCCAGGCTCTGAGTCCATTTTAAAAGCAGACCTGGTATACCCCGCCGGGGCGGACCCTTTTATTCGCTGGACTCAGAATAATAAGACCATAGCCGGCGGGCTGATTAGTGGGGGATGGAGCGAAATCATCTGGTCCGCTCCCGAAGAAGAGGGTGTATACTCGATTCAGGTAGAGCTTTTCCCGTTTCCACCGATAGTAGAGAGCGATTTTCACTTCACCTCCCCTATCTCAATGACGGCCAGGCTTTACGTTTCCACCAAGCACATCCTCTCCGAAAATGACCTGGCCCCGGAAGAATCGTACTACAGCCTTTTCCACTTCAACGGCGATCTTCAGGATTTCGGAGCCTCAAGAGGCGAAACATCCCAGGTTGAGGCGGAAAACCCCTTTCAGGCGGAGCTCCTTGGAAATCCCCACCTCGTTTCAGTGGGAGACCATTTTGGCTACAGGCTGACCGGTTCTTCCGGCATCAAATACCCACGGCTGATTTTCCCCGTTAAAAGCGGGCAGTTACAGCCTTTTACCCTGACGATCGTGCTTCTTATCGATTCTTCAAGCAGAGGAAAAGACCTGGTCTCCGTCGTCTCCCCGGGAGGCTCATTCAGCTTCCTGCTTTATCTGGATAGAGAAGGATCTCCCGCGGCAGCCATTGAAGCGGGCGGCAGGGAAGTTCGCCTCTCTTCCGGCATCGATGATTTTAAGACCGGACAGGAATATTCTCTCTCTCTATCCATCATACCGCAAGCCGGCTCGGTTACGGCTCTCTGGTTCCTGGATGGAGTGCAAACCGCCTTTTCGGTCCAGAATATCGAGCTTAAGAATCTGACGAATGACGGAGAAACCCTAATCGGCGGTACAAATGGTTTTCAGGGCATCATTACCGAGCTGGGTGTGTTTAACCGGGATGAAAAAAACAGGGCGGCTGTGGATCCTGAAATCTTCAAGAGAGCCATGAAGAAAAAATACGGGCGGAATCTGGTCCTGGCCGAAGGCTTTGACGGTCTCTATCTCACCGATGAATTGAGCAGCAAAGTCAGCGGCACTTTGGAGTACGGCTCCCTGATTCTCGGGCTTGAGACCGCTCTCACCTTGCCCGCCTTTGAGGTAAGCGCGGAGAGGACCGTCGTAGAGATCAGCTTTTCCAGGCCTGTGCCTCCGGGCAGCAGGATCTCTCTTTTCTGGGAGAATAGCCAAAATCCTTTCTTTGCTCTCCGGGCCGACCCGGATACTGAACAGACTACCCAAATTCCATATTCTATTAAGGTGGATAAATCCTTAAAGTTAGCCCTTTCAATAAAAGAAATTATTATTGAAAGCCCTGATTTTGAAAGTCCCGATTTACAATCAACTTTTAAGCTTCGGAAGCAGGATACAGAAACCTCCTGGGTAGTTTTAAATTTGAGCAGTTCCGCCTCAGAACTCATGGAGATCGATCAAATCATTATCTACCAGAGCAGCGCTTATTGATCCCTGCAGGGGATGAAACCACCCGGCGCTGAGACACGGCTGGCCGCTCCTCTTCCTAAAATATTTATATTATTTTTGATAATCTTCATCACAATCCAATAAATACTTGATTTATTTAATGCGTATATTTATATTGTTGAATAAGGAGTTAATATATGAAAAATAAGGTCATTCACGAATGCCCGGTATGCGGAGGCAATCTCCGGGTGCGCGTTCTGTATTGTCCGACCTGTCATATCCGGATTGAAGGGGATTTTGAGCCCCAAAAATCAAGATTGAACGCCCTCTCTCGCAAGGAGCTTGAGTTTATCGAGCTCTTTGTGCGGGTAAGGGGAAATATCAAAGAAGTCGAGAAGGCCCTGGGCGTATCTTATCCTACGGTCAGGGGAATGCTCGATTCCACAATCAAGAACATGGGCTATCCGGTAAAGCAGCCGTTCATCGCCAAAAAGCGCATGGAAATCATTGAGCAGTTAGACAATGGAAAGATAAGCGCAGAAAAGGCTGCCGAAATGCTGAAAACCGGCTTAGATGATGAAGAAATGGACAAATCTGAAGGTGGAGGCGAATAAATGGCCAACGAAGAAAAAATGAAAGTATTGAAAATGATTCAAGATGGAAAAATCACTGCCGAAGAAGGAGCGAAACTGCTTGAGGCACTCGATGAGTCGAGTGAGGAAATAAAGTCCGCTCTGACCCAAAAAGAAGGAAAAACCCTTAAAATTAAGGTCACGGAAAAAAACACCGGCGTAGTAAAGGTCAATCTCAGTTTCCCCGTGGGTATCGCCCGCTTTGTTAAAAATTTCATTCCTCCCGGGGAAAGAATAAAACTGGAAAACATGGGCATCAATCTTGATTCCATATTCACTGCCCTGGATTCAAACGAGCTGGGAAAGCTGGTGGAAGTTGAGGATGAGCATGAGAATGTGCGGATCGAAATCTGGATCGAATGATTTAAAGCCGGTCGATCACCCGTTTGATGGCCTTGATATGCTCCGGAGTAGTGCCGCAGCAGCCGCCGATAATGGATGCTCCGGCCTCAACCAGTGCTTCGACATAGCTTGCCGTTTCCTCGGGAGTCTCCCGGTACACGGTTTCATTGTTGACGATTTCCGGCAGGCCGGCATTTGCCTGGATGAGAATCGGTTTGTCCGTTAATTTTCGGAACTCTTCCGCGATCGGCACCATCTGTTCGATACCATTGCCGCAGTTTGAGCCGAGGATATCGGCGCCCGCTTCGCCGAGCTCTTCTACTGCCCGCTTGCAGTCCACCCCCATTATAGTTCTATAGCCCCTGGGAGTATGATCGAAAGTCATAGTGGCCATGACTTCTATCGACCCATCGACTGCTTTAGCAGCTCGTACCGCGCAGGCAGCTTCTTCCACGGAAATCATTGTTTCCACACATATTGCCTTGACTCCGGCGGCTACAATCGCTTCAATCTGTTCTTTGAATACCTCTTCCATCTCCTTTTCCGTTATCGTTCCCAGGGGCGCCAGGAACTCTCCGGTAGGACCGACAGAGCCGGCTACGATCCCACCGGGGGCTCCTTCCAGCGACAACCTTGCTCCTGCCTCGTTCAACTCCTTAACACGGGCTGTAAAGCTAAATTTTCCGAGCTTTACTCTTGAGCCGCCGAAGGTATTGGTCAGCACCATATCCGATCCCGCCCGGGCATAGGCGGCCGCCACCTCCTTCACGGACTCCGGGCGGGTGACGTTCCACTCTTCCGGACAGTCTCCAACCTTTAAGCCCATGGAATAAAACATCGTCCCCCAGGCCCCATCCGATAAGAGAATTTTCTTTTCTTGAAGCAGATTTAACAGGTCTCCCATCGATCCGTACCCCCGTTCTCATAATTATTACCAGAAACTTTCTATTTAGACTACCCTTTTACACCACCCGCGAAGGGCTTAAGAAGCATTCTTAAAGCTCGACTCGCCGGTGCGAAACATTTTTGCCTTTATTGCGCTTTATTGCGAGGGAATACATTTTATTGTATGATTTACCCATGAAAATTAAATTCAATCATCGTAATAACGGGGCCTGCCCTTTGTGTAGAAAGTTTGCCAGATGTCCGGTCCATGCAAAGATAATGGACAGTATCGGCGATCTCAGGGACCCTGAAGGTTCGGGAATGGAAATGGTGATTTATATCTGTCCGATGTTCAAAGAAAAAGTCTGAAACGATCTTTTGCTGATTGACCCATCACGGCTAAAGCCGCGATGGCCCAGGCGATTCGGTGTCCACATTTATCAGTTTCCGCCCGGCAAACCGGCCAGGTAGATGCTGCGCAGGTGGCTGAAAAGGGGCAGCTTGAGCCTTACCTTATAATTCATAAATAAGCGTTCGGCCTCATTTCGCCCGCACAGATAATCGTCAAAGGCCGCCTGAATCTCTTCAATCTTCGGCTTTATCGTACAAAAGAAGACGTTTTTCGAGTCTGGGGAGGAAATCCTTAATCTGTCTGTTTTGGTCGATAATTCAGCGATCTCCTTTTTTAAGCAGTCCTCGCGAGCGAGTAAATCCACCAACCAATCCATCCAGGCTATCCCTCTCTACTTACTATATCGGAGTCCACGTACATAAGAATTAACGGCAACCGTTCATATCTCCGTCGATGATGATTCCGCCGGCAGGTAAAAACCCACCCGCCAGGTCGAAGATGCCCGCAGGGTAGGTCTTCGTCCCCGGAGGTGTCTTCATGCCCGCTAGGTGTCTTCATCCCCGGAGGGGGGTACCGAAGGCTTGGAATCCATTTGGAATATTATTATACTCTATGAATTGGAGGTATCTTCGTGAAAAACCAGGGAACAAACGAAGGACCCAAACAAAAGATAGATCTGAACAATTATCTAAAAGATGAAGTAAAGATACTCATTGTCGATGACATTCAGGAGAATAGGGAGCTGCTGGCCTCGATTTTAAAACGAAGTACGCCATACATAACCACCCTTGCCGACATCGGCAAGGCAGCGCTGGCCTCCTTTGAACAGGAGCTGGCGGATTTGGTCTTGCTGGATGTGATGATGCCTGAGATGGGGGGTTATGAGGTAGCTAAAATACTAAAGAATAAACCGGACAGCCGGGATATACCGATTATCTTTATCACCGCTCTCTCAGATATTGATAGCAAAGTAAAGGCTTTTGAGATGGGCGGAGTGGATTACATCACCAAGCCTTTCAATAAACATGAGCTATTAGCAAGGATAAATGCCCAGGTCGGGCTTAAAAAGATGCATGATGAGCTCAGGTTAAAAAATAAACTGCTGGAAGATCGGGAAATGCATTTGGCCCATTTAGTGGAAGAAAAAACAATCAAGCTGGAAAATACAACCCAGGCCCTGGTGAGCGCGCTGGAAAACGCGAATCTCTTCAATGATAATGATACGGGAAACCATATCCGCAGAGTAAGCGGTTATTTGGTACTGGTGGCGGAAGAGTATGGGTGCGATCGGAATTTTATAAAACGGATTAAGCTGTATGCCTCTCTTCATGATGTCGGCAAGGTAGGTATTTCCGATAATATTCTGAAGAAACCCGGTGAGTACAGCCCCGAAGAGTTTCAGCAGATGCAGAAGCATGTCCGGATCGGCGCCAGAATGCTCAGCAATACCGAGATTGACCAGATGGCTCAAAACATCGCTCTTTACCATCACGAAAAATGGAACGGCTCCGGATACGTTCAGAAACTCCGGAATGTAAATATCCCGCTGGAAGCAAGAATCGTTTCCTGAAGAGAAGGCTCTGGGAATCATTCGAGAAGAATCGGGCAGACACTTTGAACCCAGGGTAGTGGAGGCCTTTTTGGATAATGCGAAAAAAATCAGTGAAATCCAGAAAATCCTACAGTAACTGGGATTAACAGTAATCGCTGTATACAATAGCCGCTATATACAAAATAAATTTAAAAAAAAATAAAAATATCTTGAAAATATTCCCGACTGGTAATATAATTAAAAAAAGAATGAGCATTCGCTTTTTTTTGATTTATAAAAAGAATGAACGCTCACTTTTTACTGTAAACATTGCTCTGAGAGGTGAGTCATCATGGCCAGAATGAAAGATGAGAACAAACGAACATCCATCATGCAGTCTTCAAAAATGCTCTTTTCTCAAAAAGGATTCTTCAACACCTCTATCTCGGACATTGTCAAAGAAACGGGAATGCCGGTGGGCACTATCTATACCTACTTTAATAGTAAGGACGAAATTGTGCGGGTTATTGTTGAAGAAGGTTGGACGGACTTCTATTCCCGCCTGGAACAGGCAATGTCCGCACCGGGCAGCGCCGAGGCCAGGCTGAAAGCATTAATAGAACAGTTCATCCCGGAGCTTTTAAATGACCTGGACCTGATTAATATTCTGCTCTCTGAAGCCATCGACTATACCCGCATAGAGGAAAAGATGGATAAACTCACGGATCTCATTTTCTCCCTCATTAAATCGATACCAAAAAGCAAGACACTCTTAAAGGAGTTTTCCCGAAGATCCATGGAAACAGCCCTGATGGTGTTTTCTTTGGGCATTCTTAATACGGTGAAGATTGCCCGCTCCAGCTCAATAGGAATCAAGGTGTCTGATGTAATCAATTTTATGAAATTGATGGTAGAAAACTCGCTGGGCATCGAGCTGTGATATAAAATATGAAAAAGCCGGCAAAACTTGTCATTCTCTTCCGGATTCCAATAATCATCCTGACGGTTCTAATTACCCTTGTTTTAGGCTATTTCCTGAAAAACATGCGAATTAATTCGGATATCCTGAGTTACCTTCCCGAAGATGATCCGATTACGGAGCTCAATGTTTACATCAGCGAAAAGTACGGCGGAAGCCAGCTTGCAGTTGTGGCGATTGAGGCTGAAAATATCTTTACCAGGGAATTAATTAAAACGATTTATCATCTTACTTCAGAGCTTCAGCACATTGAAGGCGTCCAGTATGTAACCAGCCTGACTAATGTCCTTGATATCAAAAAGGTGGATGATTGGCTGGAAATCGGCCGGCTTGTTGATGTTGAGCTGCTTCCCGAAACCGGAGAAGAGCTTGAGGCCCTAAAGGACTATGCACTCCGGAAAGATACCTTCCGGGGCCGGCTCATCTCTGAAGACGGGAAAGCAACCGTTATCGTTTGCCGCCTCCGGGAGGACGCCGACAAGCCGCTCATCTCCAGGCAGATAAAGGAGATCGTGGCCCGGGCGGAAATCAAGGATAAGATATACTATGCCGGCCTTCCTTTTCAGCTTACGGAAATCAGCAACATTGTTTTAGCCGATCTGGTCCGCTTGATTCCTCTGGCTGTCTCACTGATTATTCTCTCTTTGTACCTGGGTTTCCGCTCATTAAGAGGAATCGCCCTGCCCGTTATTCTGGCCGCAGTTACCACGATTGCCGGGTTTCTCGCCTTTATTTTCGGGTCGTATCTAATCATGATTCAGGAGTTCGGCATTTTTTCAAGCCTGGGCATCCTGTTTGCCCTCATCCTCTCGCTGACCTTTGTTCCTGCCGTTCTTTCCCTCCTGCCGGCACTAAGGGCGCGCCCGAGCAAAGCCCGATCGATCAGTGACACGGGGCGAAAAGCGCCACTGATGGGGAAGTTGGGTCCCTTCGTCCTCAGATACTGTAAGGTGATAGTCGGCATCGGGGCCGGTCTTCTCCTTTTGAGCCTGATCGGGATACCCATGATTGAAAAAGAAGTGGACATAATCTCCTATTTTAAGCGTAACACGGATGTTCGCCTGGCTGAAACAATGATGAAAGAAAACTTCGGCGGATCAACCACCCTCCAGATACTCGTCCAGGGAAATATCAATGATCCCCCGGTGCTGCGGAAAATGAAGAGGATGGAAGAATTCTTGAAAAAACGTCCGCAGCTTCATAACGTTCGCTCCATAGTATAGATGATCGAAGAAATGAGCTTTGCCATGATCGACGAAAAAACTTTTTCCCGATACCCGGGAAAAAGTGGCCAATCTCTGGTTCCTTCTGGAAGGGGAAGAAGCACTGAACCAGCTCGTAAACGGAGAGAAGACCGAGGCTGTAATACATGCTATGGTCGAAAGCCAGAACTCCAGGGAAATAAACGATTTGCTCCAGGCGGTTGAAACATACATTGCAGGAGCTAACTCCCCCGACTGTACCTTCAAGCTCGCCGGCTCGATTCCTATCTATCAACGGCTCGACGAGGCACTCGGCAAGAGTCAGATCAAGAGTCTCATCATCGCCGTTCTGCTGGTCTTTCTCTGCAATATCATCCTCCTGCGCTCAATGACCGGAGGACTGGTTGGATTGATCCCAATTGGATTCACCCTCTTCATGCTCTTCGGCAGCATGGGCCTGGCCAGGATACCCCTGGATGTCGCCACCGTGCTGATCGGCAGCATCTCGATGGGAATCGGAATCGACTATTCCATCCATTTCTTGAACCGTTTCAGGAGAGAGTACCGGGTCGGGAAAGAGATCCGGTCCTCTCTGGCTCACACACTGGATACCACAGGGAAAGCCATCTTCATTAATATGGTGACCGTCTCCCTCGGATTTCTAACCCTTATTTTGGGCAGTTTTATTCCTCTCAAGCGTTTCGGATATCTGATTACGATAGCCATGCTCTGTTCAGGCCTCGGAGCTCTTACCCTGCTGCCGTCTATCATGATCATGAGTCCGTCTCACCTGTTCAAAGGAGTCGTGGCCGAGGTTCACCCGCTCAAGCTTGCCGTAAAGCGTTTTGTATTGGCCTTACGCCGGTTGAAACCGGCTTTCTTAAAATTGAAACCTGTTCCGTTAAAAAAGCGAGAGGAGCTGTGAGATGAAAAAAAAGCAACCTTCTTAATCTCAGTTTTCGCATTTCTCCAGGTGGGATTCGCGGTCTGGGCCGCTGACCCGCTGACCGGCCCGGAGATCCTGGCGAAAGTGGATGAAACCATGAGCGCGCCCCTGGATCAGGAGCTGGAAGCGACCCTGATCCTGATCGATAAGGACGGAAACCGGAAAGAGAGAACAATACAAATGCTTCAGAAAGGCCCGGATATGAGGCTGTCCCGCTTTCTATCTCCGGCAGATCAAAGAGGCATCAGTGTGCTTTCCCTTCCGGACAATGTGATCTATCTCTATCTTCCGGCCTTTAAAAAGGTGAAGAGGATCGCCTCCCACATAAAGAACAACAGGTTTGCCGGCACCGATTTCACCTACGACGATATGGAGGCAAAAAAATTAACCGAGCATTATTCCGCCAGGCTGGTGAAAACCGAGGAGGACCGCTATGTCCTTGAGCTCACCCCGCTCAAACCCGGGGAGAGTGATGTCTCCAGGCAGCTTATCTGGGTCAGGAAAGGTAATTTTGTCACCGTGGTTGTTGAATACTACAACAAAAAAGGGACTCTCACCAGGAAAATGGTCAGCGAAGGAATTGAAAAGATCGATGGGTATTGGGTGGCCAGGGAAAGAGAAATGATCGATTTGATAAAAAATCACCGGACGAAGATGGTGATGAACAACATAAAATTCGATTCGGGGCTAACGGATGAGATTTTCAGCAAGCGCTATTTTACTCGTTAGGAGAGGTGCCATGAAAAATGTATTTGTCATACTTCTCTCCATCATATTGCTGGGAATGGTGGTGAATCCGCGCCTGCTTTCCGCCCAGGACCCGGATTGGGGTGGATACTTGCTGAGCGACCTGCGCTTGAATGCGGGAGATAACTTCGATTTTACCGGCAGCCATTTCAGCCGGGCGGAGCTGCGGCTGGACCACCATGCCGAGGCGAAGCCGACGGACAGAATCCGCCTTTACGGGGAAGGCTGGCTGCGTGCCTGGGGTTTCCCGACCTTGAGCGGTTTGAACGATCTTTCTTCCCATGAAAAGCTCATGCCGTTTATAGGAGAGCTGCGGGAAGCCTATGTGGACCTGTATGGCTTTGTTTTCGATGATCTCGACCTCCGGGCAGGGAGACAGCGCATCGCCTGGGGGACCGCGGAAAAGGTCAGCGTGATCGATAACCTGAACCCGGATGATCTTGAAGACCGCTGGGACTTCGGGCGCCATCTGGCCTCGGATGCCCTTAAGTTGACCTATTACCTTGATATTCTCACTATTGAAGCGGTCTACATTCCCATCTTCAGACCGGCCCGGTTTCCGGAAGATATTTCCTCGCTGATGCCGGGCTCAATTCCGCCGCTGCCCCCACCTGCCTTTTTAAACAGCTTAACTACACTTCTGACTGCCCCACCACCGACAGATCCCCTACAAAATGCAACGCTGGGGTCACGCCTGGCCATATACTTGTTTGGCTGGGACATTTCCTTGAGCTATATCTACGGCCGGAATGATTTTCCAGCGGCCACAAATACAAGGGCTACACTGTAAGCGCCGGACGTGGATATTATCACCACTCTCGAATACCCGTGGCAGCACATTGCCGGGCTGGATGTTGCCGGGGAGCTCTTTGGGCTGGGTCTCTGGGGAGAGGCTGCCCTTTTCTTTCCGGATACCCTTGTGGTTACCGACATGACCGCAGTTGGGGGCGAGCGCACGGAAAAGCAGCAAGACATCTACCTGAAAGGGGTCGTAGGTTTTGATTATACTTTCACCAATGGGATGTATGTAAACCTTCAGTATGCCCATGGCCTCGCCTATGAAAACAGCCGGGAGGAGCTGGAAGACTACCTGATGCTCGGATTCGAATGGAAGGTCTTCGATGGTCTCCTTAAAAATCGGTCCCATCGGTTTTGCCTTCGAGGTGGATGATTTCGCGGATTTCCCCAATGCCTGGGCGTTTGTGCTCACCCCGGAAATAAGCTTCTACCCGATGGATAACGCGGAGATAACCTTCGGCGTACGCTGGGATAGAAGGGAAAACCGGAACTACCTTCGGGCTGCAAACAACCGAAAACGAGCTTTACCTGAAAGGAAAGTTCAGTTTCTAGCCCGCAAGCCTGCAGGACTACAGGAGCCGTTTTTTAAGCAACCAGGCTACGGGCAGTTCAAGATTTAAGGCTTATTCCGGTTGATTCAGGCTTTGGTGCAGATCGATGTCTTCTGCATCCCAGGGATAGAGACAAATCGGCATCCTATCAAGTGGATGCGAGGAACAATTTTATAAAACAATAATCTACACCGTAACTGATGAGGAAAGAATAGATTTGTACAGTC
>CAZERV010000056.1:0-21608 GCA_964514815.1 uncultured Spirochaetaceae bacterium | reverse complement strand
ATCCCGGAGCTGGAAATGCCGGAGGAAGAGCTCACCCTGGAGGAAGCCCCGGAAGAGGCGGCGCCTGAGGATGGAGCGGCTCCTATAGAGTTAGAGCCGGAAACGGCTCTTCAGGCCGATCAACAATTCCCCGAAGAGCTTAAATCGGACATAAAATCAGTGCTTTCTTATTTGGATCAGCTTCTCGAATCTCTGCCGGAGGAAAAGATCCGAGAGTTCGCCAATTCTAAATATTTACCGATGTATAAAAAGCTCTTTGAAGATCTGGGACTCGAAGCCTGATGGGGCTGATCGCAAGAGCAATCTCACTTCGACATTTAGCATTAAAACCTAAAGGACTCCTGCATAAGGGTCTGGAAATCATCAAGCGCCTGGAGCGAGAAAGAAAAAAAAGTTCTTCCTTTCTTATCACTCAAGATGAACTCGATACCATAACCGCCAGCTTACAAAGTAACAGAAAAGACCAGATACCAGTAATACGGGAAGAGCTTTCTCATCCCCAAATTCCCTTAACCTGGGAAGAAGCAGGAATAAAATCTCCGTCTAAGAGTCTGGGACCCACTATAATAACTGAAGAACTGCAGCAGCTTTTCTCGGGCCAGGCAGGTGCCGAAGAAAAGAGCGAAAAGAAAGAAGATCTTATTAAAAAAGAAATATCAGGCTTGCAGGATGGAATCGAAGCACCCGCCCAGCTCTTTTCAATCCTTAAGAATAACCTGGGCTTTAGCAAGGCGGCTCTACTCCTCTACGATCCCCTGCGTATGGTTTTCGCTCCCTGGGCGAGCTGCGGCTATGATAAAACAACCCTTCATCGGCTGCGGATACCCCTGGGATACAATAAAATATTCAACCAGGTGGCCAACGGAGACTTGCTCATTCTCTCTGCAAAGGAAGAACTGGCTGGGTTTAAGAAATGCTTCTCTTCCCGGGAATTTGCCATCCTCTCTAATATAATTTTTGCTCCGTTTATTGTTACGGAAAAATTAATTGCCGTACTGGTAATAACAAATTCGGAGCCTCCCGGGACTGGAGATGATACTGCACTTCTCTCCAGGATCTCGGCCCATGCTGCTCCTATTATCCACCGGGCCAGGGAAGAAAAACTTAAAGATCTTAAGCAGGAATCTGCCTCGAGTCCTGAGTCTCTGCAAGATCATGTCCGGACGCTCGCTGAAACCTGCAAGCAGCAGGGCACTCCTTTTATAATTATCAAGATTTCTTTAGAGAGAGTCATAAAAAGCATCGTTCATAACAATCCTTACCTGGACTCTTTCCGGCTCAGAGAAGATATCTTGAATCTCATGAGGTCTTTTCTGGCAGACATCGGCAGCATCCGTAATTTGAACCAACATCATCTACTCCTGCTGATATACGCAATGCCGGAGGCGGATGCCGAGCTTTTGATCTATCAGATAGGACTGGCTTTCAGGAAATTCTTCAGAGAGCTGGCGGGCGAACAAAAAATCTATTTCAATGAAGCATACAAGGTTTTTCCTGACGATAGAGAGGAAGTACTGGAACTCTTATCAGAGCTGGTATAAATTGATTTCATGCTGCAAATCACTCCTGCCAGATCAGGTGCGGACACCGCAATCCTGAACGGAGTTCGTCTACATTCGACCTACGATCCCACCAGGGAGGCGGAACGCTTTGTAAGAGTTGCAATAAACGAAAAGCATTTTTCTACTATACTTCTGCTCGGCGCCGGACTCGGTCATATCATCAGGGCAGTTACGGAATGCTGTCCGCACGCCAAACTTATTGTGGTCTTCTATTCACAGGAAATATTCTCGCGGTGCAGAGAAAAACCTTCGATTTGCTGGCTGCCGGGAAGACCACAATCTATCCTTTCTTTCTTAAGAGAACAGGTCCATGAGCTCGATTTAGAGGGGCTGAAGATTTTAGAATGGACTCCATCTTCCAGGGCCTTTCCGGAACTCTCAAAAGCTGCCAACCAGGCTGTCGGCCAGTTGATCAAAGAGCTTCGGGGAAGCCTGGTCACTACCATAGCTTTCGGAAAGCGATGGATCCGGAACAGTTTCTTGAACTTTCTCTCTTTAGATTCAACACTGAGGGTAAACCCGGAAAGATCGGACCTCCCCATTCTTATCGCCGCTTCGGGACCATCCCTGGAAAAAATTGCCGATTATATCTCCGCTTTCCGCCGGCGGCTGTACCTTTGGGCCCTGCCTTCGGCGGTCCTTTTTCTTTTAAAAAATGGTCTTAAGCCCGATCTGGTGGTCATCACCGATCCCGGTTTTTACGCCATGTACCACTTACACCCTGCTGCTAGCCTGGGTTTGCAGCTTGCCATGCCTCTCTCGGCTGCTCCGGGCGCCTGGAGGATTTCCGGAAAGGCTTACTTGATATCCCAGGATATTTTTTTTGAAAATGCTTTGCTTGCAGAAACCGGGCTTTCGGTACCCACCATTCCTTCTAAAGGCACCGTTTCCGCCACAGCCCTGGCTCTTGCCCTGAAAATGACCGGAAAGAAGGTAATCTTTGCAGGCCTGGATTTCTGCTATGATGATATTAAACCGCATGTCCGGCCCAATGCTTTCGAACCCCTTCTTTTAAAAGGGGAGAACCGCTTCAATCCCCTTAACGCTCAGATGTTCACCCGGGCCTGCGATTTTGCGCCGATTGTGGAGAAAAAGGAAGGAAATTCATTACGTTTTAGCTTGACCATGAAAACCTATGCCGGCTGGTTCGGATCACTAAAAAGAGATTTGCAGAAAAGGCTTTACCGGCTTAATCCGAGGGGCGCTGCGCTTAAAGGAATCACGGATATCGAGGCAAATGATCTGCCTCGTATAATAGAAGCAGACGCTCCAAAACCGGCCGGAAGTCAATTCATACCTGAAACCGGTTATCCGCCCGGGCGGCAGCGGAAGAAGATCGCCCTGGAAGTTCTCAAAAGCTGGGACAGGCTGATAAAAGAGACCCATGCTAAAATCACTCAGGAAAAATCTCTCGCTCCTCTCCTCCGGGACTCTCTTCAATTAAGTTTGGCCTATTACCTGGACGCTTCTTCCCTGGCCAAAATAAGAAGGAGTTTGAGGCTTTTCGGAGAAAGCAGGGCCGTAAAGAAAGCCGGTGTTTTACTTACCTGTGAAAGAGTTTTTTTACAAAGCATAATGGAGAAGATCAAGGCGCTTGAGGTCGAATGAAAGAAACTTCGGTCCTGGAACGTAATTTACTCGCTCTTTCCGTGAACGATCCGGAGCTCTGCGGATTCATCAGCGCCGTAAAGCCCAGCCCCTATATTGATTTCATCCCGACCGCAAAAGATTTATTGGTGCCGGCTCTGATCAGGCCCCGGTCAGGCGCCGGGAGGAGGGTCTCTTTCCATTCTACCGTGGATCCGGAAAAAGAGGGGAGACGTTTTCTTGACATCTTCAGTAAGGCGGGATACCTGGTTTTTTTAGGCCTCGGCGGGGGATATCATATCAGACCATTTCTGGAACAGAAAGATGTATCCCGCCTCCTGCTTATTGATAAAGATCCGGGATTATTCCGGGCGGTAATAGAGCGTATTGACTTGAGGTCTATTTTCCTGGACTCCAGGGTCCGCATAATATTGGACCGTGAATTAAACTGGTTGAAAGATTTTTTACTCGCAGATTATTTCCCGGCTATTGACGGGGATCTAAAGACTATTCCTTTAAGAACAGCCTTTGACGCGCAGAGAGAATATTTCCAGGATGTGATGATAACGATTAAAAAGGTGATCGGTAAAATTGCAGATGATTATACCGTTCAAGCCCAGTTCGGAAAAAAATGGTTTATCAACACCCTGGCCAATTTATCGCGGGCCGAAATTTCTACTTTAACCGTCAGACCGGTACGCCGGGCTATCATTACCGGCGCCGGTCCGTCCCTGGAAATCCAGATTAAGCGTCTCCCTGAGCTCAGGAAACAAGCCCTCCTCATAGCCTCGGATACATCCCTGCCTGCTTTGCTCGGTCATGGAATCAAACCTGATCTGGTTATCTCGATCGACTGCCAGCAGATCAGCTATCACCATTTCCTCCAGGGAATACCCGAAGATATCCCGCTGGTGCTCGATCTGGCTTCTCCTCCGGTACTGACCCGGATAACTGATAAAATCATATTCTTCTCGAGCGGACATCCCTTTTCTCAATACCTTACTTCCAAATGGAGAAGGTTTCCCTATATCGATACATCCGGAGGAAATGTTTCTCATGCCGCCATCTCTCTGGCCCAGTACCTGGGCGCCCGGGAGATAACTCTGCTGGGAATCGATTTCTCTTTCCCGGAAGGAAAATCATACAGCCGGGGAACCTACATGTATCCCCTCTTTCGCTCTGCGGAGAGCAGGGTAAATCCTCTGGAGACCTTATTTTTTTCCTTTATTCTTAAAAATAGCACCATTATCAAAGAGCGGGTCGATGGCTGCATTCGTTACACCACGAAACCCATGATCAGCTATAAAGAAAGGCTTGAAGTCTTCCTGCAAAAGAGTAAGGCTGCCATTATTCCCCTGCCGGGAAAAGGCGTTCCGCTGAATATAGACCGGAGGTTAAAGGAAGAGAAACAGGGCTCCGGCGGGCATATCTTATCAGCCGGCGCTCCGAAAACGGACTGGAAATATTTCTTAAAGGCTTATCTTACCGGACTAAGGGCGCTTCCGGAACCATATCATCCCTTGAGCGGTTATTTCCGTGTGCTTTCGAAGGAAGAACAGTCCCTATGGATCACCCAATTCCCCGCTGCCACTGCTATCCGTGAAAGTCTGGGGCTCAAAACAGTAGAAGGCCCTGAGCTGCTGAAACAGGTGAGGGAATGGGCCTCCGTCATTATTCTTCGCGCTCTGGATAGATGATGCCGGCATAACCTACAAAAGAATCACCCGGATAAATATCATAACTGGTCGTATAATGAAGAAGCTTTCCGCGCTTAACGCCTTTTTTTCGCGCAAAACCGGCCGCGGCAGCGGCGCCTCCGATCGAGCAGGCAGATTTTTCTTTATTGGCCAGCTTGATAGCCTCACGGCAGTCGAGAGCCAGGAGGGTATCGACTACTCTCTTATCATTGATTTCCCTGACCCATCTGTAAGCTTCCTTTCCAGTGCCCTTTGGCGTAAATCCATAGTTGGGACCGTAATGAGTAAGATCCGTAGACCCGATAACGGCTATATTTTTGCCGGACTCTTTTTCGATTTCCGCCAGCGCCTCTCCTAAATGAATGGACTCTTGCGAAGGAGCGGCGCGCAAACTCAAAGCCCTGGAGCCCGGAAATAAATATTTTATAAAAGGCAGCTGGATCTCCACGGTGTTGTCGGAGAAGTTATCCTCTTCCAGATCGATTTTACCCTTAAGTTCTTGAAGCAGTTCCTTATCGGCTTCGATCTCACTGAGCGGAGTCTCGTATTTGTCTTCCAAAGCCGCCAGTACGCCCTGATGAGGCAGAAGATGCCCGCCGACGACAACGATGGTTTCAATTTCTTCTGAAATCGTTCGGAGGACTTCCAGAGCAACGGCTCCGGAAAAGGCCCAACCGGCATGCGGTACCACCCCGGCCCGGGCTTGATAACCGCTTTTTTCGGTCCGGCCCAGGAACTCTTCAATCTGATCAATCGTTTGAGACCTGCCGGCCGGGTACCACCCGGCCGGTAAAATCCTTGTTCTGATACTCATAGCTTCCCCCCGGTAAATATGCTATTACCTCTATGGGATCGTCTTAAAAAAATATATACATAATCGGCCCTTTCTGCCTATAATAATAATAAGATGAAGAAGAATATTCTCCTATTTTATTATATTATTAGCGGTTTATTTCTTATCTTCATCGCCGTTCTAATCGGCTATAGAATAAACGATCGCCTGAAACAAAATCTCACGGCGGTTAGAAAACAGTATGAAGAATTGAAAATAATCGGTCTTTCAACCTATCTGGCCGAGGGAAGCTTTAATTCCGAGTATTTCAAGCAAAAAATGCAGACCGGTTTAAGGAATACAGATCGTCTTCTTCTTTTAAATATCTATTCCAGGGAAAAAGGTATCTTTTATTTAATAACCAAAAATAAAGACTACCTGGCTACTTCCCCGGAGGAGCCTTCCTCCTGGTCCGGTCAGCCTGTCTATAGACTCGATTCGATCCAGGAAATCAAGTTCACTTCCTCCTTTGCCCCTGGAATCCGGCAGGACCTCTTTATCGATGGAATATTTTTGCGGTTCAATCGAGCAGACCTGTACCCTGTTCTGAAAGAAGCCCTCTACTTCATCCTTGTTTATGTGCTTTTCTCAGGCATAATACTTCTCTTACTCACCACCAGTGCTCCGGCCATGGGGAGCGGGCTGGAACAGTTAGACGCGATGCCTGCGGCTTCACCGCAGACATCCAGCCGGACATTGGGTCTGAAAAGCCTGTTATCTCCGGATACAGGACTTGGCCGGCAGGAACATCTCAAGCTCAGGCTGCGATTCGAGCTTGAGAGGGCCGCCTCTTTCGATCAGGACCTCTCCCTGCTAATCGTTTCCCTCGATCAAGCCGCCTCCGGCCGGAACGACAGGCAAATTTACAGGCAACTGGGGAAGATGATCCTGGAGAGGTTCCCTTTCAGAGACCTGTCCTTTGCGCATGAGAATGACAGCTACGCCGTTATTCTCCCGGATAAGAACCTGGACGAAGCTCTCAAAGACGCAAGGATTTTCCAGAAGAGCGTCGCGGACGGCGATTGGTCGGGCCGGCGGATCACAGTATCGATAGGCCTAAGCGCGCGCAACGGACGACTGATTAGTGAGGAGAGACTGCTGTTTGAGGCCGGCAAGGCCTTAGAACAGGCGACTGAAGGCGGCGGCATCCGGATAATCGCCTTCAGAGCCGATCCGGATAAATTCCGTAAATTAATTTCCGCCCGCCGTTCAACCAGCTGAAAAACAGAGCTTATTTCTCTTCCTCTAAAAGCTCCTGAACCGTCTTAAAGATCCTTTCAATTCTCCATTTAGCGGCCAAATAACTGTAAGTCTCACCGTCCAGCTTAACGAAGTATTGATCATCCTCAGTTTGCTCGTTACCAATCAGGAGCCGGAATGATCGATCCCCGCTTGTTGAAAAGAGTACCTCCCCCTGGGAGTCGGCAAAACCGGCTTCATCCTCAGAGATGCCGGCCACAAATTCGGTGCCTTCAAAACTCACCAAAGCATTGGTCAGGGCATCTACCTTGTCGTTCGCCAGGACCAGTTCCTCCCGTCCCGCCACTTCCCAGTTTCGGTCATTGTCCAATACCAGGGTATAATTAAGGGGCGGGTTTTTGGCCGTGACACTGATCCGGATGATATCTTCCCCTCTTAAATCCGCAGGAAACAGCTTCAGATAAGACCAGAATTTTCGCTCCGTATTCAGATAAAAGCTGAAAGATTTATCGACCTGGATGATCTCATTGCTGCCTTCGATGCGGACGAAGCTGCCCTGCCCACCGGAAGCCTCTTTGCCGATAAAGAGATCCACCAAACTTCTTTCCGAGCCGTCAAACAGCTTAATTCGACCCGCCACATCGCCTTCCAGCTCAAAATCTCCCCGCTTCTCGGGATCGCCGGTGATTATCCGGGCGCGGTTCAGAAAAATTATGTGATCGAAAAACGAATCTACCCTGGATTCCGAGGCCGGGAAATAGATGCCGTTTATGAGCACTGTCCAGGCATCACCGGTTTTTTTGAGAGTTAATACATCATCCCCGGAACTTATCTCGATGTGCAGGATCAGATCCTTATTCAAAATCGGAAAAAGAGGGGTCCCTTCCTCCCTCTTGCGAACATTAGCGGGGGAAAAAATAATTCCCAGCGCATAGGTAACGATTAAGACGCCGAGGATAACGCTCAAGATCAAGACCTTCTTTTGAAACTTCACTTCAAACATTCCTGAAGCCCTCCTGCTCCACACTAATACTCTTCTTGCGCCTGTAAAAAAGCCTGGCCAGGCCGAAAGCAATCACCAGCAGGGGAATAAAGACCACATTGAATATCTGGGCAAAGAAGGCGGCTCTCCATTTCTCTTCAGGGTCCCGGATCTTATTGAGCCTCATGTCCCTGGTTGCCCTGGTCTTAATCAGGAGCAGATCCTCTGAATTGCTCAACCATTCCGCGCTTTGGCTGACAAAATCCAGATTGTACCGGGCGTCAGTGAATTGATAAAACTCAGAGGCGAACTCCGAGTCCCCGATCACTATGAGCCGGGTCTCCGGGCTGCTCTCCTTTACTTCCTTCCACTCTATCTTCTCCCCCTCGCGGGTCGGAATGCCCTTTCCTTTGAAAAAGCTTGAAAACGAACCTCTTAAAGCCACGGCAAGCGGATACTGGCCTTTAGTATCATGGTCCATATACAGGAGCATGGTCGCCCGCTCCGGATGATTTTCAAAATGATCGGCCATGGTCCAGGCCTCCGGGGTTGTCGTCATCAACACTTCGGCCGATACATTCTCCCTTTCAACCGGCTCCAAAGGGCTCGCCCAGTAGAGATCGAGGCCGGAAAACCGGGCCGTGACCGGATTGTCCCTGGAGGCGAACTGTTCGGCCACGGTTATCCAGTGGGGATACTTGTCCAGGACCTCCCACATCGTCTGGCCGAGAAACTGTCTCGGAATGCGGAAATTCTGAGAGTAGGTATCCAGCACCTGCTCTCTTTTCACCTCCACGCCGTAATCGCTCAACATATCCAGGAGGGGCGAGTCCTCAATTTTGCCGGCCGTCCACCCCCGACTGAAATCTACCCTTACCCCTTCAACCGCAAAGAGGGCCCTGCCTCCCTTCATAATAAACTGATCGACGGGAAACAGGTCGAACTCATCCAGGTCTTTGTTCCCGAAAACGAGGAGCAGATTAACTTCATCAGGAATATCTTCTCCCTTTTCGATTTCTTTTACGGTGAAATCCCCGGATAGCGTTGCGGCCAGGCTGCCGAAATTCTCCCTCATGCTTTTGTCGGAATCTCCTATTAAAATCCCGACCACTCTCTCTTCATTCGATACGATCTTCCTGATCCTGGAGGTAAGGTCATATTCCATGGTGTCCGTTCTGGCCACTACCGGCAGGGTTTCGTAACGATCCAGGTACTGGATCACAATCCCGGAATAGACCCTGGCAAAGCTTCTCTCATCCTTTTCAATCACTTCGATCTGTTGCGGGAATACTCCCAGCGCCTCAGCCTCGGAAACGGATCCGGAATTGACCGGGTCCAGGACAGTGACTTTTATTTTTCCCCTGGAAAAAGCGGCATACTCGTTCAGCATGTCTTCGATCTCCATGGGAAAGTTATAGAGGTATCTCAGTTTGTCCGAGATAAAATAAGTAATATAGACCCGATCGGGAATCTCCTGGAACAGGGTCCTGGAGGTCTTTGAAATCGTAAAAATCCTGCCCTCGGTCAGGTCGAGTCTGAAGAAATACCGGTCTGTGTTCAGTCCTAATAAGACGGCGATAGCCAGGATAATAATCAGGACAATAATTTCAGCTTTTTTCTTTTCCATTTGCAGCCGCCTCACGACCATTTCTTAAAAACCAGGGTTTTTACATTAAGGTAAAGAAAAAGTCCGATCACGATCAGATAAAAGAATAGATCGCGGGTATCGATCAGTCCTTTTTGAAAATTCGAAAAATGAAATCCCAGGGAGAGGTAATTAAAAAATCCCGCCGCCCAGGGAGGAAGAGATAACACCTGGTTGACCTGGGAAATAAGAGTGAATATCAGCAGCACAAACAGACTGATAATGAAAGCGCTGATTTGATTGGTGGCAAAGGCCGAGATAAAAAGCCCCACGGAAATTCCGGCCGATCCGATCAATAAGACCCCCAGGTACTGCCCGATAATCTCACCCCGGTCAAAGCTGCCGAACCGGCTTAAAATGACTGGTATCGGCAGGGTGAGAAGGATCATGATTAAAAGCAGACCCAGGGCGGCCAGGAATTTCCCCATTACCGGGACACTTTCTTTATAGGGTAGAGTCATCAATAATTCCAGCGTTCCCAATTTATTTTCCTCGGCCCAGCTCCTCATGGTAATGGCGGGCATTACGATTATGAAAATAAAGGGGATGATGCCGAAAAACACTCTCAAGGAAGCCAGATTACCGGCAAAGAATCGCTGCAAGTAAAAAAGCCAGATCGAGGAAAAAATCAGAAAGGTCACCACCACTATATAGGCAATGGGAGAATTGAAATAGGACTTCAGCTCTTTTCGCACAATCGGTAAAATATTTTTGAACATTCCTAAACCGCCTCCCCAGTCAATTTGATAAAGATATCTTCCAGGCTTAAGCGCTGGGGCACCATGGAAAGGATCTTATACCCTTCATCTACGGCCCAATCAAAGACCGCTTCCTGGGCAGCCAGGTTTTTATCGTCCCGGTCCGCATCCAATGAGAGTCGAAGCTCATACCTTTCCGAAGAAAGCCTGGTGCACTTTATGAGCTCCTTGATTCTCTTCACCCCGGTAATTGAATTTTTGGGCGACTTCCGGCCCTTAAGGGTCAGGTTCAAGATGGTCTCACCTTTCATCTCCCTCCAGATTTCATCGGTCGTACCCCTGGCAACAATCTCACCCTCATTCAGGATCAATACCCTGCGGCAGGTCGCCTCTACTTCCTGCAGTATATGAGTGGAAAGAATGACGGTTTTTTCCTTACCAAAACGCTTTATCAGCTCTCTTATTTCAATAATCTGATTGGGATCCAGGCCGGTAGTCGGCTCATCCAGGATCAGGATCTCAGGATTATGGATAATGGCCTGGGCCAGACCCGTTCTCTGCTTGAACCCTTTGGAAATTTTGTCTATGCCCCTGTAAACCACCCTATTCAGTCCGCATTCTTCGATAACCCACTCTATTCTCTCTTTCTTCAGACCGCTTTCCAGGGAGCGGGATTCGGCGATAAACTCCAGGTACTCCATGACATTCAAATCCGTATAGATAGGGGCATTTTCAGGAAGGTAGCCGACGGTCCTCTTGATGGCCAGGGGCTGCTCAAAAATATCATTTCCGTTCACCCGGGCCGTTCCGTAACTGGGAAAAATATAACAGGTTAGGATCTTCATGATAGTAGTCTTGCCCGACCCGTTAGGGCCAAGGAGGCCGACAACCTCACCCTTATCGATCTCAAAGGAAACGCCCTTCACTGCTTCAAGCGATCCATACTTCTTCCCCAGATTTGCTGCCTCAATCATGAACAGGCTCCGATTTTTTTGATTTTACTCATAAATTAATAGATGCGCTCCAAAGGGTCAATAGTGAAACCCTCTTAGATTTGCCCTCAATCTATATTCGGCAGATTTAAAGTCTGCAGGTCCCGGGTCAGAAAAGCGCCCGGAAATATCTCTCTGGCCTGGTGCAGCAGATTCTTAAGCTCCCGCTCTGTATAGCGGGGGCTGTAATGAATGAGTCCCAGCCTCCCGACCATACCGTTCCTGGCGATTCGGGCCGCCTGCCTGGCGGTTAGATGTTTCTTCTCCCGGGCGTCTTCGGCCAGATCATCGCCGAACATCCCTTCACAAATTAAAAGGTCGGAGCCCTCAACAAAGCCGGCTACTTCAGGGACAAAGGAGGTATCCGTGATGAAACTGAATTTTCTGCCTTTCCTCTTCGGACCCATGACCTGTTCAGGATTCACAATCACTCCGGATTCCAGCACGACTTCAGTTCCCGATTGGAGCGTGGACCATAAGACTCCCCTGGGCACTCCCAGGGACAAGGCCTCTTCCGGGGAAAAAACACCGGGCCGCATATCCTCTTCGAGCTTATAGGCCAGACAGGGCTTGGAATGAAGGAGGGGAAAGGAGCAGACCTTGTAGCCGCTGCCTTCATAGACCACTGCTTTACCGGAGATTTCTTGAACGATTATTTCATAATTGATGTACATATCCAGGATCCTACGGCTCTCCTCCACATACTCCTTGATGCGGGGAGGCCCGAAGATGTAAAGGGGCTCTTCCCGGTCTACCTGAGAGGACAGCATGAGGATGCCCGGAATGCCCGTCACGTGATCGGCGTGAGTGTGGGATATAAAGATCACCGAGATCTTCTTCCACCTCAGGTTTAAGCGTCTCAGCGCCACCTGGGTTCCTTCGCCGCAGTCAAAGAGCAGGAGCTCCCCTTCCCTTCTTAAAAGGACCGATGCAAGGCCTCTGCCCGGGAGGGGCATCATACCTCCGGTTCCGAGTATAAACAGTTCCATGTTCATAAGATTTTCCCTTTGGCTCTGAAACTTAACATAAATGAGAATTTTAATTCAACCGCTTCAGCTTAAGTTTTAAATCGCTATTCGTCATGAATAAAAACCGGCCAGTTTCTTCAGAACATCCGATTTGAGTTCCTCATCTAGAAAAGATTTCTTTCCGACTTGAACGGGATATTCTTCCATACCGGCGGTTATGCCGTCCAGGACTCCTTCTATGATCGCCTCGTAAGAACAGAGCACTTTCTGGGTAATCCAGAAAGTCTCCAGAACTGCAGAGAGGTCCTTCATGGGGGAAGTGATCCTGGTTTTCCTTCTCAACTTGGATTCGGATGCTGCCCCGAGATCAAGATTATGGTATTTTGCCAGGCTGACAATTGTCTCAAACCGCACGCTTCCGTCAAGATGGCGATGAAGCTCGGCTTTCGGCATCTTTTTAAGATCTTTTCGCCTCAGCATGAAAGGGACGCTCCTTACAAAGATTTTCACCCCCGGATTGTACTCTCCGATATTTCACCCCGAATCTCTTATTCCGGGATCTCCCGGATGTTTTCCTTCAATTCTTTCATCTTCTCTCCGGCCAACTCCAGGGCCCGGCGGTTGGAGAGAACCACCGAGCAGCCGCCGTCAAAAGCAGCGAGCAGTATTTCGGCGCTCCGCTTCAAATCCGGACCTGTGATGGACAATATATTATTGCGCCGTTCCTGGCGCAAGTCGTCGGTAATACCGAAAAGGAGGCGCTTGAGCGCGACCAATCCCTTTTCTGCCGGATCAAAGGGCCTCACTTCCCGGCTGACCGTGCCGATCACCGCTTTTTCAAGCTGATCGTCGTCAATCCGGGCTTCCTTTACAAAAGCAAGCGCCTCCCTGTAGGCCCGGAAGGTTTCCAGGATGTTCGGGTCCCGGTAGGAGGAGAAGGTAAATACTCCTTCCAGCCCATTGGGAACGGCAAAAGCCCCATAAGCGCCGCCGCGCATCCTGATCCGCTCCCAAAGAAATCCGGTGCTCAAGAAATTGGAAAGCACCGTCAGCCAGGCATCTTCCTTGCTCCCGTAATCGGCCCCCTTAACGACCCTGGCCACGTACCCTACCCCGGCCGACGCGGCGAAGGCCTCGACCGGGGGCTTCCGGACGAAAGACCGGCTCTTCCGCCCCGTCCCGGGGAGATGGCTCCCGGGAGACAGGGATGAAACCAGCGGCTTGAGCTCTTCCATAATAGGTTTCAATGCCTCCCGCTCGGCGGTCAGGTTGATAGTAAGTCTATTCCTACTGATTATTATTTCCCTTAAGCTTTTCAAAGACCGGGCGATTCCGGGCAGTTTTTTTTCAAGACCGGAAGACAGAGAAGCCAGGCTGAAGGCTTGAGATATTCCCATCCAGCGCTCTTCGATATTCAAGGCCGCCGAAAGCCGGCTGCCGGCCCTTAAGGAGGCATAGTGGTGCCCGGCGGGCACTAAAGACGCCTTAAGATCGTTTCGTAACTCCAGGATGATCTTATCCAGGCGGTTTAAATCATCAAAATCCGCCTGTTCCAGTAAATTCCAGACCAGGGAAAGGGATTCGGCCGGCCTGTCGGCCAACATTTTTACTCTGAATAATATCTGCTCCCGGACCCCGGTCTTTGAGCCGACTGGACGCCCGGCGCTCAAGCCGGCATAAAACCCGCCGGTCAGAAGAGCGAGGCGTCTGGCCACCTCGCTGTAGGAAAGATCCGGTAGTCCGGAGCCGCATACCGCCCGGCCGAACAGGGGAAGAAGCCCTGAAAGCCGCTCTTCCAGCCCTGAAGTATCCAGGATAATATCTAGATAAATTACGCCGTTTGTGAAAAGATCGTGAAAATAAACCGGAACTCCCGAATCATTAATAATCTCGGTAGGGATTTTTTCCACCTCCCCGGGCAAATCCTGAAGCCTGATAGACGGTATCTTCCTGAGCGCTTCAGGATAATCCGGCTCTTCCTGGAAATGTTTCAGCCTCTCGACATCAGCCCGGATTTCCCGCAGCTTTTGGCCGGAAAGTTTCTTCTTGAAAGATGCAAGCGCTCTCCTGGCCTCTACGTCTTCGCTCTCGGCCTGTGAAGGGTCCGGCTCAACCAGCAGGGTCGAGCGGTGAGGATTTTCCAAAAGACACTCATCGATCAACTCTTCAAGATAGCGCTTCCCGGGACCCACCTTTTCCTTAAAGAGCTTCATCCACGGGGAGAACTCGAGGGTCGTTTCCGGTCCGGCCCCATGCAGCCAGCCCCGGAGAGCCCTGCGCATCAGTTTGAGGGAATAGGGCCTGCCTCCCCTCCTGATCTCCCGGTGCCTGAACTCCACTCGCCGCACGGCGGCCTGAAACGTCTCATCATCAACCCCCTCATCCCGGAGACGTTTAAGAGTGGAAAGGATGAGCTCTTCTATCTCCTTACACTTTGCCCGCTCCGTGCCCCGAAGACCCATTGAAAAAACAGCCTCTTTGAGATCGCAGTCAAGCCCGGTAGATGGCGAGATATCCTCCCCCAGCCCCGACTCCAGGAGCGCCTTATTAAGAGGCGAGCCCGCATGGCCCACCAGGACTTCCGTTAACACTTCAAAAGAGAGCAGCCTCAGTGGATCCGCAACCGGAACAGTGAGCCAGTTCATCGTGACCGTGGAGCCCGGGCCCTTCCCCGGTCCGCTCTCCCGGGCGGGAAAAGTTTTTTCCAGGTACCTGGGTTTCCGCCAGCGCCTCTGAAAAGGCACAGCCGAACCGGTCTTCGCCCTGGAAAAACTTTTTAAAAAGCTTTCCTCAAGAAAGCGGAGATGCTTCAAGGTAGGGATGTTTCCGTAAAGGAATATCCTGCAGTTGGAAGGATGATGTGTATTTTTATGAAAGCGCACGAATTGCTCAAAAGTCAAGTCCGGGATCCTTTTCGGATCTCCTCCCGACTCGAACCCATAAGGCGTATCCGGAAAGAGTGATCTTACCGACCGGGAGGCGATGATAGATTCCGGACTGGAGAAGACTCCCTTCATTTCGTTAAAAACAACTCCGATACGTTTCAGATCGCTTTCCAAATCATCGGGGTCTTCAAACTCCAGGTGATGCCCCTCCTGCATAAAAACCTCTTTACTCAGGAGGGGAAAGAAGACGGCGTCCCCATAGACCAGCATCAGGTTGTAGAAATCCTTTTCCAGCATACTGCTCGCCGGGTAAGCGGTCTTATCCGGAAAGGTCATGGCATTTAAAAAGGTATGCAGGCTTGATTTGAGGAGCACGACAAAGGGATCTTTTACCGGAAACCGGCGGGAGCCGCAGAGCACGGAATGCTCCAGAATATGAGCGACCCCGGTGTCATCCTGTGGCGGCGTCCGAAAAATAAACCCGAACAGATTTTCCGGTTCGTCATTCACCAGATGCAGAAGCTCACAGCCGGTGGCCCGGTGGATGCAGCGGACAGCCTTAGACCTGTACTCAGGGATATCTCTTATAGAAAGGACCTCAAATCCGAAATATGTCTCTCCTTCTTTCAGCCTCACGTCCTGACCGGCCTCGCTCACATCAGACTCCTTCCTGGCTTTTATTCTATTGTAATATAGTCATCATCCTGAAGCTGTGTCCACAGATTTTAATTTCTGCTATAATCCCGAAGCAATGGAAACGGGCGGAGATCATTCAGCACCTGCGCTGCTGCGCCCCAAAAAATATTTGCAAATACAGGATGGATTGGCATGACTAAAGCGGGTTCAATTTCCAAGGGAATGTTTCTATTAGTAAAAAAAGATCCCAATCTGGTAGTCGAGAGAGAGTTTGTGAACCCGGGCAAGGGCTTAGCCTTTGTCCGCTTAAAACTGAAAAATCTGAAAACCGGCCAGGTTCTCAAACAGGTGTTCAAGAGCCAGGAAAGCGTCGAAGAGATCGACGTAGAAATCAAGGAAGCTCAATATCTTTATGCCGACGACGAGAATTATATCTTCATGGATTCGGAAACCTACGAGCAGTTCGCCGTGCCGATTACCGGCCATGAGGACAAGCGCTTCTTTATCAAGGAAGGCGATACGTTCCGACTTTCTTTCTGGGATGAGAGACCTCTGGATTTATTAATCCCTTACAAGATTGCGCTGACCGTAACGGAAGCCGAGCATGCCCTGAAGGGCGACACCGTCTCCGGTGCCACGAAACCGGTGACCCTCGAAACGGGATTGACGGTCAGGGTCCCCCTCTTTATCAAAGAAGGAGATAAGATTCTGATCAATACTGAAACCAGGGAGTATGTTGAACGGGTCAATTAGAATGGCTTAAGCCTTATATCAATAAAGAAATTACCTTTAATTTCTGCGGTCAAGCTTTAAGGTTTGCCCTGTCCCAGTCGCTCTTCTCAAGTTTCGATATCGATAAGGGCTCAAAGCTGCTCCTGAAGGTCATGGTTGAGTGTCTGGCCCTGGGAGAGCTGAAATCCGTCCTGGACCTGGGCTGCGGTGTGGGCGTCCTCGGCCTTTGCTTGAAAAAGAAAAATCCGCACATTGGCCTGCATTTAACGGACCGGGATGCTTTAGCTTTAGCCTTTACCGGTTATAACAGTGATCTAAATAAAATCGACCCGGTGACAATCACAAGGGGTCTGGGTTTTTCCACCCTGACGGAGGAGCGCTTTGATCTGATAGCGGCCAATCTTCCCGCCAAGGCGGGAAATCCCGTGCTTCAAGATATTTTTTTCAACTTCGGGGGCTATTTGACTGAAAAGGGTATCTTCGCCTTTGTAATTGTCGAGCCTCTTAAGAAACTGGCGGATGCTTCTCTGGCGGAAACAGGAGCGGAAATCATCTTCAGAGAAAAAACAAAAGAGCACACCGCGTACATGGTCCGGTCTGGGGAAAAGCCCGCCGACAACGCGGAGCTCCTTTCCCCCTACATCAGGAGCAGGGTCTCTTTTCAGACGACCGGCGCCTCATATGCTTTAAACACGGTTTATAACCTTCCCGACTTCGATACCCTGGGCTATGAAACTCACCTGGCCATGGAGCTGCTTTTTGATATTTCACTCAAAGGCCGGGTCCTGTTCTGGAACCCCGGCCAGGGCCATATCCCCGTGATGGTGAGCAAAAGAGCGGACTATAAAGCTATCCACTTCGTCCTGGCCGGAAGAGATCTGCTTCAGCTCGAAGCCACCAGGAAAAACCTGATCTACAACGGGGTCCCGGCGACCGGAATCGATACTCGTCATGCTCCGGTACTCAACTTTTTACAGGACTCCTTTCAGGCCCAGGTAATCTTTCCCGACCCGGATCCGGGGGCGGCCTGGCCGAAAACAATTCTATCCCAATGCGCCGGGCGCCTGGCCGAAAATGGATTTCTCCTCATCGTTACCAAAAGCGTATTCGCCAATCGCCTCCTGCTGGACAAAAGCCCCTTCCGGATGGTGAAGAGCAGGAAAAAAAGGGGCTTCAGGGCGATACTTCTCAGAAAAACTCACTCCCAGAGGTACTCTCCGTCCACATAGAATTCCCCCTCTGCGCGCGCATCTAAGCTTTCAGTAAGACTGTCTACCGAATAAAGGATGAGCTGCGGTTTAAGTCCGACCGCCTTGTCCACGGCCTGGCAGAGAGCATCGATAGTTCCGGTGCCGTGGGAGGACTGGAGATAGATCCTGTCATCCTTCTTCAGCTCTACAATTCCAACCGGCACGGAACTCGATCCGGTCATCACGTTAAAAGAGACCAGGGCATAGGGGACCTTTTCTTCCAGGCGGGCGTCCTCCACCATGGCCAGGACTTCGGATATATGAACGGACTTCTTTCTTTTAGCCTGGGAACGGTATAGATTGTAGACCTTTTCGAGATTGATTCCCTGCAAAGAAATTTCCAGGTTGTCAAGCTGCCGCTTGAATCCGGCGATACTCAAATCCTGGTCCCCGAAAAACGAATCAGCCTGCCTGCCGATGATCGGCTTATTAGGATGGGGTTGGATGCCGGTAATACGGCTGACCAGGCTCGAGGTTTTATAAATCTGCTCCAGCCGAATGCCATGGGAGCTTTTTAATCTTTCTGCAAAAACCTCAAGGCCGAAAACCAGTTCTTCGAGCGGTGTGTTTCCGCTTTTTGGACCCAGTCCACCGACAGTAACTTCCGCGTGTTCCGCTCCCGCTTCTATGGCCGCCAGGGTATTGGCGGTGGCAAGACCTAAATCGTTATGAAAATGAACACCGATCTTTGTTGCCTCACCCGCAATGCCGCAGGCCTCGGCTATCATCTCTCTCACGGCTTCCGGATGGAGGGTGCCGTTGGTATCGGCAAAGTTCAGGATTCCTGCTCCGGCTGCGCAGGCGGTGCGGCCGGCCTCCAGCATAAACTCCCGCTCCGCTTCCCCTATTTCGCATAAGGAAAATTGGACCTCTACACCGGTCCTTGCTCCCAGCCGGACTGTATGCTCTATCATTTTTAAGGTTTCTTCCTTGCTTTTTTTTAAGATCCTGGAGAGAAAAAGCGGGAAAATGGGTAAAAAAATGTGCAGGTAAGGTCTCTTGCTCTTTTCCAGACTCCTGAGTGCTTCTTCAATATCGAGATCGAGGGCCCTGCTCAAAGCGGAGATATAGGGTCCTTCCACTTCCCCGGCGATCAGGGCCACACTCTCCCGGTCCTCTTTCGAAGAAACCGGATAGCCTGCATCAATGATATCAACGCCCAACCGGGCAAGCTGCCGGGCAATTTCCAACCGGTCCCTGGTATTAAGTATGACAAAAGGCAATTTATTTCCGTCGCGCAGGGTCGTATCGAGAATCTGGATTTTCCTCCCCATCTTCGGACCTCCATCGCAGAGTGGTTTCATCCGGCTTCTTAGCCGGGCGACATTGTACTCTAAACTGCGTTATCCGGGTACACTATGTACAAAGAATCGATATCCTTTAAGCAGATCGATTGAAAGGGCGCACCGTCATCACATCGTTATCGGAAACTGAACGCACGTTGTTGACCTTGAGTGTGACAGGAACCTTATATTTCATCCTTTGTTTCCCGGGAAGGCCGTCACAAACCTTGGTATGTCTTCACTTGTTAGTATAATCCAGACGCTTATTATTTCCGCCACTCTACCTGAAGAGCCTTTCATTATACCACGGACTTCATACTTTTGACCATATTCTGTATCTGTCCAGGATCAGCTTCCCCGGTGGCAGCAAGTTGTAGTAGATCGGCTTCAAGGTGTGGTCACCAGGGCTCAGGAGTATCGGCGCTTCGACGCCCGCGCGGTAGAGCGTATTCTCGAACGTCACTACCCGCTGCTGGACGACACGCCCCTTGCTCCGGTCGGTCGCGCCCTCTCCTGGCGCAGCACCGATCGGGCACGAGTCCTCATTCACGTTCACTCATGGAGCAAAGATGTTGCAGACAGGTGCTTGAGAGGCAAAGAGGGGATGTCACACCAGAGCTCGGCTACCAACAGTTGTCTGCCGCTGAGTTCTCTAGTCTCACACCATCTATATTTTGGCGGTTGACTACGAGCTCACCCCAGAGCAGGTTACGCCGTCAAAATTCCCGCTCGACTATTGGGCCCTTGGCCGTCAAACCGCAATCGGGGACCACCGACAATGACGAAAATGATGCTATCAAACATATTGACTCTTTTCAATACCGGTAATTACCCCGGTATTCGGACGTAGTCCTCTCTCCTCAGAGAACTGCATGAGAAACAAAAAGCATAGAACTACCGAACGTAAGCTATTAAAAGCGTATCAGGTAAACCCAGCAGAAAGTAAGCGTTCCGGAGGAATGAAATACAGATACCTGGCTTTTGAATTACATTCAGAACATCGGGGAATCGTATTCTTCTCTTTATCATCTTTCTTTTTCGCACTGTAGATGCTGTAAAACGCTTCAAGTAAGGTAACGGCAACCTTCAAAGGAAGGAATACAGGATGAAAGATGCATAAATCCGTAGTAACGAATTTTTGTTCACAATATCGGGAAGATTCAGCGCTATGCGGAAGCATAGAGATAAGAAATGATCGAACAATCGGCGGGAAATCTGAACCGCTGTGTAAAAATATTTGTTTTCTGATTGTTGCAGTTTTTATACTGATGTAGAATGGGAAGGGAGAAATGTATCTGCAAAACGGGGTTCCCTACAGCCTCGTTATGCTAAAGAAAAAGATGTCACTATTGACCTATTACCATTGAAGAGTATAATAATCTTATGACAACGATTACTGAAAAACTGGTTGAGGAAGTGCTCCATCTTCCAAAGCATTCAAGAGCTCTTCTTGCTGAGAAACTACTTGAAAGTCTTGATTATGAAGACACTTTCGAAGTAAGTTCTGAATGGAGAGAAGAAATCCATCGCCGATGTCATGAGATCGACGAAGGTACTGCTAAACTGATCCCTGCATCCAAAGTCTTTGATGAACTCGACAGAAAACTAGGATGATTCCTGTCAGTTTTCATCCGGAAGCTCGTGAAGAACTAATTGAAGCAGCCGGGTACTACGAGAATCAGCAGGCTTTGCTTGGTCGGCAATTTTTTGTCTCTATTCATCACTCTATTGACCATATACAATCATTTCCCTCATTATATCGTGAAATCGAACCTGGGATTAGACAATGTCGCGTTTCTCGTTTCCCATACGGATTAATATATCGCGCCCGAGAGGATGAGATTCAAATAATTGCTGTCATGCATCTTCACAGAGAGCCTGGTTACTGGAAAACCAGAAAAACATAACAAATCACTGCACCTGAATTGTACCTCCCTGCGGTCGGCACAATCATGTGAGTTCAACCATTGAGCCTGTAGAAGAAGTTTAAAGTAACATCAAGGCTTAATAGTGGCAATCAGCAAAGGAATAGTAGATCAGCGGAATCGCTAATCAAGCCAGGGTGGTTTTTTTTCAACTATCAGCAATAATTCACCTACTTCTGAATATACACTATAAACATGCAAAAGTGCCATATTCAGCCAGAAACAAGCTGATTCCATCGATAAGTGTATAATCAATTTGTGCACTAAAATAACTGGAAATTGAGCTCCTCCAATAGAATATAGCCTATTCTCCCCTACATTTCAGGATTCACCGGTTTTTTGTGCTTTTCACGACTATCATTTATTCATATTAGTGCAATAATTAAGTATACACAAAGGCTTCTTTGTGCTAAAATGTAAGCCAGATCACAAGGAGGCTATCATGATTAAGATTTCCCTAAACATCGAAGTCAGAATGAAGGATGGGGTGCTCATACTTACCGACACCGAGGGCAAGGCAGTTACTTTCTCAAAAGATCAGCTGGTCCAAAAATAAGTCAGTATAGCTTAGTGCAAAAATTTTGCGACTTCGCTTGACATTTTTCCAACCCTGTTTAACAATACAAATATGTATGAAGCAAAGTACTCTACTTATCCTAAAATCCCGCTATTATATAGCTAGGTTTCTTGTCTCTTATCGAAAGCAACGAAGATTCACCTATTCGAGGTCGTGA
>CAZERV010000055.1:0-22080 GCA_964514815.1 uncultured Spirochaetaceae bacterium | reverse complement strand
GGAGCTGAGCGGTAAAGAAATCAATGATTTTCTCGAATACTCCTATGATAACTGGTTCAACCAGATGACCGGTCCGGACGACCACCTGATGAATTTCAAGAAGGATGAGAAGGGAGAGCTGATCTGGTCGCCCAGGTACAATTCTTACGAGCTGCAGATGAGATACTATAACTATGATTCGGCCGCCGGGATAAACTACACGGTAGACGTATCAAAGCCGAAAGGACAGTTCGTGACCATCACCTCTATGGCGGACGGAAGTCCCTTCGATTTGAACAAGAGGTATAAGGTGGCCATCAATTCTTACCGAGCAACCGGCGGCGGCGGGCATCTCACCGGGGGCGCCGGCATACCCAAAGAGGAGCTGGCGGCCCGAACGCTGTCTTCCACCATCAAGGACCTGCGCTATTACCTCATGAAATGGATCGAGGAAAAGAAGGTCGTGGAGCCCAAAGCCCTGGGGAACTGGAAGGTCGTTCCGGCCGATTGGTGGAGGAAGGCTAAAGAGACCGACTACAAGCTTCTCTACGAAGGCCAACAGAAGTAATAAAAGCCGGTCGACTATTTTTCTTCAGCCAGGGAGAGGCCCTTAATTAGACTGCTCTGGAAAATGACGAGGATAATGAGGGGCGGGATCATGCCCAGGACCGTGCCCGCCATGACGATATTCCAGTCCACCGCGGCATCGGTGTCGATAAGCTGTTTCAGCCCAATCTGGATGACCCTGGTCGCTTCCGCATTGGCCACGATCAGGGGCCAGAGGTACTGGTTCCAGATGTAGATAAACTCTATAAGAAAGAGGGCGGCGATGTTTGTCTTTGAGATCGGCACCACAATGTACCAGAGGAACTGCATCGGTTTAACCCCGTCCACCCGGGAAGCATCGGCCAGGGAGGTAGGTATCATCATGTAGAGCTGGCGAAAGAGCAGGGTCCCCGTGGCGCTGGCGAAGAAGGGGATGGTGAGCGCTAAATAGGTATCTGTCCAGCCGAACTGGCTCATTAGCTGGTAGGTCGGGACGATACGGACCGGGAGGGGCAGCATGTGGGTGATCAGGATCATGCCGAAAAAAAAGACTTTGCCCTTGAAATCGAAGTAGACGAAGGCAAACCCGGCCATAATACTGAGCACGATTTTCCCGATCGCCACGGCCAGAGAGATAAAGGTGGAATTAAAGAGGAGCCGGCCCAGGTTTCCCTTGATCCAGGCGGCCTGATAGTTATCCAGACCGGCGGAGCCCGGCAGGAGCCTGGGCGGAAAGCGAAAATATTCCCTGCTGGTCTGGGTACTGACTGCAATGGCATAGATCATGGGAAAGAGAACGATAATGACCACGACGATCATGATCAGGTGAGAGACGGAGTTGCTCCAGGCTTTTCTAAGTCCCATAAAAAACTCTCTTTTCGGCAAATTTGAACTGAAGGAGCGTTACCATGGCCACAATTATCAGGAGCATGATGGACTGGGCCGACGCATAACCGGTATTCATGGCTATGAAGCCGTCCCGGTAGAGTTTATAGACCAACAGGTCCGTGGCCCTTCCCGGCCCTCCCCCGGTGGCCACATGGAGAAGTCCGAAGAGCTGGAAAAAGGAATAGAGGGTATTCATGACCAGAAGAAAGAAAGTGGTGGGGGAAAGGAGGGGAAAGATGATCTTCCAGAAGCTCTTCCACTTGCCCGCCCCGTCTATGATCGCCGCCTCCAGGAGCTCGCCGGGCAGAGTCTGCAGCCCGGCCAGGAAAAAAATGATGTTGTAGCCGAGCATCTTCCAGGTGGCGGTCACCGTAATAAAGACCAGGGCATGAACGCTGTCGTTCATATAATTGAAGGAGATTCCGAACAAACTTTTAAGAATATTGGTAGCAACGCCAATGGTCGGATTGAACATCAGGGCCCAGATGAGACCCGTTATGGCCGGGGAAAGGGCGTAGGGCCAGATCAGGAGGGTGCGGTATACGTTAAAGACCCTGAGACCCTTGTTGGCCACCATGGCAATGGCCAGGCTGATGCCCAGCCCTGCGGTCACCACGCAGACCGTAAAGAGGAAGCTGCGGATAAGCGAATCAGTATATTCGGGGTCCCGGAACAGCCTGACGAAGTTGTTCAGGCCTACAAAAATTTTTCTCGTGCCGGTGATATTGAGGCGAAAAAAGCTGTAAAAGAGGCTTTGCGCGCTGGGGATGATAAAGAAGATGAAGACGATAATAACGCTTGGAGATAGGAGGAGATAGGGCAGCCATTTGCTTGCCTTAAAAGTAGTCTGCAAGACTGCTCTTTAATTAAAAAGAATATGGAAGGTGCTAAATCGGCCGCCTTTTTTTAGATCGCTTGTTGGGCGCTGCCTTTTTTGTTAGGATGGCGGCATGGAGTCCCAGTTCGACGTTCTAATTATCGGGGCGGGAGTGGTGGGCGCCTGCATTGCCCGGGAGCTTTCCCGCTACCGGATCAGCACGGCCGTGGTGGAAAGAGAAGTGGATGTCTCCTTCGGCACGAGCAAGGCGAACTCGGGGATCATCCACGCCGGATTCCATGCCTCCCCGGGCACCTTGAAAGCCCGCCTGGTGGTTGAAGGAAACAGGCAGTTCGACCGGCTTTCCGAGGAGCTCGAGTTTCCCTTCGAGCGCCGGGGGGAGTTGGTGGTCGCCTTCAGCGAAGAGGAGGTCCGGGTCCTCCAGAACCTCTATCTTTCCGGCAAGAAAAACAATGTCCAGTACCTGGAGCTTTTAGGCCGGGAAAGGACCCTGGAAATGGAGCCCTCTTTGAGCCCCGATCTGCTGGGCGCCCTTTATGCCCCGACCGCCGGCATCATCGGCCCCTATGAATACTGCTTTGCCCTGGTAGAGAATGCGGCCGCCAATGGAGTCGAGCTTTTCCTGGGGGAAAAGGCGGTCTGGATCGCCAGGACCGGCCGGGCGGGATTCGAGCTGGAAACGGAGAAAAGCCTTAAGCTCAAGAGCCGCTATATCGTCAATGCCGCCGGTCTTTATGCCGATGAGGTGGCTTCCCTGGTAGGCCTGACGGATTTCAAGATCCTGCCCAGAAAAGGTGAGGAATACCTCCTGGACCGGAAGGTCGGAAACCTGGTAAAGAGGGTTATCTTTCCGGTGCCTACGGAGCGCTCCAAGGGAATGCTGGTCATTCCCACCGTGGACGGACCAGTCATGGTGGGCCCCACCGATGAGCCTGTGGACAGCAAGACAGATTTCAGCACAACCGGGGACGGATTGAAGAGGGTCTTTGCCCATGCCCAGAAGATAGTCCCGGCGGTCCGAGCCACCGACGTGATCACCGCCTTTGCCGGGATCAGGCCTATTGCAACCGGCGATGATTTCGTCATCGGCAGCACCCGGGTGCCCGGGTTCATCAATGCCGCGGGCATTCAATCCCCGGGCCTGACCGCCTCCCCGGCGATCGGAGAAATGGTCAGGGATATCCTCCTCAAAGAGGGTCTTCGGCTGGAGGTGAAATCGGACTTTAATCCGAAAAGAAAATCCTTCAAGCGGGTCCGGGAGCTGATCGAAAAGAGGGAGTTCGGAACATTCGCCGGAATAGTATCCAAAAACAGTGACTACGCCAGGCTGGTCTGCCGCTGCGAGAACATCACCGAGGCCGAGGTGCTGGCCGCCATCAGGGGCGGGCATGTCACCCTGGACGGCCTGAAGTTTGCCAGCAGGGTCGGCACCGGCCGCTGCCAGGGCGGGTTCTGCACTTACCGCTTGCTGAAGATCATCCACCGGGAAACCGGGATACCCTATGTGGAAATCAGCAAAAAGGGTCCGGGCTCGGAGATCGTCCGCTTTGCCCTGGAAAAAGGGGTCGGCTCATGAAGAAGACCTACGATGTTGTAGACCGCACCAACCGCATCACGAAAAACGCCTGCGGGCAGCCAAAGAAGACCTACGACGCCGTGGTGATCGGTTCCGGCCCGGCCGGGCTGGCTGCCGCCCGGTCACTGAAAGATTCAGGTATTAAGCGGGTGATAGTGGTGGAGAGGGAGGACAATCCCGGCGGAATCCTGCTCCAGTGCATTCACAACGGTTTCGGGCTGCACCGGTTCCGGGAGGAGCTGACCGGACCCGAGTATGCGGAGCGCTACTTTGAGCTGGCCCGGAGGAGCGGCGCGGAGATTCTCCTCAAAGCGTGCGTCCTGGATATCAGGCCGGAAGATGATGAAAAATCGGTGACCATCCTTTCCGAAGATTTGGGCCTGGTCACACTCAAATGTAAAGCCATAATCCTGGCCATGGGCTGCCGGGAGCGGAACCGGGGGAACATCAATATTCCCGGCAGCCGGCCGGCCGGAATCATGACCGCCGGGCTGGCGCAGAAACTGGTCAACATCCTGGGCGTTCTACCCGGCAAGGAAGTGCTCATCCTGGGCTCCGGAGATATCGGGCTGATCATGGCCAGGCGGCTGACCTGGGAGGGCGCCCATGTGCTCGGCGTGGTCGAGGTGCAGCCCTACCCCGGGGGCCTGGCCCGGAACATCGTTCAGTGCCTGAACGATTTCAACATCCCTCTCTACCTCTCCCACACGGTTTCAAACATCTACGGTAACCGCCGGATCGAAGCCGCCGAAATCAGTCCCATCGGCCGGCACCTCGAGCCGAAGCAGGAGGACAGCTTTACCCTGAGCTGCGACACTCTCCTCCTTTCCGTGGGGCTCATCCCCGAGAATGAGCTTTCCCTGAAGGCCGGAGTAGCCCTGGACCCGGTAACCAGGGGTCCGGTAGTGGATTCCGACCTGATGACCTCGGTGCCCGGCATCTTCGCCTGCGGAAATGTGCTCCACGTCCACGACCTGGTGGACTATGTCTCCGAAGAGTCCGAAAACACGGGGGCCAGGGCGGCCCTCTATATCCGGGGAGAGCTCAAGAAGGTCCGGGAGGTCGCAGTCAAAAGCGGAAACCTGGTCCGCTACGTCCTTCCCGCCCGGGTCAAAGCAGGCGCCAGGGCGCTGCTTTCCTTAAGGCCGATCGCCCCGGCCGAAGGCGTATATCTCCTGGCGAAAACCGATGGTGAGATTATTTATAAGAGAAAATACCGCCGGATTCTTCCGAGCGAGATGCTCCGCATCCCGTTAAAGGAGGTGCCGGCGGCTGCTGGGAACCTTGAAATCAGTTTCAGCCCGGAGGCTGTATGAGCGAAGAGACCGGAAAAGAGAGCCTGCTCTGCACTAACTGTCCATTAGGATGCCGGCTTGAGGTGGAATACGGTAAAAAGGAATTGATCGCCGTAGAGGGAAACAAGTGCAAAAAGGGGCTGGAGTACGCCGAGAAAGAAATCTTTCACCCGGTAAGAATCATCACCACCACGGTCAGCATAGCCGGCGCCTCCATTCCGCTTATTCCGGTCAAAACGGACCCGGGCGTGCCCAAAGAGCTTTCCTTCCGGGTTGTGGCATGTGCCTCAAAGCTGAGGGTCAAGGCGCCGGTCAAAGCGGGCGCCGTGCTTATTGAAGACGTTCTGGACACCGGCTCGAACCTGGTGGCCACCAGGACCGTCGAGGCCGAAAATAGCTGATGAGGTAAGACGGATGACCGCCTCAGGCGATAAACTTAAAAATAACAGTAATAAGGATTAGTATGGTGAAGCCGATGTTCATAAATGCGAACATCATGGTGAAACGCCTGTCCATATCATTAAAACGCTGGTTAACATCCTCGAAGCGTTTATTGACGTCCTCAAAACGTTGGTTGACATCGTCAAAGCGTTTATTGACGTCCTCAAAACGTTGGTTGACATCGTCAAAGCGCCGGTTAAAATCCTCGAAACGCGTATTGATATCTCCGAAGCGTGAATTAACATCCTCGAAGCGCTTATCCATTGCCTCGAAACGCTTATCCATAGACGCAAAGCCCTGCTTCATGGTCTCGGCCAGCAGCCGGATTTCGCTTTTCAGCTCCGTAACATCTTTTTTATAATTCTCCCTGCTGACAACACTCTCCGTAAGAAGCAGAATGTAGCGGTGGAGCGCTTTCTGATCTTTGACCTCTACGGCGTTTTCCAGCTCCTGTTCGAGAATTTCCGCAATAGACTCCATACCCGGCTCCATAAACTAAGGATAGAATAAAACATGGCTGTCTGCAATGCCTTACATTATAAAATAACGGATAAAAAGATGCCGGTGCTTCAAAAGATGGGTTCTACTCGAAGACCCGTTCCATGCTTCTCGAAGCAATCAAGTCGATTCCCGTTCCCGAAAGGTTTCCGAAGACAGCTTCGCCGACCCTGACCGGTGCCTTCACTTCTATTTCAGCGATAATCTTCATGCACGCGAAAACCCTGTCTTTGGGAATTTCACCGTTGGTCCGCACCGGCAGTCTTTCCAGAAGGCTATCCTTGATCTTTACCGTGGTGGTCAAGACCCGGGTCGGGTTCGTCATCTCCTTTATCCCGTACTCTACCCCCCTCTTGCATAAGTTACCGGTGACCAGGTACCCCGATTCGTTTCCCTCGTCTTTTTTGACTTCCAGGCGGCAGCCGACAGGACATACTATACAGATCATTTTATTTTCTCTACTTCTACCGATAAAACGGACTCTTTTTTTCCGTTCAACAGCCTGGAGCTCAATTTCAGGTGCTCCATTTCACCGGGCGTCATATGAACCTTCTTTACTTCCTTCACGGTGACATCATCGAGCTTAACCAGCAGTTTTGTATTCTCAAAGACATCATCGACGCGCATGAATAATTCCAATTTATCCTCTATATTATCCAATCTCACCAGTTGAGGGACTACATACCTGATGCCACGGCCGGATTTGGTTTTTATGACCGTCCCGTCTTCTTTCAAAGCTCTTTTGACGAATTTAGCGGCGCTCCGGCCCGCTTTTCTGCTTTCCTCGGTGACATAATCCACCAGGTCGTGCACATGAACGACATTCCCACAGGCAAAAATCCCCCTGACGGAGGTTTCCCTCGATTCGTCGACCAACGGACCGCCCGTTATTCGATCGAGCTCCACCCCGGCCTGCCTGGACAGCTCGTTCTCCGGTATCAAACCCAACGATAAGAGCAGGGTATCGCACTCCCATAGCTTCTCCGTTCCCGGAATCGGCTTCCTGTCTTCATCGGTCTCGGCTATGAGAACGCCGGTCACCCTGTCCTTGCCCAGGACCTTGACTACCGTATGCCGCAGTAATAAGGGTATATTGTAATCCTCGAGGCACTGGGCGACGTTTCTCATCAGCCCTCCCGGGTAGCCCCTCCTGGCCAGGACGACCCTGACTTCGGCGCCTTCCAGGGTGAGCCTCCTGGCCATAATCAGGCCGATGTCCCCGGTGCCTAGCATCACAATCTTTTTCCCGACCAGGTAGCCTTCCATGTTTATGAAGCGCTGGGCCGTGCCGGCGGTAAAAACACCCGCCGGCCGGGTCCCCGGGATGTTTACCGCTCCCCTCGTCCTCTCCCGGCAGCCCATGGCCAGTATTATCGCTTCCGCCTTGATCCGCTTAAAGCCGTCTACAGTATTTGTGAAACTCAAATATCTATCCTCGGTTATATCCAAAACCATGGTATCAAGCTTGTACTCGATTCCCGTCTCTTTTAATTGGTTGATGAATCTTTCCGCATACTCGGGCCCGGTCAAATCCTCCTTGAAGACATGAAGCCCGAACCCGTTATGGATGCACTGCTGCAGGATGCCGCCCAACTCCCTGTCCCTCTCGATAACCAGGATGCTGTCCAGGCCGTTTCTTTTGGCCTCTACCGCTGCAGCCAGGCCGGCCGGCCCGCCGCCCACCACCACGATATCGTATCTGTCCACCGTCTCACCTCTCGCTCTGTTTACAGGCTCAATTTCCAAATTCCCGGCCGCCCTTTGTCCGGCCGGTTAGAATGTAAGACCGCCTTCCCTCTTTGACTATCTCCAGCATATCCCTGCCCAGCTCCCTGGCCAGAATCTCCATCACCCTGGCTTCACAGAATCCACCCTGGCATCTGCCCATCCCCGGCCTGACCCTTCTCTTGACCCCGTTTACCGTGGTAGCTCCCGCTTTCCTTCTGATAGCATCCACTATCTCGCCTTCGGTGACATTTTCACACCGGCATATGATCCTTCCGTAGCTCGAGTCCTTCTTGATGAGGGCCGTCTTCTCATCGTCACCCAGTTCCATGAACCTGACTATTTTCCTTCGCCGGGGATTAAAGCCGGCTTTCTCTTCCAATCCGCCGGCCAGACCCTTAACAAGCTCTGCGACATGCCTGGCAATGGCGGGCGCCGCCGAAAGCCCGGGAGACTCTATGCCGGCTACATTTATGAAACCCTTTGCCCCTTCAGCTTCCCCGATGATGAAATCCTTATTTTTCGGGCTGGCTCGCAAACCGGCAAATGACCTGATTATGGAGTTGAAGGGAATTTTAGCGGAGGTCTTTGCCACGCTTTCCCGCACAAAAAGCAGCCGCTCCGCCGTGGTCTCCACATTCTCCTTATCATCCAGGTTTTGGGCGTCCGGGCCTACCAGGAGATTCCCGTGCACGGACGGAGTAACCAGGACACCCTTGCCCAATTCGGTAGGACACTGAAAGACCGTTCTACCAAAAAAACCGCCGGCGCTCTTATCCAGCACAAAGTACTGCCCTCGCCGCGGCGTAATCTCAAAACGGGCCGATGAAACCATGTTGTTGATTTCATCAGCATAAACGCCCGTGCAGTTGATGGCATACTTTGCCTCTATCTTTTTTCCCGGGGTGATGATTCTATAGCCGGTCTCACGGCCTCCATCAAGCCTCTCTATGCCGGTCACTTCACTGTCCAGCAGCAACTCGACCCCGTTTTCGGCCGCGTTTTCGGCCGCAGCAATGGCAATATCCCACGGATCGATAATACCGGCCGTCGGCGCCCAAAGGGCCACCACAGCTTCATCGCTTAAGTTCGGCTCCATGGCCTTGACTTCCCGGCCACCCAGAATTTTCAGCTCCGGTATCCCGTTGGCGATTCCCCGGGCGAATAACTTGTCGATCGTGTCGAAGTCTTTTTTGTCGAAGCCGACGACCAGGGAACCGATTCTTTTAAAAGGCACATCCAGCTCTCTGCAGATCCCGTCAAACATAGGGTTACCCAGGGCATTGAATTTTGCCTTGTTCGAGCCCGGCTCAGCATCGTAGCCGGCATGAATAATGCCGCTGTTGGCCTTGGTCGTACCGTTTGAGACGTCATTGTATTTTTCAATCAGGGCAATCTTCAGCCTGTATCCGGACAATTCCCTGGCAATAATAGTGCCTATGATCCCGGCGCCAATGATAGCAGCGTCATACATCGAAAAACCGCCTCCAATAGAAGCGAAATAGAAATTCACACTACCGGGAGTGTGACATATTTTTAAGTATCTTAAAGTTGTAGCCCAGGATACGGATGTTTTCAAGCCCTCCGGGCCTAATAGCACCCGGACACTAGAGTCCTTCTCTTAAAACGCCCGCCGTTCCATTGCCGCCGAAGGCTGTGATGGGCTATAATTCTTTAAGGAGGTGAAGAATAAAGATGGCTCTTAGACTCGGCATCAGCAGGCTCAAGAACAGGGTCCAGGAATATGCCTGGGGATCGAAAACGGCGATCCCCGAGCTGTTCGGCGAGCCGTCGCCCGCCCGGAACCCTAAGGCCGAGCTCTGGATGGGGACTCACTCCCGGGCGCCTTCTTCCGTAATCATTAATAGCCGCCCTGTCTCCCTTGCCGGGCTAATCAGGAAAAATCCGGTAGAAATACTCGGGGAAAAAACTGCTGCCAGGTTCTCAGGGTCTCTTCCCTTCCTGTTTAAAGTGCTGGCCGCAGCCCGGCCGCTTTCGATCCAGGCCCATCCTAACCTGGTGCAGGCGGAGCAGGGTTTTGCCCTGGAGAACGAGCGGCATATTCCCCTCGATGCCTTCAACCGCAGCTATAAGGACCCCAACCATAAGCCTGAAATACTTTCGGCCCTGACCCCTTTCTGGGCTCTGAACGGGTTCAGGCCAGCCGGTGAAATCTTGAGCATCCTGGAGGCGATGGCCGTTAAGAGCATCGGAAAGGAGCTCTATCTGCTCCGGGCCAATCCCAATAAGGATGGGCTGCGGGCGTTTTTTCACTCCCTGATGACCCTGCCGGCCGGGAACCGGATGCAGGCGGTGAAAGAGGCGGCAACCCGGGCGGAAGGCTGCCACGGGCCTGTTTACGATTGGATCGTAAAGCTCAATCAAATTTATCCCGGCGATATCGGGGTGCTCTGCCCCACCCTCCTGAACCTGGTCTGCCTGAACCCCGGAGAGACCATGTTCCTGGACGCCGGAGAGCTTCATGCCTACCTTGAAGGGGTCGGGATAGAGCTCATGGCCAATTCGGACAATGTGCTCAGGGGGGGATTAACGAAAAAACATATTGATTTACCGGAGCTCCTTAAGATACTAAATTTCAAAGGCCGCCCGCTTAAGCTTGTTCAGGAAAAGCTCCTCCCGAGCGGCGAAAAGCTGTTCCTCTCCCCGGCGAGAGAGTTCCTCCTGGCGGAGATCCGGGTCGACGGAGGACATGAATACTCAAGCTCCCGGCAGAGAAGCGTGGAGATAATGATAAATATCGAAGGAAACGCTTTAATTCACGATCAAGGCAGCAATGAGGAGCTTGCCCTGGCAAGGGGGGACTCGCTTCTCATCCCGGCCTCGGTGGAGCAGTACCTAATAAAGGGAAATGCCCGCATCTACAGGGCCTCCGTACCTTTTTAACACGATCGAGAACCGTTATTTACAAGTGTAAACTCACTTGATACAGCTTCATACAGTGCCTGGGGGTGGCTCCACTGCTTATGTCTTCACCAGATGGTTTGGAGCCACGTCAAGGATTGCAAAAGACTATCCTTGGTCACCAAAGGAGTGCGGTAATGAAGAGTAGACGCTACGCAGTCTCCCAGAAGGCGATAGTAGGGATCAGGATACGATCCGCGGTCCGGATGGCCTTCTCTGCTCCGGATCCTAATAGTTCGGGCTGTTGCGTCCAGGACGATCACGATTCGGTCCAACCGGCGATGTCGGAGCCAGGACGCAAGAATGTTGCCTCATCGACCAACATGCCCCCACTGCCAGTTCGCAGTGCCGAGAGGATGCGCTCTTCAATCTCCCGATCGCTTTCGAGAGGCGCCAATCGTGCCAGAGGTTTGCCTCGCTTGCTGATGATAATAGGCTTGTGGGTTCTCGCCACAGTATCTATGATGGCGAGATACTGCTGTTTGAATCGTCCTATGGGGATTATTTCATAGCTAGTGTCCATGGACATAGTCTATGCACATATTCTCTGCTTGTAAACTGCCACCTGGGTGGTTTGTCTATCAAGATATTCTGTAAGCTTTTTTTTTTCCTCATTATCAACTTTCTCTATCTGCATCCGGCCGCTCCCGGCCGGAATGAGGCCTGGTCTGGCTCCGTATACCGGTCAGCTTCTTCTTTTCCTTTTCCATCCGGCTGATATCCCGGTTGAGTGATTCCAGCTCCTCGTTTTTTTTCTCGATTTCCGCTTTAAGCCGCTCTATTCGATTCTGGGTTCCTGAAATTCCATCCTCGATCTTGTTTATCTCAATTTCAGCCTCAAACCCCTCTATCTGCCGCTCATTCTCCCTGCTCTGTTTACTGAGAGTCTCGATCCCCGCAATGACCTTTTCAATATCATCGTTTGTGATCTCCTGTTTAAGCTTTTTATCCAGGTAAATCTTACCAAGCGCCTTATAAAGCTCGGACAATCTTTCTTCATTTTCTTTTAGATCGATCTCCAGCGCTTTTTCCGGTCTCCTGGCTCCTTCCCTGCCACCGAGCGCTTTCATCTCCTCCCGGAGCTTGTTCTTTTTGACAGTCAGCGCCTGCGCGGTGCTTATTAACTTCTTCCGGGCTCCCTGCCTGGCCAGAACGGGTTCCATGATGCTGGATAGGACAGGATCAGCTATTTTATCGGTAAAATCGGATTCACATGCTTTTTTCCCCACCTCTTGATATTCCCTTGACCGCTGGATCTTCTTTGTTTTAAGAAGGCCGTTCAGATAAATGGCCCGGCCCGTCTCCAGGGCCTTGCTGAAAAACCGTTCCTTCCCTTGCTCACCGGCATGGGCCAGCCTGTTTTCTATTCGGTTTATCTCTTCTTCGAGATCGATCGACCTGATAAACAGTCTCCGGAAAGCCTCGCCTTTTTCCCCGCTCTCTTTGAAAGCCCGAAAGGAAGCGGAGCCTATCTCTTCGTAATGAGACTCGATTCCCTTTTCTTCCTTAGCGATCACCACATGTGTCTCTCGAAATTCATTATCGATCCCATCCATTCTAAATATGAAGTCTTTTATCTGCTTGATTTTCTGGCGATCTTTTTTAACAAGCTCCTTCGTTTGCCTGGCTTCTCCATAGGAGTCCTTCAGAAGTGTTTTTGATATTACGGCCGGTTCCAAATCGACAAGATATTTGCCTAATATGTTGAGCTTTTTCTTAGAGGTGCGCCTGTTTTCTTCTATCGCTTTCTTAAGCTCATTAATCTCTTTAATTGTTTTCCCGAAATCAACCATCTTGAACCTCACTCTAATGCCGTTCCGGCATCTAATAAAAATCGACTCAGCAATTGGCTCTCCAACAATTGCCTCTCCAATTAATAGTATAGTACGAAAATATTTCATTTTAAAGCCCTGTAAAGAGAGCATTGAGCCGCGAGCTCGCCGGATGATCGGACCGCTTCCAAATCGAGATAAAATAGTGTAAAATAAATTTAAAATGGAAATAATATGAAAAAGAGAAGCCCTGCGGCGAAAAATAACATGGAAGTCTTCGTTATCGATACCAACGTGCTGATCCACAGGCCGGACGCCATTCTATCTTTCAGGGACAATGAGATCATACTGCCCCTCTGGGTGCTCGAGGAGCTCGACAGCCTGAAGACCTACAGCGATGAACGGGGCAGAAATGCCAGGCAGGCGATCCGCTTCCTGGATGAAACCAGTAAACACGGTAACTTGAACGAGGGAGTGAAAATCTAAAACGGATCGATCTTAAGGGTCGTATTGACTCATGCCAGGGATGTGCCGGCGGACCTGGTCAAAGATAAGACCGATAACAAGATTCTCCTTACCGCCTACGCCCTTCAGAAGGCCGGTAAACAGGTCTTTTTCGTATCCAAGGACATCAATGCCAGGGTGAAAGCGACCGCCCTGGGGATCAAGGCGGTGGATTACGAGAAGCAGAAGGTCAATATTAATGAGCTTTATCCCGGCTATTGTGAGCTTGACGGATCAAAGGAGATGCTTCACAAACTAAAAAAAGAAAAAACAATCAAATGGAATGACCGGTTGGTACCGAACCAGTTTGTCATTCTCAATGAAAAGCAAAACAATGAATCTGAGTTGACCCGCTACAACCGGGCAACAGAATCCCTGGATTATATAGGCTTCAAGCTGAGAGCCGTAAGCGGTATCAAGCCCCGTAATTTGATGCAGAGAATGGCTCTCGATCTTCTCCTGGATGATTCCATAAAACTGGTTACCCTGGTGGGAAAAGCCGGCACAGGTAAAACCCTGCTCGCCATTGCCGCAGGACTCAAGAAAGTGCTCGATAAAAAGAATTATACCCGGATGCTCGTTACCCGTCCGGTAATCCCCGTGGGAAAGGACATCGGCTTTCTGCCGGGCGGAAAATCTGAAAAACTCTCCCATTGGATGCAGCCTATCTTTGATAACCTGGAGTACATCCTGAATGAGTACAAAAATGAAAAGGCCAAAAGCTTCGACCAGCTCATTAAGGGCAAACTTTTAGAGGTAGAAGCCCTCACCTATATCCGGGGGCGGTCCCTGCCGGGCCAGTTCATCATCATCGATGAAGCCCAGAACCTCTCGCCTCATGAAATCAAGACGCTCGTGAGCCGGGCCGGAGCCGACTCCAAAGTTGTGCTCACCGGAGACCCTTACCAGATCGACAGTCCTTACCTGGATTCCAACTCAAACGGCCTGACATTCCTGGTGGAAGCCTTCAAAGGGCGGAAGATATTCGGCCATATTACTCTGCAGAAATCCGAAAGAAGCGAGCTGGCCGAGCTCGCTGCAGAGCTGCTTTAGGAGGTTTAAGAGCAGCCAGTATTATTTCCACCTGCGTCTTTCAGGGCCTTAAGATCTCTACCGCCGCCGAGCGGGCAGAATGCAATGTCCTGTCCTTCTCGAGGCTTACCCGGACCTTCTCGACTCCCGTAACGGCAAGACAGGTTTCGGCGATAGATTCGGCCAACCTTTCCAGCAGAAAGAATTCAGAGCTTTCAACCAGCGAAGCCACTTTTTTCTCAACATCGGAATAATTTACGGTGTCCTCGATCCGGTCGCTGCGGCAGGCCTTTTTTAGATCTGCATATAGAGTCAGATTTATCAGGAGGTCCTGCTTCCGCTTCCGTTCGTTTTCCCTGATTCCGATCAGGCAGCGGCAGTGCAAATCCCGGATACGGATCCTGTCCGGTAATTCCGCGCTATCGCCCATAAACACTCCCTTTCAGAAAACGCCCCCCATCCACATAGATGACCTGTCCGGTTATAAAATCACTTTCCAGTAGGAACAGGACCGCCCTGGTGACATCTTCCGGCCTGCCCCACCGCTTAAGGCAGTTTGTCCCGGCCTGCCTCTCCCGATAGCCAGCATCCGAGTCCTCCGGCGGAAGAATAAGACCTGGGGCCACGGCATTGACCCGAATATTCGGCGCAAACTCCAAAGCCATCATCCTGGTCAGGCTGAAAAGCATCCGTTTGCTTAAATGATAGCCCACATGCCCGGCATCGTAATCGACTATCCGGCAGTCCAAAAGATTTATGATGCTTCCTCGTCTTCCCCCGGCGGCAAAAGCGCGGGAGAGCAGAGTCGGCGCTAATGCGTTTATATTGATATTTCGGACCAGATCTTCCGGTGAAAAATCGACCAGGCGGTCTTGAGGAAAAATAGAGGCGTTGTTGATGAGTATGTCAAAAGGACCGGCGTTTTCCCCCGCGTTAAGCCAGAATGTCTTCACCTCGGCAGGTACGGATAAATCCGCCGCCAATATCAATGCTTTGACGCCTCTCTTGCGGATCTCCCCGGCAAGCTCCTCAGCCTCTCTTTCGGAAGAGTGATAGTGAATCAAAACATTGGCCCCCGCCCGGGCCAGGGCCAGGGCTATGGCTCTTCCAATTCTCTTTGCAGCGCCGGTGATGAGAGCGCTCAGCCCCACCAGGCCTGTCTGTCCTGTCAGGCTTGCCTGTCCTGTCAGACCTGTGCGTCCGGTCATGGCTGAAATCTAAAGGGGGAGAAGTGAAAAGTCAAGCCGCCGGAAGTTTAGAATTGACTCAATTCTCCATCAACTATATTCTTACCTCCTATGAGCACCATTGCGGTCTGGCTGATTAATGCCAACGTCTCCTGCTGGAACTTCAAGGAAAGGCACCGCAGAAGGCTTCAGGAAGCCTTCCCGGAGGCTAATATCAGGGTCTGCCCGAACAAAGATGCCTTCATCACCGCGCTCCACGAAGCCGATATTGCCATCGCCTGGGTATTCAAGCAGGATTGGCTCGCCCGGGCACCGCGCCTTACGAGAATCATCACCCCTGCGGCAGGAAGGGATTTCTTCCGCCTCGACCCGCCTCCCGGCATCTCCCTGGAGTATTCGTCTTTTCACGGCCGGATTATGGGAGAAACGGCCCTGGCTATGATGTTCTGCCATGCCAGGGGCATACTCAGGTCATTCAATCTGCAAACCAGGGAGCCGTGGCCCCAAAAAGAGCTTGGAACGGATATGCGCCTCTTGAGAGGCTCCCGGTTGACCATCCTGGGATTCGGTAATATCGGGAGATGGGTGGGAAGCTTTGCCAAGCCGTTCGGGGTCCTGATTCGCGGGGTCAAACGCAGCCTCGGTCCGCCCCCGGACTACTTTGATGAGAAAGACCGGATCATCAGCGCGGATCGGCTCGATGAGGTGCTGCCCGAAACAGACCATCTGGTCCTCTGCCTGCCCGGATCGCCGGAAACCGACCTGGTCCTGAGCTCGGAAAGGCTGAAGGCTCTTCCCGCCCATGCCGGGATTTATAATATCGGGAGAGGCAATGCGATCGATGAAGAAGCGCTGGCTCGGGCGCTGGCTGCCGGGGAGGTGGGAGCCGCTTACCTGGACGTGTTCCGGAATGAGCCGCTCCCCCTGGATTCGCCTCTTCGCACCTGTCCGAACTGCTTCATTATGCCGCACATTTCCGCCGCGGCCCCCGATTTCATGGACCTCTTCGTGGAAGAGCTCACAGGCAGATTGGCCTGAGATCAAGCCTGTTGAATCAGTAATGATCCAGATGAGAGAACTCAGCCTGCTCGATCCAGATCTGGGGTTTCATATAATAGTCGATCATAGAGCTCAAGAGGGAATAATGCTTATCTTCCTCCCTTTTTAAGATCAGGAGAATCTGCTGCAGCTTTAAATCATCCGTTTCGTTCATTTTCTGAACATAGTAGCCGATGCTCTTATTCTCTATCTCCAGGCCGTGCAGAAGGGCCTCGATTATCCGGTCATCCTTCTTTATAAAGGACTCATTCTTTTCTTTCATGGTCTGAAAGATGGTCTTAACATCTTTGACAAAGTCGGAATCCAATTTTTCCGAAATACCCTCTTTGTATTTCTTGAAGACCACATAATGTTTTTGCTCTTCCCGGGCTAAAAGCTTAAAGATCCTGGCCGCGTTTTTGTCTTCCACTTTTCCGGCCTGATCCAGGAAATACTCTTCGCCGTCCTTTTCCATCTTCATGGCAAAATCTAAAATATCCATTTCTACCTCCTTAAAATATTAAATATGGATAGCCCATCCTTCAGCAGCCCTGGCTGCTTCCATTACCGCTTCGGAAAGAGTCGGATGGGCGTGAATCATGGCGGCCACATCCTCCGGAAGCAGCTCGGATGTTTTGGCCAACAGCAGCTCATGGATCAGCTCAGTGGCCTCCGCACCGACCAGATGAGCCCCGAGCAGTTCATTGGTTTTTGAATCCGTTATAATTTTTACCAGTCCTTCCGATTTTCCTACCGCTACCGATTTCCCTGCGCCCCGGTAGGGGAACACGGACTTTTTAAAATCTATCCCCTCTTCCCTGGCCCGGTTTTCGGTATAGCCGAAACTGGCCACCTGGGGCTCGCAGTAGACGCCTGAAGGAATCGCGAGAGGATCGAGGCGGGGATCGGTCTTGATACCGGCCATATATTCCACGGCGATCTCTCCTTCCTTGGATGCTGCATGAGCCAGCATGGCTGAGTCAATCACATCGCCAACGGCAAAGATCCCGGCCACACCGGTCTGGTAGTAATCACCCACTGGAATGAAACCCCTGTCGGTCTTGATACCCACCTTCTCAAGCCCGATCCCGTCCGTATTTGGCGCTCTTCCCACCACTACCAGGACCAGGTCCGCCTCTACAATCTTCTGGCCTTCTTTATTCTCCAGGATCACCTTCAGGGCGCCGGACCCTTTCTTGAAGGAAAGGGCCTTAGTGCCCGTATAAAGCTTGATTCCCCGCTTCCGGAAGGAGCCGGCCAGGACCTGGACAACCTCTTCGTCCTCCAGGGGCAGAATCCTTTCCAGCATCTCCACCAGGTGCACCTCCACCCCGAAGGCGTTCATGATATGGGCAAACTCAACCCCAATTGCGCCTCCTCCCAGGATGCAGACCCGGGCCGAAAGTTCCTCGAGCATCAGCGCCCCGTTTGAAGAAAGAATGAGCTTTTCATCAAAATCAAAGCCGGGAATTCCCCTGGGGCGAGAGCCTGTGGCTATCAGGATATTTTTTGCGGATATTTTTTTCCCGCCGGAAAGACCTATCTCATGGACTCCTTCGAGAACCGCCTCTTCCTGGATCAGATCGATCTTGTTCTTTTTGAGCAGGAAATTGACGCCCTTGGAGAGGGTATCCGCCGCTCTTCTCGATTTGGCAAAGACTTTCTGGTAGGAAAAATTGCCCGGATCTACTTCCACTCCCAGGCTCTTCAATTCTTTGATGGAAAGAAAGAGTCCGGCCTGGTGAATCAGGGCTTTGGAGGGAATACATCCCATATTCAGGCAGACCCCGCCAACCCTGTCCCGCTCGATCACCACCGCTTTCAAACCTAGCTGAGAGGCACGAATCGCAGCCACATATCCGCCCGGGCCCGCCCCGATAACCGCCAGTTCATAATCATAACTCGCCATCCTTTTCTCCTTTCCAATATTTTATCTAATATAGCGCGGCAAACGGCTCTTCTATCATATCCTTAAGATCCTTCAGAAAGGCGGCGCCGACCGCCCCGTCGATCACCCGGTGGTCGCAGGAAAGGCTGAGGATCATTTTGGATTGAATCTTTACCTGATCCGTTTCATCCACCACCGGCACTCTCTGTGCTTTCCCTACTGCCAGGATCGCCGCTCCGGGCGGATTGATTATCGCGGTGAAATCGAGAATGCCGTATGAACCCAGGCTGCTGATCGTGAAGGTCGCCCCGGTGTACTCTTCCAAAGTCAGCCTGTTGTTTCGGGCCTTATCTATGAGGACTTTAAGCTCCTGATCTATCGCAATAATCCCTTTGCCTCCGCAGTCCCTGACTACCGGGGCAATCAGACCGTCATCCTGAGCCACTGCCAGGCCGATATCGATCCGCCCGTGCTTGAGAATGGAGTCCCCCTCCCAACTTGCATTGACCATGGGGTTTCTCCTCAGGGCTTCGGCAGTTAATTTTATCAGGTAAGCGTTGAAGGATACCTTGTCACTCCGGCTGCTGTTCAGACTCTTACGGGCAGCCAGTATTCCGTCTACCACCACATCGATTTTTAAATAGTAATGGGGGGCTGAAAACTTCGATTCGGCCAGGCGGCCGGCTATGACCTTTCGCTTGCCGGACAGGGGAACCCTTTCATCTCTTAGCGGCCCGGCCGGACCTGGAAGGCCTACCCCTGCAGCAGGGCCTGTTTCTGCAGCAGGACCCACGGGAGGCGGCGGAGCAGCGGGAGGCGGCATGGAGGCCAACAATGCCTCCTCCAGGTCCCGTTTCACTATACGGCCGCCCGGACCGCTTCCCCGGACCAGGTGAAGGTCGAGGCGATGTTCTGCCGCCAGGCTGCGGGCCAACGGCGAGGCCTTGATGCGCCCGGTCCGCTCCTGTATTTCCAAAGGCGCTTTGGCCACGGCCGGTCCCGGCCGCCCGGGAGCTCCAACCGGCTCAGGTTTCTCTGCTTTCTCTGCTAAATATGCTATCTCGGCGATCAATCCGCTGACATCTTCGCCAGCCTCCCCGACTATGGCAATCGCCACTCCCACCCTTGCCTGCTCTCCTTCTTTAACCAGAATTTTTAGAATGGTGCCTGCATTGGCCGATTCATACTCCATGATGGCTTTATCCGTTTCTACTTCACAGAGGAGATCCCCTTCCGATATCGAGTCCCCCTCATTTTTATGCCAGACAGTGATCGTTCCTTCCTCCATGGTCGGAGAAAGGGCGAGCATCAAAACATTTTCCGCCATGTTCGGCCTCCTATTATTATGGCTAGCCCTTCAAAGGTAAAGAACCCTCCTGGCCGCCCCGACAATCTTTTCCACCGAGGGTTGAACAGCCAGCTCCAAAGTATGATTATAAGGCATGGGAACGTCCTCCATGGCTACCAGCTCGACCGGGGCATCGAGCTGATCAAAACAGTTTTTAGAAACCAGCCAGGATACATGTGAGCCTACACTGGCAAAAGGCCAGGCGTTATCAACAACCACACAGCGATTTGTCTTTTTTACCGATGTGTAGACAGTTTCTTCATCCAGGGGCCTGATGGTGCGCAGATCAACGGCTTCCGCAGCCACACCCTCTTTAGCAAGCGCTTCCGCGGCTTCCAAGATCAGTCGCATGGAGCTCCCGAAACTTACCAGGGTCAGGTCGTTACCAGGCCTCTCAATTTCAGCCTGCCCCAGGGGAACCAGGTATTCCTCTTCCGGCACCTCCCCCTTAAAAGCATACATCAATTCCGATTCCATAAAGATGACCGGGTTGTCATCCCGGATAGCGGTTTTCAATATTCCTTTTGCATCATAAGGAGTGGATGGAAAAACGACCTTTAATCCCGGAATATGGGCGTAGAAGGCCTGAAATGATTGGGAATGCTGAGCCGCCAGGTACTCCGCCGGTCCGTTAGGCCCCCGGAAAACAATAGGGACCCTGCACTGACCTCCGGACATGGAAAGCATTTTAGCGGCATTATCCAGCACCTGGTCGAATGCCATGGCCGAAAAATTGAAGGTCATCCATTCAACTATCGGCCGCAGGCCCACCAGCGCTGCCCCGATTCCGACTCCTGTGAACCCCTCTTCCGTGATGGGTGTGTCGATTACCCGCTCCGGCCCGTACTTATCCAGCAGTCCCTGGCTTACCTTATAGGCCCCGTTATACTGGGCAACCTCTTCTCCGAGCAAGATGACATTTTCATCCCTGGCCATTTCTTCATCCATGGCCATTCTCAGGGCTTCACGAAAGGTAATAACAGGCATTCCCCCTCCTCAAATCAACATCTCAAATAAGCACATCTTCATAAATCGTATCCACCGCCGGCCCGGGACTCTCCTCGGCAAACCTGGCCGCCTCCTCGGAAACGGCTTTGCATTCTTCATCCAAAGCCTTGAATTTTTCCTCGGTGATTCCATTCGAAGCTGTAAGCTGTCTCTTTAAAATCAGGATCGGGTCCTGCTCTTTGTATTCCGCCAGTTCTTCCCTGGTTCTGTACCTGGCAGGATCACTCATGGAGTGCCCCTTATAGCGGTAGGTCTTGATCTCTAAAAAGCTCGGCTCTTTTTCTTTCCGTGCCCGCTCAACTGCCGTCTTCACCTCCCCATGCACCTCCAGCACCTCCATCCCGTTCACCTGCCTGCCCGGGATGTCGTAGGAAGCCCCAAGAAGGGACAAATCCGTTACCGAGGATACCCGGCGAAAATCGGTCCCCATCCCGTACTGGTTGTTTTCGCAGATATAGACGATCGGAAGCCTCCAGATCTTGGCCAGGTTCAGGCTCTCATGAAACGCTCCCTGGTGGATAGCCCCGTCGCCAAAGAAGCAAAGCACAACTCCGTCTTCCTTCTTATACTTGATCTTCAGGGCGACCCCGGTGGCGACCGGAATGTGGCTTCCCACGATCCCGTTCCCGCCCAGCATGTTCTTTTTCGTGTCGAAAAGATGCATCGACCCACCCTTGCCCCTTGAGCAGCCGGTGGCTTTTCCGTAAAGCTCGGCCATCAGCACTTTGGGGTCCATCCCACAGGCCAGGGCATGCCCGTGGTCCCGGTAGCCGGTAAGGACATAATCCCCGGCCAAATCGAGCGCCGCTATCGAGCCCACGGCTACTGCTTCCTGGCCGATATACAGGTGGCAGAAACCGCCGATGCGCCTGAGGCCGTACATTTGAGCGGCCTTCTCTTCAAAACGACGGATAAGCAGCATCTGCTTTAAAAGGTCATTCAAAAATTCTTTATCCTTACCATTTTTCGCTTTCTTGCGCGTTGCTGTCTCATCCGGCATAAAAATCCTCCCGGTTATACTTTATCGTTTGTTTTGTGCCCTGCATCGGCAGGTAAAAGGTGGTCTCCTCGATAATCGTTTCCAAAACAAGCAGGTCGCGCTCAGCCTGATTGATTTTCCAAAACACCCTCAGGGAAGGACCGACCGCTTCCAACACCTCGGAACGTATGGAAGGATTATCCAATAAATTCATCTTACCCTTGATCGAAATTATTACGTCCAGGGCCGGGCTCTGCAGCATCCATTCCACATTGGGATGCGTTTTGAGCTGCGTTACCTTGCCGAAATTAGACGAAGTGACTGCATAGATTGCCCCAGGCTTCCCCTTGATAAAAGTCGGCGTCATCCAGCGCATATGGGGATTCCCGCTCTGGTCCGTTGTGGCCAGAATGGCGGTATGAGCCTCGGCCAGGAGAGTTTCAAGTTTGGCCAGAAATTCCCTTTTGGTCATCTAATGCCTCCACAGTATTCCTGATTACATTTTGATGTATTATGCATTTTTTGCAAGCTTATTATCTCAAATTATTCCCATTGCGGCAAAGGCGCAATGGACAAAAATGTTGTTGGTTTCACTACCCCTACCCCCCTGCGGGGA
>CAZERV010000054.1:0-22114 GCA_964514815.1 uncultured Spirochaetaceae bacterium | reverse complement strand
CCCGCAGGGGGGTAGGAGGGGATACTTGCTTTTCGGTTCAGAGTTCCTTATCATAGGTTTGCATGAAACCTGTTTTAGTCAAAATTGCGGTTGTTATGCTCACCGGCCTCTTTTTCCTGTCCCCGCTGAAAGCCCGGGAAGACGGAATCCCCCATCTTTCCTGGAGATTTGTAACCGGGGGAAAGATACTTGCCAAGCCGGCCCTCGATCACAGGGGTATAGTCTATATCGCCTCGGCCGACAGAAACCTCTATGCTGTGCTTCCTACGGGAGAAAAGAAGTGGAGCTTCAGGATCGAAGGCAAACCCTCCGGCAGCCCGGTTGTCGGCTATGACGGAACGATTTATATCGGGTCCGAATCTGGCAGGTTCTTCGCAGTGGCGCCCAACGGCCTCCTTCGCTGGAGCTTCAGTGCCGATACGGGTTACTGTTTGAGCCCGGCTCTGGGCAGCGACGGAACGATTTATCTGCCCACCAGCGGGGGAACAGTCTATGCGCTCAGCTTTGCCGGCAGGCTCAGGTGGCAGTACCGGCTGAAGGCTGAGATTTCATCGAGCCTTTCCATCGGCCCGGAAGGCACCATCTATATCGGTTCCAGCGATCGGCTGCTCCATGCTTTTTCACCTTCCGGGGAAAAAAAATGGGAGGTAGAATTATCGGGCCGGGCCGGGACCCCTGCCATCGGTGCGGATGGGACCCTGTATATAAACAGTTTTGGTATCCAGGCGGTATCTCCCGAGGGGATAGTGTTATGGACTTATTCGATTCCCGCCCAGACTGCTTCTCCTGTGCTCGGTTCGGACGGGACGATCATTGCGGGCGCCCGGAACGGCCGGCTCTACGCCATCAGCCCCCAGGGGGAAAAACTCTGGGACCTCTATCTGGGAGAAGAGATTTTAAGCGCTGCAGCCGTGGCTGGAGACGGCACCATCTTCGTGGGCACCAAAGGCAGCCGTCTATACGCAGTTTCGCCGCGGGGAAAGTTAAAATGGTCCTTTTCTGCCAGGGAGAAGGTCAATATCCCCGCTTTGGGCCTGAAGGGGGTCCTGTATTTTGGCTCCGATGATTGGATCCTTTATGCGCTCAACGTGGGGCTGGACTTCTCTTTCGTAAGTTCCTGGCCGTTATACCTTCACGACACCCATCATACCGGGCGCTTTACCGGTCTCAAAGACCTGAACAGTCCTGCCGCCTTAATTTTAAAGGAGATGGCCTATTCCGATTCCATAGAATTGAAATCCACCGCCTTAGAAGATATAGAAAAGTACCTGGCGGGCGCCGATTTTTTAGCGATCCATGCCCAAACTCTCGAAGAAATCCTCGGCTACCTGGCTTCCGAGGGAGTAACCCATCGGGCCTACCGTTATAGAGAGCTGGTCAACGACTATCCGCCGCTGCGCATTGAGGCGTGTCGGATCCTGGGCAGCCTGGCCACGGAAGGCTCAAAGGTTATATTGCTCGAAGTTATTCGCCGGGACCAGGATGTCCTGGTAAAATCAACTGCCCTGGAGGCCCTGGGCAGGATAGGAACCGATCCGGACGGAGAAATGGTGCGAACCATTGTCTATGAGCTGGAGAAGAACGTCCGGGCGGAACAGTATGTTCTGGCCGCCCTGGCTGCCCTGGGAAGGATTGTCGAGCATGACGGGCGCTTCTCGGATCCTTCCGTTTATCCTGTTTTGGTCCGCCTCACCCTGAGCCGTTATTCGAATAGAGTGAAAGAAAGGGCGCTTGATATTCTGGGCATTGCCTCAAAACAAGAAAGGAGAGAAAAATGATCAGGGCTTTAGTTCTGGGTTTTTTTATTTTCGTCAATGTCTTTTCGATCGGAACATTGGAGGTGGATGTCGAAGAGCTCAAAGAAAATATTAAAGGGGAGATCGTTTTCATTAATTATGAAGGAAAACATGAAAAGATAGACACCGCCGAAGAGATTAAGGCCGTCGGCTGGCTCCTGGCCGGCGCCTTAGAGCAGGATAAGACAAAGGGCACTTTTCTTTTTAAATATTCCATTATTCGGGCCGTGGACCCGGCCGAAAAAGGGAAGCTCGATGCCGATATCTTTTCTATCGATCGGGATGCAAAGGTGGACCACATCGACAATGTCCGGCGGATCCTCTCCGGTTATCTTGAGGGCACTTACGGCTATTCCAACGAAGATGCCCGGCTGCTGGCGGAGTTTGCAACTATTTACAACGCCGTATTCCGGGGAGATATGGACTTCTTTACAGAAAAATACAAGTCCGTGGTTCTTTCCCACCTGGCCGCCGGCAGTGCCGGCATTTCCACCCTCTATTCGGACTGGCCCGGGGCAACCAGGATGGTGATTCCCTTGACCGAAAAGGCTGCGAAAGGAGAAATCAGCGCTTTAAGCACCAGCGAGCTAACGGAAGAGAAGGTTATTGAGGAGATGAGAAAGCAGGAAGATATGGGTCTGGAAGACCGGAAAGAAATGGTGGAGTTTAAGGAAAAGGAGGTGGATGAGAAGAAGGCGGAAGCGGAGTTGGAAAAGCAGCGCTTGGAAGAAGAAAAGGCCCGGGTGGCAGAGGCGGAACGGCTTCTTTCCGAAGAGAAAGCAAAATTGGACACTGAAGCTCCTGCAGAAGAAGCTGCTGTCAAGGCAAAAGAAGAGGAGCTTAAAGCGCAGGAGGCGGAGCTTGCCGGTAAGAAGGAAGAATTGAAGGACAGGGAGGCGGAGCTGGCCAAAACTCAAGAAGAAATAGCCGGGAAAGAAGGTGAAATTTCAAAAGAGAGGGAGCAGATAATCAAGGATGAGCTGACCCGGGAAGAGATGCCCGCCATAGAAAAAACCGTAGAGCCAGGGGCAGCCGCGCAGTTTTTTTCCGATAAGCTTTACTACGCCAGGATTCGAAGACCCGCCGGGGACGGTAGCCTGACCAGTACCCTTTCGATCCTGGACCCAAATTCCTGGACCGTCGACGTGACCTCCCCGGTCACTCATTTAAGCGGGCGCCGGTACTACTTTTTCAAGGAAACGATCCTGGTGATCGCTCATGAGGGGGATCAGGCTACCAGGGCGCATCTGATGCTGCTCGATCCGTACAACCTGCGCCCGGTCAAGAGCAGCAAAGAGCCGATCTATCCCAATAGCTTTGTCATGATCCAGTCCGGGTCTGTTTATGCTGTCCTGGAGGAGGGGGGAAGCTTTAAGCTGGGCAGATTCGATGAAAATCTGAGTCTGGCCGCCGGCTCTGCACTCGAGGTCGATCGGGACAGCGCCTTTTCTTTTTTCGGGGAACAACTCTATGTAAGCGCGCCCGACGGAAGCATTCTAGTGCTCGATCGAAAGGACCTTTCCCGGCAGGGTTTGATTAAATAACTGGTAAAAGGAGCTGCACATGAAAGCGGATATCGGCGTTATCGGCCTGGCCGTCATGGGACAGAATTTGGCGCTCAACATGGAGAGCAGGGGCTATACTGTAGCTGTTTACAACAGGACAGCAGAAAAAACGAAGAAGTTTATTTCCGAGCATTCCGGGGGAAAAAGTATCATTCCCGGCTACACGATAAAAGAATTTGTGGACAACCTCAAAAGCCCCAGGAAGATCTTGATCATGGTGAAAGCCGGCCGGGCGGTGGATGATACGATCGGCCGGCTTCTGCCTCATTTGAATCAGGGGGATATTCTCATTGACGGGGGAAATTCATTTTTCCTGGATACGATCAGAAGAGCCGGGGAAGCGGAGGAGCGGGGTCTTCTCTATATCGGCACCGGGGTGTCCGGGGGCGAGGAAGGCGCCCTTCATGGACCGAGCCTCATGCCGGGCGGACATTGGGCCGCTTACGAACAGATAAGCCATATTTTCAGGGACATCGCCGCCAAAGTGGATGGGGAGCCCTGCTGTACCTATATCGGCGCCGGCGGTGCCGGGCATTATGTCAAAATGGTCCATAATGGAATCGAGTACGGGGACATGCAGTTGATCAGCGAGGCTTATTCTCTGATGAAAGAGGCTTTAGATATGAGTCATGCCGAGATGCACGAGATTTTCAAAGGTTGGAACCGGGGTGAGCTGGACTCTTATCTCATTGAGATCACGGCGGACATTCTCTTAAAAGTTGACCCGGAGACCGGTCAGCCTTTAGTGGAAATCATACTCGATAAAGCGGGGCAGAAGGGCACGGGAAAGTGGACCAGCCAGTCCGCTCTGGACCTGGGTCTCGCCACGCCCACCATCGCCGAAGCGGTTTTCGCCCGCTGCATTTCCGCGATCAAGGAAGAGCGGATTGAGGCCTCATCGATTCTTTCCGGCCCTGAAATCGCTTTCCAGGGAGATGCTCATGAGTTTGTCGAATCGATCAGGCAGGCCCTCTATGCCTCCAAGATCTGTTCCTATGCCCAGGGGTTTGCCCTGATGGACGCTGCGGCTTCGGAATACGGCTGGCATCTCAATCCGGGAGAGATCGCCATGATCTGGCGGGGCGGGTGCATCATTCGGGCAAAATTCCTGGCCAGGATAAAAGAGGCTTTTAAGCGGGACCCCGGGCTTAAAAACCTCCTTTTAGACCCCTACTTTAAGGAGATCGTCACTTCAAGCCAGTCCAGATGGCGGCAGGTGGTAGCCACTTCCATCCAGATGGGAGTGCCGGTGCCGGCTTTCTCTTCCGCGTTGAATTATTTCGATTCCTACCGGAGCGAGCGTCTTCCGGCCAATATGATCCAGGCCCAGCGGGATTACTTCGGCGCCCATACCTATGAGAGAGTGGATAAAGAGGGAAGTTTTCATACGGATTGGAGCAAGATATGAGTTATATTGAGGAGATGTTTTCTCTTTCCGGAAAGACCGCGGTGCTTACCGGCGGAGCCGGGGCGATAGCCGGCGCCCTGGCGGAAGCCCTCCTTAAAGCCGGGGCCAGGGTGGTCCTGTGGGGGCACCGCCGGGAAACCATTGACCGGGCTGTCGAAAGGCTTGAAGCTTTAGCAGGACCGGGAATGGTGGAGAAACTTTTGGGTGTCGAAGTCGATACCGGGGATGAGCCGGCGGTCGGTGAGGCGATCAGGAGAACCGAGGAAGCCTTCGGGCCGTTTCAAATCCTGATCAATGGGGTGGGCGGCAACAGGGGGAAATCTTCCCTGGTCGAGACCGACATGGAGCAGTTCGAGTTCGTTCTCAAGCTCAACCTGGTCGCCGGCCTGATGGTTCCTACCAAGGTGATCGCCGCCCATTGGATCGGGAAAGGGATAAAGGGCTCTATAATCAATATCGCCTCCATGGCCTCTTACCTGCCCCTCTCCGGGGTATGGGCTTACGATGCGGCCAAGGCGGGAGTCTTAAACCTTACCCAGGCTGCAGCCAAGGAGCTCGCCCCCCGGGGAATCCGGGTCAATGCCATTGCGCCGGGCTTCTTTATCGGCAAGCAGAATAAGGCTCTCCTGATCAAGAATGAAGAAACCGGTGAGCTCACCGAAAGGGGCAGGGCCATCATCGATCATACCCCTTTCGGCAGGTTCGGGGAAGTTTCCGAGCTGGCCGGGGCGGTTCTCTTTCTAGCCGGCGATAAGGCTTCCGGTTTTGTCACCGGTATCTCGATCCCGGTGGATGGCGGCTACCTGATTCATAATATTTGAGCGAGAAAGGAGAGAAGATGCTCGGTAAAGAAAGCCTTAAAAATTTGAAGCCTGGGCGAGAGTTCTTTGTCGGAATAGACTCGGACGGCTGTGTCTTTCCGACCATGGAGCTGAAACACAAGGAATGCTTCATTCCCAATATTATCAGGTGCTGGAAGCTTCAGCCTGTTTCCAAATATGTGCGGGAAGCGGCCGAGTTTATCAACCTTTATTCCAAATGGCGGGGCGTAAACCGCTTTCCGGCCCTGCTCAAGGTATTTGACCTGCTTAAAGGTAGACCCGAGGTGCAGAGGTCCGCAGTCCGGGTTCCGGAGGTGCCGGCTCTGCGGAAATGGGTGGAAAGAGAGAGCTCTTTGGGGAATCCCGCCTTGAAGGCGGAGATCGAGCGTAATCCGGATCCCGTGCTGATCCGGGCTTTACAGTGGTCGGAGGCGGTAAACGCCGGCATCGCCGAGATGGTGAGCGGGGTCCCTCCCTTCCCCGGGGTGCGGGAGGCCCTGGAAAGGCTGGACGTAAAAGCGGATATGATCGTCGTTTCCGGCACTCCGGGCGAGGCTCTCAAGCGGGAATGGATGGAGCATGGAATCGACGGGTATGTCCGGGTAATCGCCGGCCAGGAGCTGGGTAATAAGAAGGAGCACCTGGAGCTGGCCGCAGGAGGGAAATACGATCCGGAAAAGATATTGATGATCGGGGATGCCCCTGGCGACCTGAACGCGGCCAGGCATGTCAATGCCCTCTTTTACCCGGTCAGGCCGGGCCGGGAAGAAGAATCCTGGGAGCATTTCTTAAGCGAGGCTTTGGACAAGTTTTTGAGCGGGACCTATGCCGGAGAGTATGAGGCCGGGTTGATAGAAGATTTTGAAAAGCTTCTGCCCGAAATACCACCCTGGAAATAGGAGTCTACATGGTCTCCGGTAGAGAGGTAAAGGATAAAATTCTTGAAGGCACCCCGGATTACCTGGTGACCGGTAAAAAGGTCCTGGTATTGACCCCCGATGCCACCAGGACCTGCCCCCTGCCCATGATGGTCCGGGCCGTTAAGGAGGCTATCGGAGCGCGGGCCTCCCGGCTCGATTTCATGGTCGCGCTGGGAACTCACCAGCCTCTGACGGAAAGCCGGATCCTTTCCCTCTACGGAATAAATGCCGAAGAGCGGAGAAAAGAGTTTGCCGGCAGCCGTTTTCTCAATCACCGCTGGGACCGGCCCGACACCTTCGTTAAAGTAGGCCGGTTCAAGGAAGAGGAGATCGAAGAATTAACGGGCGGGCTTTTCCGGGAGACCGTTGAAGTGGATATAAACAGGGCCGTCTTCGAGTACGATCTTCTCCTGGTTTTGGGCCCCGTTTTCCCCCATGAGGTGGTAGGTTTTTCCGGGGGCAACAAATATCTCTTTCCGGGGATTTCCGGGGGGGACTTCCTGCACTTCTTTCACTGGCTGGGGGCGGTCATTACCTGCTTTAAGACCATAGGGTATAAGGATACCCCGGCCAGGGAAGCGATAAACCGGGCCGCCGCCATGGTAAAAGTGCCCAGGCACTGTATCTCCATGGTGGTGAAACCGGGAAACGAGCTGGCCGGGCTTTTTGTGGGAAGCCCGGAAGAGGCCTGGTCCGGGGCCGCAGATCTATCCGCCCGAGTCCACGTGGTCTACAAGAAGAAAGCCTTTCACACCGTTTTGGGCAGGGCGCCTTCAATGTATGACGAAATCTGGACCGCCGGAAAGGTCATGTACAAGCTGGAGCCGGTGGTGGCGGAAGGGGGCCGGCTGATAATATATGCTCCCCAGGTTTCCGAGGTCTCACGCAGTTGGGGAAAATACCTGGAACGGGTGGGCTACCATGTCAGGGACTATTTTCTGGGCCGGATGGACCGGTTTAAGGACGTGCCCAGGGGAGTCCTGGCCCATTCCACCCATGTGAAGGGACTGGGTACTTATGAAAACGGAATCGAGAGACCAAGAATCGAGGTCATTCTGGCTACCTCCATTCCGGAAGATAAGTGCCGAAAGATAAACCTGGGCTATATGAGCCCTGAGGAAATCCGCCCGGAAGATTATCAGGGAAGGGAAGAGGAAGGCATTCTCTTTGTGGACGAAGCGGGCGAGATCCTGCACAGGCTTGAGCGCGATTAAAGGAGGAAAGTCATGCAGCTTACCGATGCCGAAATAGATAAGTGGTTGAAAGAGGCGGAGGAGAGGGGTCTTCTCGGCGAAGAGGGGCTTAAGAGCGAGCTTGAAGGCTCGGCCGGCTTAGAATCCCTGGCCTTTTTCTCTTCCCTGCAGAAAACGGAAGGGGCGGCCTGCCTCCTGCTCAGGATAAACGGGAAGCGGGTCCTGGGGATATTCGGGAAGGAAAAAGCGGGGGAGGGCTTTGAAGGGAAGAAGAGGTTTCCGGCCGGCGGAAAATATACGGCCTGGTTTTGTCCGCTCAGCCACCGCAACGCCGAACGGCTCCGCCGGGCACTGCCCTTTACCGGGCCTTCGGCCTTAAGCGGTATGAAGGTAACCATCGGGCTCGGAGACCGCCTGGGCCTGGCCGGCGCGGGACATATCCGGACCGTTAAGCACTATAAGGCGGCCCCGGTCCTGGCCCAGCAGTCGGTCCGTGAGCTTGACCTGACCGGGAGGAGCTATGAAGAGGTGCTGGACTCATCGACCTGGGCGGTCTTTCAGGAGGGCTATACCGGGTCCTGGGGAGCCGACGGGGACCACCTGAAGACCGAGGAATGGGTCAAAAAGGCGCTTGAAGCCGGCTTTACCATGATCACTGCCGACGTCTCGGATTATATCAATGAGGAATACGGCCGGAAAGAGATTACCGAGGTCATGAAGGCCTTCCGGGCGCTGGATGAAAGTTACCGCAGGAGGATCGAAAAAAAGTACCTGGAGATGAGGCTCGAGCTCGATACGGGAGAGGCGATCACCTTTCTGAAAGAAGAGCTTGCCCGAATAGTGCTCATCTACGGGGAAGCGATAGACCGGGCGAGGAGGCTGTACCGGGCGGGCGTGGAAGTGAAAGGGGAAGGAAGCTTCGATTTTGAGCTGTCCGTTGATGAGACATCCACGCCCACGGCCCCCCAGGCGCACGCCTTTGTCGCCATGGAGCTGGACGATATCCGCCTCACCTCCCTGGCCCCGCGCTTTGTAGGAGAGTTTCAAAAGGGTATCGATTACATCGGAGATGCCGAGGCATTCGAGCGCTCCTTTCGTAGCCATGCCGCCCTGGCCAGGAAATTCGGCTACCGGATTTCCGTTCATTCGGGAAGCGACAAGTTTAGGGTTTTTCCGATTATCGGCAGATGCTCTGAAGGCAGCTTCCACCTAAAGACAGCAGGGACTAACTGGCTCGAGGCGATGAAGGTGATTGCCCGCAGGGAGCCCGGAATGTATCGGAAGCTCCATGGACAGGCCTTGAAATCCTTTGCCAAAGCCGCCCGTTATTATCACGTGACCACGAACCTGGACAATATTCCCGCCCTATCCGAAGTGCCGGATGAGAAGCTTCCCGGCCTCTTCACTAATCCCGATGCCAGGCAGTTGATCCATATTACCTACGGCGAGCTCTTGAGAGATCCTTCCTTCGGGAAACCATTCTTTCAGGCCCTGGAGAAACATCTGGAAGATTACTGGCTGTCCCTGGAGGAACATATCGGGCGCCATCTGAAGCATTTGGGAGTAGAACATGGCAAATAATTTCTTAAATGAAGACTTTTTACTGCACACGGAGACCTCCCGGAAGCTTTATCACGAGTATGCGAGGAAGATGCCCATCTTTGATTATCACTGCCACCTTCCCGTCCGGGAGATCGCAGAAAATAAACGCTTTGCCAACCTCACCCGGATCTGGCTCGAGGGGGACCACTATAAATGGCGGGCCATGCGGGCCTTCGGAATCGAAGAGCGCCTGATAACCGGAGACGCCTCGGACTATGAAAAGTTTGTCGCCTGGGCACGCATGGTCCCCTATACTATTCGCAACCCGCTCTATCACTGGACTCACATGGAGCTGAAGAATCCCTTTGGGATAACCGACCGGCTTTTGGGCGCCGAGACGGCCCGGGAAATCTATGACCGCTGCAATGAGCTCTTGCAGACCGAGGGCTTTCGGGCCCGGACCCTGATGCTTAAGAATGATGTCAGGGTCATCTGCACCACCGACGACCCGGCAGACAGCCTGGAATACCACCAGGCCATCAGGGACGATCCGGTATTCAGCATTAAGGTGCTTCCCGCCTTCAGGCCGGATAAGGCCCTGGCAGTGGATAAACCGGCGCTTTTCAACGGCTGGATCGAAAAGCTGGCAGAAGCATCCGGCCTGGAGATCAAAGATTTTTCCTCATTTCTTGAAGCGATTAAGAAACGCCATGATTTCTTTCACCGGGCCGGCTGCCGCATCTCCGATCACGGCCTTGAGGCGCCTTATGCGGAAGATTATACGGAGCATGCGTTAGCCTCGATTTTTAAGACCGTCCGGGGGGGAGGAAGGCTCGAAGCCGGAGAGATTCTTAAGTTCAAATCAGCCGTTTTATTTGAGCTGGCTTTAATGAATGCGGATAAAGGCTGGACCCAGCAGCTTCACCTGGGAGCGCTGCGCAATAATAACTCCCGGATGTTCCAAAGACTAGGTCCCGATTCCGGTTTCGATTCCAGCGGTGATTTTGAGCTGGCCAGGCCCCTGGTCCGTTTTCTGGACCGGCTGGACAGCCGAAACAAGCTGGCTAAAACAATTCTCTATCCGATCAATCCCCGGGACTTTGAGATGGTCGCCGCCATAATAGGCAGTTTCCAGGAAGGAACGGTACGCGGGAAGATGCAGCTCGGCTCGGCCTGGTGGTTCAACGACCAGAAGGACGGTATGGAGAGACATTTGAACGCCTTTTCTAATATAGGCCTGCTCTCCACTTTTATCGGCATGCTGACAGACTCAAGAAGTTTTCTCTCCTATCCGCGGCATGAGTATTTCCGCCGCCTGCTCTGCAACCTGATCGGAACGGAGGTGGAGAACGGGGAGCTGCCCGCCGATACTGCTTTCCTGGGGAAGATCGTTCAGGACATCTGTTACACGAATGCCGAAAATTACTTCGGGATCAAAGCTGAGGAATAATTAATACCGATTGACTACGTTCCGGTTACAGTCCGGCTTCTTCTCTCTCTTTGTCTGTAACGGCCTTGTTTAAAGCTTTCTCGGTGATATAGCCTTTATTCACGGCAATCCTGCCGAAGCGATCTTTTAAACCGCCGCCTTTCTTTTCCTGTTCCGTCATGACTTCCTGGGCCTGCTCAACCGTGAGCAGGCCCTTATCTATGAGGTAGGTTGCAATTCTCATTTTCTTTTTTTTTGCCATTGATCCCTCCTTCAAGTAGTAGAACCGGCTATACTCATGTTCTTATTTTCGACAAATTGCTTATTAATGTCAACGCTTTAAAGGTGATGTCTCCCTGGCCATGGTCCCCGTTTCCAGGATTTCCTCGATCTTATAGGTGCCGTATTTTCTGGCCTTGAGAAAACCGTCCCAGGCGGATTCCGCCAGCCTTCCTTCGTAGAGGAGGTCCAGGAGCCACTGGTCCGTGTACTTAGGGTCCTCCATGGGAATACCGGCCTGTACTTCCAGCAGCCACTTCTTGTTATATACTTCCTGGGCGCCGATAGGCGGGGAAATAATGATCGGAATCCCCAATCCACAGTAAAAAGAAAGCTCACTCGGCTTGGTCCAAAGCAGATCGGTTTCCCGGATGACCCGGGAAAACTCTTGAAAATAGGCATCTTTGCCGGGACTGTAAATGATGCGCAGGTTCGGGGAGCCGGGAAACAGCTCGGACTTTAACTCTTCAAAATAATCTTTTACATCTTCCCGAACGCCTGCCACCAGGTTGAGCCGGATTTCCCCCTCCCTTATTTTATTCCGGAGGCTTTGGGCCAGCTGATACCCGATTTCCTTCTGGGCGCCGGCGCCTCCTACCGCATAAGTGATGGTCAATTTCCTCTCGCCCCTGGGGCGGCAGTTGCCCCGGCCCAGGAAGTGAGATATGTTCCTATCGTGAAGGGGCCAGAATCGGTTATTCGGGTCCAGGTAGAAGAGTCTTTGGGCCATATCGCTTCTCAGGATATCCAGGTTTTTTCCGCCCAGGACTTCCCGGGGGAAGGGAAACCCGGTGAGAAAGATCCGCTCATCCGGGACCCCGTAGCTTCTCAGGCGCATCACCGCCCGCCCGCAGGGAGCCAGGTACTTGATCCGGCTGCTATGGGGATTTTCGGCGACCCAGGCTCGGCTGATTTCCGCATCGCAGATAATGCAGTAGATCAGGCCGTAGCCGTTTTTATCGGCTGCCAGGGCCGGAACCGGGTAGGATGCGACCAGGGGGAGGGGCTTGTCCTTGATCCGTTCGAGCATACCCCGGCACAACCCCCTGTCGATGAAAGAGCTGATCAGCTTTACCTGGAAGGAGGGGTTGGACATATCGCTGATCGGGTAGAACGGCGGAATGTTTTGAACGGCATCCAGCAGGCCGAAGAGGGGTTTCCCGACCACCGGAATTGACCTGACCCTGGAGAGGAACTCATAGGTATTGCGCATCCTCCTCCAGAGTTTCCGTTCATCCGGGTCACCGGTAGATTCCGCTCCTATAGTCAGGATCCCTCCCTCGGCCAGGTGGGCCAGGGGGTGAACGGCCCGTTGATGTCCCAGACCCATATCTACGGTCACGACCCAGGAAATCGCGCCGTTATTCGACTGCTCCATCTTTCCTCCCCTTATTAATATCGGTAATGATGAGGCTTGAATGGTCCATCTACCTTTACACCCAGGTATTCGGCCTGTTTCGGAGTCAGCCTGGTGAGCTTTACCCCCAGATGGGCCAGGTGCAGCCTGGCCACTTCCTCATCAAGTTCTTTCGGAAGGATGTAGACCCTCTTTTCCAGCTTCTTTTGGGCCAGGTCCACCTGGGCCAGGCACTGGTTGGTAAAGCTGCTGCTCATGACGAAGCTCGGGTGGCCGGTGGCACAGCCCAGATTGACCAGTCTTCCCTCGGCCAGAACGATGATGGTTCGGCCGGATTTCAAGGTCCAGCGATCAACCTGGGGCTTGATGTTCTCTTTCCTGCATTCCGGGGTGCTCTCCAGGTAGGTCATTTCGATCTCACTATCGAAGTGGCCGATGTTGCAGACAATGGCGCCGTCCTTCATCCTTTCCATGTGCTCGCCCCGGATGACATTGTAACAACCGGTGGCGGTCACGAAGATGTCGCCGGCCGGGGCCGCCTCTTCCATGGTAATTACTTCGTATCCCTCCATGGCGGCCTGAAGAGCGCAGATTGGGTCAACTTCCGTGACCATTACCCGGGCGCCGAATCCCCGCATCGATTGGGCGCAGCCCTTGCCAACATCGCCGTACCCGCAGATCACCACCATCTTGCCGGCTATCATGATGTCGGTGGCGCGCTTGATCCCGTCCGCCAGCGATTCCCGGCAGCCGTACAGGTTGTCGAATTTCGATTTTGTGACCGAATCGTTGACATTAATGGCAGGAAAGAGCAGCTTGCCCTCTTCCTGCATCTGATAGAGCCGGTGCACACCGGTGGTCGTCTCTTCGGAGACGCCGCGGATGCGGGAAGCCGCCTCTGTCCAGCACCGGGGATTTTTCTTATGACTCTCCTTGAGCCTGTCCATAATGACCTGGAACTCCCGGTTATCGTAGCTCTTATCGAGCAGAGAGGGGTCTTTTTCAACTTTTACTCCCTGGTGGACAAATAGCGTAGCATCTCCGCCGTCATCGACAATCAGGTCCGGTCCGGAAACGTCCGGCCAGCTCAGGGCCTGCTCCGTGCACCACCAGTAATCTTCGAGACTTTCCCCTTTCCAGGCAAAAACCGCAGTCGAGCCGGCTACAGCGATTGCTGCTGCAGCGTGGTCCTGGGTAGAAAAAATATTGCAGGAAGCCCAGCGGACACCCGCGCCCAACTCTTCCAGGGTCTCGATCAAGACCGCAGTCTGGATCGTCATGTGCAGGCTGCCCATGACTTTTAGCCCCTTCAGAGGCTTTTGGAGGCCATATTTCTCCCGGATGGCCATCAGTCCCGGCATTTCTTTCTCGGCCAGCTCTATTTCTTTTCTTCCCCAATCGGCCAGGCCGATATCCGCGACCTTATACTTCAGATCAAGATCGACTTCTTTAACAGCCATTTTCTCCTCCTGATTCGTTAAATGTTTTATACCTTCGTAGCCAGGTATAAGGCTATGGTTAGATTCCCCTTTATGGGGAACTCTACATTCTCATCAATCTTAAAATCCGCCTCTTTGAGCCAGTCTTCCATCTCCGCCCGGCTGAAGCCGAGCCAGCGGTCTCCGTAACGGCTGCGCATAGATTCATCCCTATGCTTGGTAAAATCAACGACAATCAGCCGGCCCTTATTTCCTAAGACCCGCCTGGCTTCCAGGATGCCGGCGACCGGGGAGGGCAGGTGGTGAAGAACCAGGATGATGAGCGCACAGTCCGCCTCTTCATTGCTCAAAGGGAGGTGCTCCAGCTCCCCGATCCTCAACTGGATTTTTTCGCCGTTCCCGGCGAAGCGGCGGCGGGCTTTCTCGAGCATTCTAGGAGAGCTGTCCACCCCGATAACGGTGTTCGCCTTTTTCAAGAGGGCGGGCAGCAGATCGCCCGTGCCGCAGCCGAGATCGACCGCGATATTGCACTCTTGCAGGCGCTCTGCAATCTCGGCGCCCAGGTCGAGCTTCCCGATCATGCCGCGCTTTAAAGCCTCCCAGTCCGAAGACAACTCATCGAAGAAGCGTTTCGCTTCCTGCCGGCCGGTCTTAAGGACTTCCCCGGCCCTGACCAGATCGTCTTTGCACTTTTCATTTACCAGGAAGAGAAAGGAAATTGAATCGATGAACTTCTTTGCCCGGTCCTCGTTTTCGGTGCGGTAGAAGACCCACAGCCCGTCCCGCCTGGCGGCGAGCAGGCCGCTGTCGGTGAGTATTTTCAGGTGCCTGGATATTCTCGACTGGCCCATATTCAGGATATTGACCAGCTCGTTGACGTTAAACTCCCGGAAAAGGACGAGATTGAGTATTCTGAGGCGGGTCTCATCGGCCAGGGCTTTAAAAAAGGTTACGGCACTCACATGCATTACTATATCAAGATATCCTGATATAAATTAATACGATCGATGCTTCAAGTCAAGGATTAATAAGAAATACTTGGGTTTCACCACAATTAATTATGAGTTGATATATTCCGGAATTTGATGGATTTAGTGAAATCTCACCATACTGGTTAGGGTCGGCATTAACGCTGACATGGAATCCAGCTTTGGACTTGCGTAACAGCCAAGGTAATGCTCAAAGGCCGGTGAAAAACTCTCGGAGTTGTGCTTATCCTGATAAATGCGTTTATAACCTGCCAACGCTTTAGCATTTTGAGCAACATCTTCATCCAGAGTCAGTGTTGTCCTCATTTTAACCTCCGGGAAACATCATAGCATCATTTATAATGCTATCAAGGCACCTTCTGTTCGGCGCTTGATCTCCTCTCTGAACTCATCCGGGAGCACTCTTTTATCAAACAGGGTGATGGACCCCTGATAAGCTTTCAGGGTAGGATCACAAACTACATTCCTCAGCCGGTGGTGATTCGACTGGCACTGCTCCTTAGTCCAGGTTGATATACAAACAAGCAACGCTCATACATGCCGATTCAGAATACTGTACAAGCCGACTCTTTTGCTACCTGCAAACTGTCCTTGGGGCCTCCTTCGGGCTACCTCCTGTAGCCCTCGGGTCTGCCAGGTGCTACAATAAGCCCAAAGGCCCCGTCATGGACGACGGGCTTTTGGGCGCCAGGGGGGCCGGGAAATCTATGCGAAGTGACCGGTGCTGGGGAAATACAAAATCGGGCCACGCTTTCGGTGAAACTCGGCTAATGTTGTGCAGTTTGGCGGAAAATATCAATTAGTATTATGTCATGCTTAAAGAATCGAAACAAACCTAAGTTTAATCTTGAGGGGTACTTTAAAAATCCCAATATAGAGAATATAGGACAAGCAGTTTAGCTAACATCATCAGAAAATATACTTGATTTTTGTTCACGAATATGTGAACTTATTAGTGTGGGAAGAACCATCATATTCTATAAAACAGCAGAAGGAAAATGTCCTGCTGAAGAGTTTTTAGACTCTTTACCAGGGAAAGTAGTTCAGAAAGTTACCTGGGTTTTAGATTTGATTAGGGAAACAGAAAAAGTGCCAACTATATATTTAAAGAAACTACATGGAAGCGATGATATTTGGGAATGCAGAATACAGTTTGGCTAGAATATCTATAGGCTTTTTTGTTTTTTTGATATGGGTAGGGTGATAGTATTGACCCATGGTATTGTGAAGAAATCACAGAAAACACCTAAAAAGGAGATTAAAACCGCTGAAACTTATAAAAATGATTATTTCAGGAGGAAACAAAATGGATGATTTAGATAGATACATCGACAATAGAAAAAAAATAGATCCCAGATTTGCTGAAGGTTACGACGAAGGATATGAACGTTTCAAAATAGGGGTTATGCTTAGAGAGGCTAGAGAATCCTGTGGATTAACTCAAGCAGAATTAGCTAACGCTATTAACACAACGAAAAGTGCTATTTCCAGACTTGAGAACCATGCTGAAGATATTCGGCTATCAACTTTAGACAAAGTAGCTAATGCTCTAGGGAAAACCTTAAGGATTAGTATCAACTGACGATTCCCCACAATGGGTGTGGGTTGATGAAAAAGTGTTACAATATCTTGACGCATGAAACAATATGGTTATACATTGGAGGTACATTGGTTTATCGCTTTAAGGTAAAAACATGATTAAAAAACTGACCAAACATGGCAATAGCCTGGCAATTGTTATAGACAGAGCAGTGCTCAATCTACTCAAGATCGATGCAGATACACCGCTAGAAGTCTCAACTGATGGGCAGGTTCTTGTGATTTCACCCGTGCGAGACGACGTACATCGAGATAAGTTTAAGAAGGCTCTCGAATCGACGAACAGGAAGTACGGGCATGCGCTGAAGCACTTGGCTGAATGATTGTTGACGATCCCGTATTTCTCAGTTTAGGTGAAGTTATTGAGATACACCACGATCAGATTGAGCGATACGGTGGGCATCCAGGTATTCGAGATATAGGCCTCCTGCAGTCTGCTTTGGCTATGCCCGCAGCCGGATTCGGTGGCCGTTTTCTGCACATGGACCTCTTTGAGATGGCTGCTGCTTATCTTTTCCACATAATACAGAATCACCCATTTATTGACGGCAATAAACGGACAGGGGCAGTAGCATCTCTGGTGTTTCTGTCACTGAATGGCGTTGAAATTGAAGCTGATGAAGAAGAGTTTGAGAAAATCGTATTAGCTGTTGTGAAGGGAAGTTTCATAAAGCTGAAGTTGCGGAGTTTTTTCGGAAACATCACGTTCTTGATGATGCATAAAGTTGCCTAATGTTGCGTTAGCCGATATGTGATTTCGCCGAAGTGCACATTATCGACCCTTAAAAAATTCGTCATTGTGCACTTTCGACGGTTGGGAAAATAGCCCATAGTGCGGTCTTTGCTATTGAGCGTGAATTTCACTCCTACACAATTAATGCACTTAAGTAATATTAGATAGCCACCTCATCCTTTTCGTCTTATTGGACAATTGGGTTAAACGGGCATGTATCTTTAATTGAGCCATCGTTAGAAGTTCTTGCTGAGGGATGATGTAGAGATCAATGTCATTTGGAGATTTTTCAAAATCACCTTCCACTAAATAAAGATGATAGCTTGGATCCTTTAGTAGTGTTTCTGTCTCGTTCGAGGTTAGTTGTAACCATCCAGTGTTTTTTTTCTTCTTTCCTTTGACTTCAATATGTATTCCGTCGCTATCAAAATCATAACCCTTTGCATCCCTGACTTTTACCGGTTTTCGGCCCTTTTTTTTCTCATATTCATAAACAAAATGCTCTGCTTCATTTGCATAGTTAAATTCATCTAAGTTTTCGTATGAGATCTCTTTGAGCATTTGCCGACCCTTATTAAGCCATTTACAGTTCGTCTTATCTACTTTTATAATGTTTCTGTTTATCTTGTTCTTATACCAAGCAATTGATTTTTCAGATGTATTAGAATTCATCAAACCACGTACTTTAGCTGCAATTTGTTTGTTTGTAAGCTTATCTCCTTCTTTACATATGATCTCCACAGCACAATCCTTTACAGTTTTTTTTATATCCATCTTTGCCTCCTGCAATCCTGTAAATCAAATCTTACCATATATCTTATTTCCTCGCATCCTCCTGGAATATCAATACAATATAAGGCAGGTTAAAAAACAAATCGGGAGGTAAGTATGCTCACACCTGAATTAATTACAGATATCATCGTCCTGGCTGCAATCGTTGTACCCATCACCCAGGCCACTAAAAAGTGGCTCCGAGCAGACGGGATGACAGCCCTGATCATCTCCGCTGTTGTGTCGATCCTGTTTGCTCTCTGGAAGACCCTGTCGGTTCAACCCTATGACTGGGGAAGGTTTATCATCCTTGTAATTGGTGTCTTCCTGGAAGCAAACGGCATTTATCATTTCGGTTCTTATGCTGTGGGCAAGATGGTAAAGCAGAAAGGGATAAGCGTATGAAATACCAGATAGTCCTTATCATCGTGCTGATCCTCCTGCCTCTTATCTGTCTGGCGCAGGAGATCAAACTTTCCGTGTTCTTCCTGCGATATGATGGCGGACTGGGATGGGAAGTGAGGAGATCAAGCCGGAAGAAGGGGAAGAGGAAGAAATAGAGCCTTATTCCCAAAGGCATAAAGTTACCTTAAGGATCAAGGAGCAATGGAGCGATGAGGTAACAACCAATCTCTACACCGCCGTGTCCCGCAAAGAGTATTTTCGCCAGTCCGGCAGTTACTCCTATTTCTACTTGAATCCTGATATTGCCTGGGAGATCACCGACCGGATCAAGTGGTACACCGGCTTCTGGTCTAAGTTGACCTTCTACGATGAGCTTGATTCCGAAGATAATCCCAAAGATTTTACCAGCCTTTTAGCCAAGACAAATATTACCTTCAAACCCCTGGACAAGCTTAAAATCATCCCCTCCTTCCAGAGTGTTTTTGATCTATACCAGAACCAGGAGAAAACTCAAACTACTCAAACCTTTGGTTTGAGTATCACTTCCACAATCGATAATGTCCGTGTGGGAGGAAGATACAAAGGAATCCTGCGATCCTCCATGGGGGAAGAGAGCACAGTTTCGCTGCGCTTCAACAATGAATTTGGAGTGAATGTAAACTGGGATCCAAATAAGTGAAAAATCATCGTTGACGAGACCGTAATACTGTCACCTTTTTCTGCTACAGTAAAAACTCTTTTTGTGGCCTTCCTCGGGCTACGTCCTGTAGCCCTCGGATATGCCAGTTGCTACAATAAGCCCCAAAGACCTGGCAGGGAGGCCGGGTCTTTGGGGCGCTCAGAGGGGGAGAGAGAAGATTTGCCCACATACTATTCTATGCGCAGAAAGCCTTAACGCCAGCCACTACATCTAAAACAGCTTTATTCTCAAAGTTTATTAGATCATCTGAGAATACAAAATCTACTCTATCGGTTTTATAATTCTTTCCATAACTTATTCGGATCATTTCCATGATTTGATTCTTTGCGATAATTACCTGACACGGGCAGTTTGTAGTAGATCTGGATGTCGTGGTTCTTCACCACGACCTTGTCGATGAGGTCGTGGCACAGCTTGATTCTCCTTCTCATACCCATGCCTTTCAGTTGTCCGGACAGGCGACGACAGATCTCCTCGATGTTTCTCTCCAGATCGCGAAGTGAGAGTCCGGGTTCGGTCCGCCGGGACAGCTCCTCGAGCTTGCTTTGGGCATTCTCCAGCCTCTGCTCTATAGTATGACGACGGGAGGTCAGCTCTTCAAGCTCGATCACGCCACTCTGATATGCATCGAGAAGACGCTCGAGCTGCCTTTCGCCGTCCCGTGTCTGACGTTTAATCCCTTTGATCTGCTCCGCGGTGAGACTGCCGTCGGCCGGGATCTGGTGCTGTTCCCGCCAGGCAGCCAGCAGCAGCTGCGGATCCTGCAGCAGGGAGACCACGTCCGACCAGAGAAGCTCATCCAGTTGCCGGGCGGCTATCGTGGGATGGGGGCAATACGAGCGGCGAGGTCTGACATATTGCGGATCGCTTCCTCGGCACCAGTAGTAGAGGTGGCGCCCGCGGTGGCTGATCACAGCGTTCATTTTCCGATTGCAGTGGCCGCAGACCACCAGTCGTCTGAGCAAATGCGACTCGGGGTTCTTCAAAGAGCGCGGCCCTTTGTGGATGCCGCTCTCTCTGATCTGCTGAGCCTTGGAGAATAGCTCCGGGCTGATCAAAGCGGGGATCGGTATCGGTATCCACTGATCCCTTGGCCTCCTGACCTGCCGTGGGCTCATACGGCCCCCACGGGACTCATTCTTGTAGCGATTGGCATACCAGGTGCCGAGGTAGGCATCATTCATCAGGATGGTTCGCACGCTACCCGGATGCCAATAGGTGTGGCCATGCCGTCTGCGTGGCGGGGTATCCATATTCGTCAGGTGCACGGCGATCTGACGGTCGCTGAGTCCGTCGATTGCGTACCAGTGGAAGATCTGTCGTACGATTTCCGCTGTCTGCAGGTCCACTTCCATCGACGGCGGTTGATCTCTGTCGGGTCGAACGCGTCTGTAACCGTAGGGCACCCGTCCACTGACCGGCCGTCCCTGCCGTGCCAAAAACAGCCTGCCCCTCCTGGTGCGCTCGGTAATCCTGGCCCGCTCGTACTCAGCGATCACCCCCCTGCATCTGGACCAACAGCCGCTGCTCGGGGCTTTAGGCCGGCGGGGATCTGAGAAACCGCACCGTCACCTGCCACCTGGCAAACTCCTCCAACAGCAGCACCTGGTAGGCATACTTGCGTGAGAGACGGTCCGGGTCCTGGACCAGGACGGTGTCAACTAAACCGTCTCGAGCCGCGTCCCGTAGCGCATCCAGCCCGGGCCTGTCGAGGTAGTACCCGCTCCTGCCGTCATCGAGATAGATGTGACGCTCCTCAGGGCACTGCCCCTGGTCGGCAGCAAAATCCATCAGCTGCTGCACCTGGCTGGCGATCGTGCCTTCCTCCCTCTGTCTATCACTGCTGACCCTGGCATAGATAGCGACACTCATAAGACTGCCTCTCTCCTCTCTGTCACTACCGTATATCCCGAGAGGCCCCTCAGTACCCCGAGCTCACACAGAAGCTCCTTCACCGAGACCTCTCCTGAACGCATAGAGGCCCGCACTCGCCTGACGGTCCACAGCCGGCCGCCTATCGCTGAGTATCCGGGCACAAGCATCGTCATTCCCCACCTCGGGAAATCACCGGTATCAGAGCCGCAAAGCGCGGCCAGCCGCAGCCGTTCATAGAGCTGCCCGGCCGCTGCGGCGCACTGAAAGAAAGCTTTGCTCTCATCGGCCGCCCCTTCGTTTCGATTTCGGTTTTTTTTTACTCTCGTCCTCGGCCTCCAGGATCCTGAAGACGGTCCTGCGACTCAGTACTACCCCCAGCTCCTTTCGACAGCGCTCGATTAGATCCTCGGCCGACAGCTCCGCCTGCCGCCGGCGCTCTGCGTGGATAAACTCCCGTACCCGAGCTGTGGCCTTAAGCGGCCCACGGCGTCCGCGCTTGCGCTCGAAAAGCCCCTTGATCCCTTCCCGGCGGAAACGCGCGAGTATGTGGCGGTAGCTCTCGCGGGTGAAGCCGTAGAGCCGGCAGGCTTCGGTGATCAAGACCCCATCGACCTCGCGAACTCTGAGCATCTCATACTTGACCTGAGCCCTGTCCTCGGGATCGAAGAAAGGATGATCTGTGAACAGCGGCGCGCGGACTCGCTCCGGATGAGCGTTCAGAGCTCTTGCCTGCTTGAGGACCTGATGCTTTTGCTCTCTCTCATTCATCAGCCCCCTCCCCTTAAGGCTAATGATAGACGAAGGGGGATGTAATGTCAAGTCTTTTATGACACCACCATATCGTAGCTCAAGAACGCCCACAAATCGGCCCGAAATTATGCTTCTTTGGGGGCAAAATAGGTCATCAGAGACCTTCAGTGTCGTTAATAGCTTTACATGTGCCATACATTACCTGCCATTCTCTCAACTCTCAGGCCTTACCCTATCTCCTTTCCCACCAGGACATAAGCCCTTACGAGCGGACTCAAACTCGTTAGAAAGATGCCGAATTAGCTGTTTCGTGTAACAATTGATGAAATCATCTCAGCAAACTTATGCAGAGCCAGAGCTCCGAATATGTTGTCGTTGATATAAACAGAGAAAGTAGCCTGCATTAGAGCAGATTGGTAATAGGCTATATGCTCTCCTTTTCTGTTATCCACAGACTTAATAACAATTCTTATATTCCTTAAATCTTTCATAGTGCTTACTCCTTTAAAACTCATCATCGCAAAGCCCGCCATCAGAAACAGG
>CAZERV010000053.1:17838-22119 GCA_964514815.1 uncultured Spirochaetaceae bacterium | reverse complement strand
GCCTATATAATTTTAATATCAGTAAAGGAGGAATAAATGAGGACCTGGAAAACTACATTAGTGTTTATCTTCTGTCTCTCAGGCTTTCTGGGTTTTACCGAGGGTCAACAGGAATTCCAGGCGGGAAAGGGAGGTAAGTTCGGACTCGGCCTGTGTTATCTGTCACCGGTCCCAGACTCCGGGGATCGTAGAAACCTGGGAGCTGAGCAAGCACAGTGATGTTAAGATTGATTGTTATGCCTGTCATGAGGCAAATAAGAACGATCCATCCGCATTCAGCCACAACGGCTTTCAAGTAACCGCTGTTCCTTCTCCCAGGTACTGTGAAAGCTGCCATCCAAAAGAAGTGGCCGAAAATGCCAGAACCAAGCATGCCTGGAGCAGTTTCTTCGGCCCCCTGAAACCATACTACGCCAGGGCCAGGTCAATGGGACTCGATCCTTTCAGCCAGGAAACGGCAAAGAAGCTTGATCCTGAAAAGATGGCCAAGACCGCTCTGACTCCTCTTTTCCCGGACAGCGGGGTGCTTAAGAAGATCGGCTTCCTGGATGATCCGGCTTACAACCATAATAATGTCAACCTGGGATGTATTGAATGCCATGGCTCCTTTCTGATCGTGGAAGATGACGGCAAGCTTAAGGGCTGGCCGAACGCCGGGGTTGGCCGGATAAATACGGATGGGAGTCTCGGCTCCTGCACCTATTGCCATTCGAGGCACAAGTTCAGTGTCGAAGAGGCCCGTAAGCCCGAGTCCTGCGGTCAATGCCACCTGGGCCCGGACCATCCCCAATATGAAATATATGAGGAATCGAAACACGGAAATATCTATGCCACCAGCGGTGATGAATGGAACTGGTCCAAACCGGTAGGCCAATGGGGGCCGGAAGATATAGACGCGCCTACCTGCGCTACCTGCCATATGAGCGGCTTCGGCGCTGCGGTGAAGAGCACTCATGATGTTGGCAGCCGTCTCTTCTGGGAACTCCAGCCAAAGAAATCAGTGCCCCAGTGGAAGGGACCCGATGAGGTCGATTTCGTGCTCGAGAGAGTACCGGATCTGCAGCAGGCTCAAAAGGGCCGCAGTGAAATGAAAGCGGTCTGCAACGAATGCCATTCTAGCAATTGGACCAACGGCTACTTTGTCGAATTTGATAAGGTGGTGAGCGATTATAACAAGGTTTGGGACTATACGGACAGTCTGCTCGCCAGTGCCTATGAAGAAGGACTTATCAGCAAGGACAACCCGATCGATGAGACGCCTGAAATTCTTCACTACCTCATCTGGCACCACGACGGCCGGAGGTGGAGGATGGGCGCGAGCATGATGGGCCCAGACTGGACTCACTGGAACGGCGCAGTGGATACGATCATGATCAAGCTGGGGGCCATGATAAACGATCTCGAGATGAGAAGAAGGATTAAGGCCCTGGAGTCGAAGTAGTTACTACGAAGTACTATTATCTCATCGTGCCGCTTCAAAGATGGCCAGGCTATTGACCGACATAGCCGAAGCCAGTCTCATGCCGGCCTGCGGGGCTGTGCGGGCAGGGATTGATTGGCTTGAGGCCGGATTCCCTGGTCATCGGTGCGCAGATAGCCATTCAGCCCGCTAGATTTGCAGCGGGGGAAGATTCTGCCGCACTCTCTGACCTGATTTCGGTGCTCTGAAAGCTTATAGTTTAAAAGGATGCCGTCTGGTACCTGATCCCAGCCTTTTACATCAATTCAAGCAATAAAATTCAGATAGTTTTCCTTATCGATGACCAAAAACTCGGCTTCCGGATAAGTCCCAATCCACTCCTTCGGCATCTTAACTCGTTTCTTGCCCCATTTGAACTCAAAGCCAAATAATTTCCCTTCTCGCTCTTCAATAAAGTCGATCTCCTTTTGATCCCAGGTCCGCCAGAAATAATTGTTGGCATAAATATTTGAATAGGATTGTTTTTTCATACGCTCCATGACCAGGAAATTTTCCCACAGCATACCCGCGTCATTCCTAAGGCTAAGTGGATTGAAATTGGAGATAATTGCATTTCTGATACCGTTATCATAGAAATAATATTTGCTTTTCTTGGTTATTTCTTTCCTCAAATTCCGGCTGAATCCGCGAAGATTATAGAGTACAAAACCTTTTTCCAGGATATCTATATAGCGGGCCACTGTTTTGTAATCAATACCGAGTTGTCCAGCCAATTCTCTTAATGATACCTGGTTTCCGAGTTGAAACGACAGAAGCCGGAGAAGGTCAAGCAGAATTTTTGAGCTTTTGATTTTTTTCAACTCAAGAATATCTTTTAGAAGATATGATCCGGTAATCTCATTAATGATTTGTATTTTCTCTTCTCTATTAGTCGCTGCAGTCACTTCAGGATATCCGCCGAAAATAAGGTATTCTTCGAGATTTCCTTTCAGGTCGAAAGGATTGTAAAGATCTTTGAGTTCAAGTTGAGCTACTGGATACAGGATGAGAGTGATCTTTCTGCCGGTAAGCGGTTCGCCTATCTGCCCGGCAAGCTCGAAGGAAGAAGAACCGGTGACAACGATTTGAATGCCCGGCAGGTTATCCACCATGATCTTTAAACTTTCGCCGATATAAGGAATTTTTTGCGCTTCATCAATCGCCACCAGTTCATAGCCCTGGGAATACTCCCGAATCCAGACAAAGTTTCGGGAACTTAATATCTCCTGTATTCTGATGTCATCACCGGAATCGAGCCGGTATTTCAAAGGTGTTGATTCCAGAAAACCTTTTAATATAGTGGTTTTCCCTACCTGCCTTGGCCCGTATAACACCAGAACTTTATTCGGTCTGAGGTATCGCTCCAAATCATCGTATATCCTTGGAATTCTCATATTATTAGTATAACAATTCCTCAAATTTTGTCAAATATGAGGATTAAAATGGATCAAAATAAACTAATTAGCGAAATTATTGATTTGAGAAACCTCATGGCGTATTCCAGGAGTACAATAAATATATTGCAGTCCCATAAGAAGTTTTGGAATTTCATCCCGGGATCTGAGGTCAAACTCCATTTTTGAGATATCTACTTCTCTGAATTTCATTTGAGTTTCTTTAACTTTGTGCATTATTCCCGCCTATCTGGCCATGAGCAAGCGCAGCCAAAGCCGCGAGGCTTTAGCCGCCATGTTCTGGCCGGAGGTTCTCGAGATGAAGCGATTGTCCGGCTCAAACAGCCCATTGAGCCCTCCGGACAGTACAGCCTGTCGATCAGGCGGTTAGGCCAAAACATTCAGAACCATTTAAGAGTCTCAAGTCAGGCAGTTTACAATTGGCTGAAATAGAGTAAAATTGAGTTCGCTCAAAATGCAAATAATTAGGCAAGGAGAATGAAATGCGAGAGCTTATTGAAACTGAGAAAGCGCCTAAGGCGGTTGGACCGTATTCCCAGGCTGTAAAATACGGAAATCTTCTCTTCGTTTCCGGGCAAATCCCGCTGGACCCCGAGACCGGCAACCTGGTTGCCGGAAACATATCCGATCAGGCAAGGAGGGTATTAGCAAATCTTAAGGCCGTAATCGAGGCCGCCGGTATGACCCTTGATAATGTTTTGAAATGCACCTGCTTCTTAAAAAACATGGGTGATTTCAATGTGTTAAATACGGTTTACGGGGAGTTCTTCGGCAATATTTTGCCTGCCCGGGAGTGCGTAGAAGTGAGCCGGCTTCCCAAAGATGTCCCGGTGGAAATTTCTGCGATCTGCGGCGGGTGATCGTTGCTTAATTAAGGTCTGGAGTGAAAATACGGCTATAGCCGAAATGGAGAAAAAGTGCCTCGGACTAATTTCCAGGACCACACAGCAGCGCTCAAAGGTTTGCTGGTTACATTTCTCTGGTCCTCTTCCTACGTACTAATAAAGATAGGACTGGAGGACATTCCGGCCTTGACCTTTGCCGGATTGCGTTACGGCCTGGCTTTCCTCTGCCTGCTTCCTTTTGCCCTGCGACCCGCTTCCCTGCTTCGCCTTAAAGAGCTTTCCTGGGGCTCCTGGCTGCGCCTGGTTCTCCTCGGGCTGTTGTTCTATGCGATAACACAAGGAGCGTCTTTCCTGGGCCTGTATTATCTCCCGGCCGGCCAGGTGACAGGTATACTTATCGTGTCTATAGGGGTCCTGGCCATCGCCGGTTCCTCTATCCTGGGGCGGCGGATCAACCGCAGCAGAAACCTCCCGCCGGTTTCTGTGACGGCGGTGAGTATGGGAGTGGGCGCCGTCTTGCTCATGGTCACCGGGTTATCTGTCCAGGACTTTCCCCGTCTCG
>CAZERV010000053.1:0-17738 GCA_964514815.1 uncultured Spirochaetaceae bacterium | reverse complement strand
GGCGCCGTCTTGCTCATGGTCACCGGGTTATCTGTCCAGGACTTTCCCCGTCTCGATTTTCGCCATTGGGCAATCATCGGCTGGTTGGCCGTTGTGAATACTGCCTTTGCCTTTACCCTGTGGAATCAGACCCTGCGTACCCTTTTGGCGACGAAGTCGAGCATCATCAACGGCACCATGCTCATCCAAATAGCCCTGCTGGCCTGGCTTTTCCTGGGTGAAAAGCTTACCATGAAAGAGATTATCGGAATGATCCTGGCCGGAATAGGGGCGTTGCTGGTTCAACTAACCGGGAGATCAGGGGCTTAAGCACAGTTTAAAACAGGAGGTACTTGATTGTTAAGAGCAGTGATATTTGATATGGATGGGGTGATAATTGACAGCGAACCTATTCATTTTGAGAGAGAAAATATGCTCTTCCGTGAGCTTGGGCTATCCATTTCCGATGAAGAACATCATTCTTTTGTAGGAATAACCGGAAGAGATATGTGGGAGCGCATAAAGAGAAAGTATAATCTTGAACAATCGGTTGAAGAGTTGGTCCGGTTCGACAGAAGCCGGCTTGATCATAATTTCTTTTATCCGGATAAAATTAAATCGATCCCCGGTATAAAAGATTTAATTGAGGAATTATCTAATAACAAAATAAAACTTGTTTTGGCTTCCTCTGCTCCGCTTAATAGAATTGGCCTAATCCTTGAGAGGTTGAGGCTTAGACAATATTTTAGTGAGATAGTGAGCGGAGAGGAGGTGGAATACGGTAAGCCGGACCCGGATATCTTTTTCCATGCCGCCTCTTTAGCAGGGGTAAAGCCGGAAGATTGTCTGGTAATCGAAGATTCCAGGAATGGAATAGAAGCCGCTAAATCGGCAGGAATGAAATGCCTCGGCTTTAAAAATCCTAATTCCGGTAATCAGGACTTATCCTCCGCCGATATGGTGATAGAGAGCTTTTTGAAAATAAATTATGAAAAGTTGATTCGAATCTGAACCGAAAAAAGGGTGAGCCCCCGGCTAATCTCCTGACCCCTGTTTCAGCTTCTCAATAAAGTCTTCCCGACCCGGGTAGAAAATGTCCAGCATCACGAAAGGTTCATTGCCGAGACAGGTATCTCCATGGGAGACATTGGCGGGAATGCAATAGAAATCCCCTTTCTCCACGGTTTGCTCCTCTTTCCCGATGCGTAAAACGGCTTTTCCGGCATATATCATGCCGATCTGTTCGTGGGGATGAGCATGCATCGGGACAGTATGACCCGGCAGCGTTGCGCTGAGTACCATCATCATCTTTTCGCCATGAAGACCCGTTATAATGGTTGTTTCAAGTCCCGGCATCTGATTGAGCTTCGGAGCATCCGCCGGATTGATAAAGTAGGGCGTCCTTGTCTCAGACATGCCTGTGCCTCCTTTAAAGCCTGTATCATGGCCCTGTCTTGATAATAAATAAAAATGGTTGAATCCACCAGGGCAAATTTCAGTTCTTTAATGTGAATGATGTACTTTTGGCCTTCCGGTTTCCGGAAACGTTTTCTTGACATTTTCGGCAGGAAGCCGGTTTAGTGCTGAGGCACGAATTGTAAGTGTTGTCATAGGAAGAGATTGTATAGGCCGGTTTCAATTCCTGGCATTACGGGTGAAAGAGTGGTAAAATCAACCGGCCGGTCGACTCGCAGGAAAGGCTCAAAATGGAAAGTCTTAGAAGGAGATTAACATGTCGGAAATGGTATTATTGGGAGATGAAGCCCTGGCAATTGCCGCCATTCACTCGGGAATATCTGTGGCCTATGGATACCCGGGGACTCCCTCCACTGAGATCATGGAATTTATTCAGGAGTATGCAAAAAAAGAAGGAAGACCGAAGGCGGCCTGGTGCTGCAATGAGAAGACCGCCTATGAGGAAGCTTTGGGCGTCTCGTTTGTGGGCCGGCGCGCCCTGGTTACCATGAAACATGTCGGGCTGAACGTGGCGGCCGATCCTTTTATCAATTCCGCCCTTCTGGCCATAAACGGGGGGCTGGTCCTGGCCGTTGCCGATGACCCGGGGATGCACAGCTCCCAGAACGAGCAGGACAGCCGCTTCTACGCGGATTTTGCCCGCATCATTTGCCTGGAACCGGCAAACCAGCAGGAGGTTTACGAGATGACCCGGGAAGCCTTCGAGCTTTCAGAGCGCTTCCAGATCCCGGTGATGGTCAGGCTGGTAACCCGCCTGGCCCACTCCAGGGCCCCGGTGCGGGTAGGGGAGGCTGAGCCGGAGAAGCCCCTGCACAAGGTTGAAGATGCAAAGACCTGGATGCTGCTTCCCGCCCTGGCCAGGATCAGGTGGGAGAAACTCCTCGGGCGCCAGAAAGAGCTTCTTGATTTCAGCGAGGTCTCGCCGCATAACTGCCTGGAATTAAACGAGGATTTTACCGAGTACGGAGTGATCACTACGGGCCTGGCGGAAAATTACTATGAAGAGAATCTACCGGAGATGCAGGTTAAGCCCTCACACCTGCATATCGGTGCTTATCCACTTCCGGTTGCTAAGATCAGGAAGCTTGCCGACCGGGTCCGGAAAATCGTGATCCTCGAGGAAGGGTATGCTTTCCTGGAGCGGAAACTGCGGGGCGTGCTGCCCCCGGCCCTTCCGATCGTTGGCAAGGAAAGCGGGGATGTCCCTGAAGCAGGGGAGCTTAATCCCGATAATGTCAGGGCGGTTCTGGGATTGGGAAAAAGGAGGGTCTTTAAGCTTGAGAGTGAGAAACTACCCGCCCGGCCGCCCCAACTCTGTCTGGGCTGCCCACATACAGATACCTTTGCGGCCATGAAGAAGGCCCTGGAGAGTTTTGAAAGGAGGGTGGTTACCTCCGATATCGGCTGCTACGCTTTAGGTGTTCTGCCTCCCCATTCGATGGGCGAAACCTTGGTCTGCATGGGGGCCTCGATCGGGATCGCCAAGGGCGCCTCGGAAGCGGGTTACAGGCCGGCTGTCGCCGTGATCGGAGACAGTACCTTCCTGCATTCCGGGATTTCGCCCCTGGTCGATGCTTCCGCCGCCGATACGGATATGACCGTCGTGATTATGGATAACGAGGCGGTGGGAATGACGGGTGGGCAGGCCACGGTGCTTCCTTCCTTCCAGCTCGAAAAAGTTGTAAAGGGAACGGGTGTTGACCTTGATCATGTTAAGATAATCGAGGCGAGAAGGAGTAAGATCGAAGAAAACGCCGTTTTGATAAGGAAGGAGCTTGAATATTCCGGGTTATCGGTGATCATTTCGGTCCGGGAATGTATCGAAACCGCTAAAATAAAGAAAGCTGGAGTGGAAAAATGAAATACGATATTATCCTGGCCGGTGTAGGCGGCCAGGGAGTACTATCCGTGGCTGCCGTTATTGCCGGGGGAGCTGTGCGGGAGAGGCTTTTTGTCAAACAGTCGGAAGTCCACGGCATGTCTCAGCGGGGCGGGGCCGTGATGTCTCATTTACGCCTTTCCGATCAACCGGTCTCAAGCGATCTGATCGCCGAGGGTACCGCCGCCATGGTCCTCGCCATGGAGCCTCTTGAGAGCTTGAGGTATGTTAAATACCTTTCTCCGGATGGAGTGCTGGTAACCTCGACAAACCCGGTCCGCAATATTTCAGACTACCCGGAATTGGATGGGCTGCTTGATAGAATAAAGAGCCTGACGAGACAGCGGCTGGTCGATGCCCAGGGACTGGCTAAAGAAGCGGGTTCAACCCGGGCCACCAACATGGTCATGGTAGGCGCTGCAGCCGCAGGGCTCCCGGTTAAGACCCAGGCCCTGGAGCAGGCCATTCGGGACCTTTTTGCCTCCAAGGGAGAGGAAATTCTAGAGATCAACCTGAGGGCTTTTCGCCTCGGCTGCTTGAAACAGGCGGCCTGGTCCTTCCTTCCCGCACGTCTTCAGCGATTGCCAATTTGATCTTTCTTTTTAGAAAAGAGAATCCCCAGACGAGCAGGGGGATAATACCTAAGGCGGGCACAAGGCCATAAAAAGGGAAAAGAAATAGTAATAAATCATAGGTACCGGAACCAGGATCGCTATCATTAAGCCCTTGTAGATGAGAGAGCTTTCCTCCTCTTTCCTTCCGGCCAGCTTTGCTTTGCCTACATAATAACCCATGATTCCGGAAGCAATCGCGTGCAGCGGCACGGAGGTAAAGGCCCTCATAAGGGCCACCCTTAAACCGCCGCCGGTCACGAAGAGAATATTCTCCATACAGGCAAAACCCAAACTGGCCACGACCAGATAGACTATGCCGTCCATCACCTCGTCAAAATGCACGTTATTGTAGGCAAATATTTTAACGATCTGGAGTTTGATGACCTCTTCAACCAGGGCAGCGACCAGGAAAGCTTTAAAAAAAACGGACAAAAGAGGAGACCGGCTGAACAGACCTCCCAGGCCGCTGATCACCAATTCGAGGATAATGGCTGGAAAGGTGCCTGCGATCCCCAACAGAAATATCTTTATGATCAGGCCTTTCGGCTCCGGTTTTAGCCTGTCCTGTTTGTAATAGTAGCGCACCAGGAAAAGGGAGGGGAGAATCGCCAGAATAAAGGAAATTAAGACGTACATCCGAACAGTATAGCAGGGGTTTTTTATTTGGCAAGGATCATCTTTTTCATCCCACAAAAAAGAACCCTTGACAATTAAGCCGATAGAACTTACGGTTTAGCTGATATTGAATTCTAGCGGATGTTTCGCCGAGTAAAGCTGCCTAACCCTTTCGGTACGGCACTTTACCGACAGGGTATGTTTGGAAACGAGCATGCCTCCCGTATTGGAAAGGCGAGAAAGTGATTCCGGCATCCTTCTTTCTTGCCTTCAAAATCGCTTTTGGAGGTAAAATGAAACAAGCTGTCATCCTCTTAATCATCCTCTGCGCAGCAGCATCTATCCTGCCGGCCCAATCGAACCGCCTGAAACTGGCAACTACCACCAGTACTGAAAACAGCGGTCTCCTTGCAGAACTGGTCCCGCCTTTTGAAAGAAAGACCGGGATCAGGGTCGATGTGATTGCGGTGGGAACCGGGAAAGCGCTCCGCCTGGGGGAAAACGGGGATGTAGACCTGGTGCTGGTGCACGCCCGCCAGGCTGAAGGCCTTTTCGTGGACCAGGGCTGCGGAGTAAACCGTCGCGACGTGATGCACAATGATTTCGTTATTTTAGGTCCGGCAGATGACCCGGCCGGCATCCGGGGATTGAGCTCCGCAGCGGCAGCGTTGAAGAAAATCGCCGCCTCCGGGGCCGGCTTTATCTCCCGCGGCGACGATTCAGGCACCCATAAAAAGGAAAAAGATCTTTGGGAAGGGGCAGGCCTGAAACCTAAAGGGCGGTGGTATAAGGAAGCCGGGCAGGGGATGGGCGCCGTGATCACCATGGCGAATGATATGCGGGCCTATACCATGGCGGACCGGGGGACTTACCTGGCCCTGAAAGGGAAGGTCCGACTGGAGGTGATGGTGGAAGGCGATCCGAGCCTTTTCAATCCTTACGGTATCATCGCCGTTAACCCGGCCAGGCATCCCCACGTGAATTATTCTGGCGCCATGTTGTTTATAGATTGGATTACCTCCAAAGAAGGTCAGGGGATCATCGGGAATTTCAGGAAAAACGGGGAGCCCCTGTTTTACCCTGATACAGGACGGTGAAAAGGATGGTTCAAGCTTTTAGCAGGGCGATCAAGCTGATTTTCTCAGGCGACCGGGAAGTCTATTTCATAGCCCTGACTTCCCTGAAATTCGCCGGGCTTTCCATCGTTATTTCTTCCTTGCTCAGTTTTCCCTTCGGCGTGCTCCTGGGCCTGAAAGACTTTTTCGGAAAGAGGATGGTTATCGTTGTTCTCAACAGCCTGATGGCCCTGCCGACCGTGGTGATCGGCCTGCTTGTCTATTCCTTCTTATCCCGCTCGGGGCCCCTGGGGAATCTCGGCTTGCTTTTTACCCCCGGGGCGATCATCATCGGGCAGGCCATCCTCTCTTTTCCTATTGTGGCCTCTATGGTTTATGGGGGCTTGAGTAAAATGGACCGCAGGCTGCCAGAGACCCTTGTTACCTTAGGCGCTTCCGGCCGCGATATTTTCTGGATGACGATCAGGGAGGCGAAAATAGCCATCCTATCCGCGGTTCTGGCCGGTTTTGGCCGGGTGGTAGGAGAGGTGGGTGTTTCGATGATGCTGGGGGGGAATATCCGCTGGTACACCCGGACGATAACCACCGCCATTGCCCTGGAAACGAGCAAAGGGGAGTTCGAGACGGGACTGGCTTTGGGAATCATTCTGATGGGAATCGCTTTTACAGTAAACTTCTTCCTCCACTGGGCGGTCAGGCATGAAAAGTAGCCCCCTCTTTTCAATTCGGAATCTTCGCTTCGCCTATAAGAGTCGAAATGTAATAGAGATAGACGCCCTCGATCTTGAGGCCGGCCGGATAACAGTTTTCGCGGGCGGGAACGGCTCGGGCAAGACCACTCTCTTAAAGCTCTTAAACGGGCTCCTGCAGCCGGGAGCCGGGGTGATTCTCTATCGAAACCGGCCGATCAATAATGACGATTATTCGCTGGTCCGCAGTGAATCCGTCCTGGTCCATCAGAATCCCTATTTATTCGGCGGTACGGTTTATCAGAATGTGGCCTACGGCTTGAAAATCCGGAAAACGCCCGGTAGAATCATGCGCCGGAAAGTGGCGGAGAAGCTGGCCCTGCTCGGCCTTGAGGGGTTCGAGCATCGAAGGAGCGGTGAGCTCTCAATAGGCGAGAAACAGCGGGTGGCGATGGCCCGCGCCCTGGTCCTGGAACCGGGACTTCTATTACTGGATGAGCCTACCGCCAATGTGGACCCGGGCTCGATAGGATTGATCGAAGCATTAATCCTGAAACTGGCGCAGTTGGGAATAACGGTTATCTTGAGCACCCATAACCCCGGCTTCGCCTACCGCCTATGCGACCGGTTGATAGGCCTGGAAGAGGGGAAGGTTGTGCCGAATGAGGTAAACATCTTCAAGGGAAGGGTTGCAGAAGAGGACGGCAAGTTCACCTATTTTCAAACCGGTACCCGGGCTCTGCGCTGCCCGGCCCAGGCAGGCGAGTTCACCACTGCCGTGCTTCCGCTGGATGATGTTATACTCTCAAAGGCCCGGATTCAAACCAGCGCGCAGAACAGGTTTAAAGGACCGGTAAAGGAAATTAATAGAGTGAACCATATGTACCGGGTTGGATTGGACTGCGGCTTCCGGGTGGAAGCGTATATCACCGGGTATTCTTTGGAGAGCTTAGAGGTTGGATTGGGAAAAGAATTTCATGTAACATTTAAAGCCTCGGCGATCAGATTATATTAGACTGCTTTGAGGAAGGCTTGAAAAGGAGGGTTTATGCTTCATCCGGATAAAGCAATGGAGATGATCCGGAATATCGACCACCGGCCGGAAGGGGAAGAAATTCCCATCCTCGATGCCTTGGGGAGAGTCCTGGCGGAAAAGGTCTATTCGAAGGTGGACTACCCGCCCTTTTCCAAAGCCGCGATGGACGGCTACGCCGTTCATTCCGCCGATTCTTCAAAATGTTTTCGCCTAATTGATTCGATAGCGGCCGGAGACGTCCCGGTCGAAAAGGTCCACCCGGGAGAATGCATCAAGATCATGACCGGGGCCATGATGCCGGCAGGAGCGGATAAGGTAATCCGCGTGGAATATACGGAAGAAAAGAACGGCGCCGTCACCGTGATCGTGCCGGAGCCCTACTTGAATGTAATCAAAAAGGCTGAGAATCTCAAGATCGGGGAATGCGTGATGGAGCCAAAGATAATAAAACCTCAAGATATCGGGGTCCTGGCCGGCCTGGGCATCGCCGAAATCAAGGTTGCCAGGCCTCCTTTAATGGGTATTATTGCCACCGGCTCAGAGCTGAAGGACCCGGGCGAGGAGCTCGAACCGGGGGAGATCTACAACAGCAACGGCTTGCAATTATGCGCCCAGGCGGTCGCCGCAGGCTGTGAGCCCCGGTATTACGGTTCCGTGCTGGATGATCCGGACTCGCTTCAGAGAGCGATTCTTACCGCCCTAAATAATTGCGATGTCGTTTTACTGACCGGCGGAGTCTCCATGGGTGTGTATGATTTCGTCCCCCGGGTGTTGAAGGAAAACGGAATCCGGATTCTTTTCCACAAAATGGCCGTTAAGCCGGGAAAACCGACCCTGTTTGCCCAGAGAGAGAACAAGTATGTGTTCGGGCTTCCCGGAAACCCCGTTTCCACCTTTATAATTTTTGAAGTGTTCGTGAAACTTTTTCTTTACCGCTGGATGGGCTTATCTTACGAGCCGGATATAATAAGGGCCAGGCTGACCGCCCCGATCAGCCGCCGGGATTCCGAACGGGTGGAATACCGGCCGGTAAAGGTGATCAATGGAGAGATCTATCCGATAAAATATCACGGATCGGCTCATTTGAACGCCCTGGGGGAAACGAACGGATTGATTCGAATCGAAGTCGGAAATAATGAGCTGAAGGAGGGCACGGAACTGGATGTTAGACAAATTTGATCGAGAAATTGATTACCTGCGCATCTCCCTCACCGATAAATGCAATCTCCGCTGTACCTACTGCCTGCCGGAGGAAGGGGTTGCATTAAGAAAGCATGAAGAGTTTTTGAGCCTGGAGCAGATTGCAGAGGTTGTAAGGGTAGGTGTCGGGCTGGGCCTCAAAAAAATACGTTTGACCGGCGGTGAGCCGCTGGTTAAAAAAGGGATTGTGGACCTGGTCCGCATGATCAAATCGATCAATGGAGTAGAGCATCTGGCCATGACTACCAACGGGGTGCTGTTGGAAAAATATGCCCGGGAGCTGAAAAAAGCCGGCCTGGACAGCGTGAATATCTCCATTGACACCCTGGATCCTGTTCATTACCGAGCCCTTACCCGCCTCGGAGATATCCGGTTTGTGTTGAGAGGGATAGAGGCTGCACTCAGAGAGAGTTTCCCGGTAAAAATTAATATGGTTGTTCTCAATGACATGGCGGAGGGTGAAATTGAAAATATGCGGGCTTTCTGCCTGGAGAAAGGCTTCAAGCTCCAATTGATCAATCATTACTCCTTGAATGAGGAAAAATTGAACGATTATTGTTTCGAGCGCCCGCCGAAGTGCCGGGAATGCAATCGGATCCGCTTACTGGCGGACGGACAATTAAAATCCTGTCTGCATTCCGATAAGGAGATCAAGTTGGATCCGGAAAATATCGAAGCCGGCCTGCGGGAGACTATCGAGAATAAACCGGAGAAAGGTTCCGTCTGTCTGAATCGGAACATGATGGAGATTGGAGGCTGAAAGATGGGCTTTACTCATTTAGATAAAAAGGGAAAGGCGGTCATGGTCGATGTTTCCGCTAAGCCGCAGGTGAAACGGACCGCCTCTGCCCACGGCAGGGTAAACCTCAAGAAAGAAACGATTAAGTTGATCAGGGAAAACCTGATAAAAAAGGGGGATGTGCTCACGGTGGCCAAGATCGCCGCCATCGGCGGGGCCAAGAAGACCTCAGAGTTGATTCCTCTCTGCCACAATATCAGCATCGACCAGATCGATCTGGATTTCAAGGTCCTGGCCGATGCTATTGAGATTCGATCCTTTGCCGTCTGCACGGATAAGACCGGCATAGAAATGGAAGCGCTCACCGCCGTCTCCATAGCAGCGCTGACGATTTACGACATGTGCAAGGCCGTTGATAAGACCATTGAGATTTCCGAAATCCGCCTGCTGGAAAAAACCAAACAGGAAACGGATTGAGGACGGCTATGAAGAAGAAATTCAAGATACTGTCTATCAACATCTCCGCCAAAAAGGGAGAACAGAAGAAACCCGGCCGGAAAGCGGTTCTCATCGATAATCACGGCATCGAAGGCGATGCCCATGCCGGTAACTGGCACCGCCAGGTTTCCCTGCTGGCCAATGAGGATATAGAAACCATGCGCAAAAAGGGGATCGAATTGAGATACGGCGATTTTGCCGAAAATATCACCACCGAGGGAATTAATTTGAGTGCTCTTCCCGTCGGAACCAGACTGCATCTCGGAGAAGTGCTTCTGGAAATAACCCAGATAGGAAAGGAATGCCACCGCGGCTGTGCCATTTTTCAGGCGGTCGGGGACTGTGTCATGCCCAGGAAAGGCATCTTCGCCAGGGTCATGAGGGGAGGTGAGATCAGTTGTGAAAGTGACTGTTATTACGATCTCTGACCGGGCGGCCCGGGGAGTATACGAGGACCTATCCGGTCCTGAAATAGAGAAAATGGTAAGAGGGCGCTACCCGCAGGCGGAAATCAACAGGATCATAGTCCCGGATGACAGTGATGAGATCACCGCCGCCTTTAAAAGAAGTGCGGGGGCCGATTATATCTTGACCACCGGGGGGACAGGCATCTCACCCCGCGATATTACCCCGGAGGCAACGGAAAGATACTGCGACCTGGCTCTTCCGGGCCTGGCCGAGATTTTACGGGCCCGCTCCTATGAGGAGACCCCTCTCGCCATGCTCTCCCGGGGATATGCGGGAATGAAAAAGAATACGATTATTGTTAATTTCCCCGGTTCCGTTAAGGCGGCACGGCTCTGCACGAAAATGCTCCTCCCGATCATGGAACACGGTCTCAAAATGATAAGGGGCGAAGGGCATTGACGGCCTTTTTTAAAAGAACGCTCTTCCTGGCCGCCTCAGGGGACGATTTATTCAATCCATATCCTGAGCTTAGAAGCGCTAACCCCCATCGGCACAGCCTCGTATGCGCTACTCCAAAGCACTTTACCAGGGGCTTAACCACAACTTAATCCGGGTATCTCTGTGCTTGATGATTCCCTGCCGGAGGGCCGATGTTAAACAGGTCCAGTTTGGTCAGGAGGTCTATGCGATGTCTCGTAGCAGCGGATGAAACCCCCATTAGGCGGCCCAATTCGGATGCTGTTTGAGGATTCGGCCGTGACCCACATTTTATGCCCAGGCTGGTTCATTGTAAAAAACGAGAAATTTTAATGTTTTACTTCAAATTTTCCTGAAAAACACAATGCTTCAGGGTACGGCGGTGGGGCCGGCCCCAGAGAGGTGACATCCATCCTGGCCCCCTGAATTTGTTTAAACCCCCACCTGGGGCAAGTACCTCAATCAGGAGAACCCTTTATCCCGCCTGTAAAGTCATACTCATTTGCCCTCTTTTAGACAATTAAATACTTCGACCATGAGTTGTTGAGGTTGTTCCGGTAACAGATGTGGAAGAATGAACGAGGTAATGACACTATCGAACCTTTCTCCAATTTCCAAGGTTTCAGGAAAATATCCTATTCGTATCTCTATATTCTCTGCATTTTTCTTCAAGGATTTCTTGGATAGTCCTCCGGTCATATCAGGACTTGGATCTGTGGCGACGACCTTCTTTGTCCTGGAAGCTATGGGTGAGGATTGTTGTCCTTATGTAGAATTTACGGATCGGTTTCCAAATTGTCATTATTTATACTTTTTCCTATGGCGGTACCCCTCCCCCCTGCGGGGACGAAGACGCCTGCGGGCATCTACGCTACCCCCCTGCGGGGATGAAGACACCTGCGGGCACCTTCGGCCTTCGACCGCAATAGGGCTTACATGGGCTATTCGGCTCTATTTCGCCTTTTCGATACTGGTTAAAGGGTGACCATGAAAGCCCTGCTAGGGCTTTGCAGATCCGCTCGTTCCTCGCTTCACCCAAACTAATGGCACTTTATTGGAAAAGTGAAGATACTAAAAGCTACGGGAGATTGTAGTAGTCTAATTGAAAAGCTACAATAGCAGCTATCCTTGGCTTCGCAAAGCCCTGTTTCGTTATATAAAAGCCAGGCATGCTCGACTGCCCGTAGTAGAAAATCATGATAGGAGGAATACAGGCATGAGTAGTAAGAACGAACAAATCGTGAGACCATTCATGCTCGAGCATTTCAAGAACCCGACCATCATCTATGAGATGTGCACCAACGATTTCGTCGTTCACTGGGCTTGGGGTAAAAGCACCTCTCCCGCAAGCGAGGTGGTTCGCATTCTCTCACCGCCGTCGGATCCACACCTTGAGATCGATGACTGCTTTGCATCTGGAAACAAGGTCGGAATGCGATTTCGCATGCTTTTTGACCATCCGAGCGGAAATCAGGTTGTCAGGGACGAGCTCCTGATATTCCGAATGGAGGGTGACCGTATTGCTGAAGCTTGGGCTCATTGGGACAGACGTTACGAACAGGAGCAGAGGGATGAGCTCGATGCAATGGCGAGTAAAAGGTGATCCTAGGACTCCGTGTGCATTTTGTACTTTGACTAAGTACAGCTGTGCCTATCCTTCGCATAACTACGGGTTGGCAGCTCCGCTCCTTGCGGTCGCTTCGCCTAAATTGCCTCGCTTCGCTTGGCAACTTCGCCAACCCGTGTTCCGTTATATGCAATGCTCGGGCAAATGATTGCAGGGAACGTGAAAGGGTGACCATAATATATATAGCAGAGAGGGATGTACACGATCGGTGCGGATTACTAGCATTGTAGGGATAAGTAGGAAGTAGAATTGTCTGAGGTCCAAATAGTATCGAACCCGGATCACTGTAGAACTAATTCTGGAAAAACTCTCTTGTGGGGAGCCGGTGGAACAGATAGTGGATGCCCATCCGACTCTTACTCGAGAAGGCGTGCTCGCCGCAATTAAGTACGCTGTAGATGTACTCCGCTCGGATGTAGTGTATCCTGTACGCGGCTGAATTGACGTTCCTTGCTGACGAGAGTGTAGATCGCCAGATCGTCGAAGCACTTCGGGAAGCTGGGTACTCAGTCTCGTAGGTACCGGACTCGCTTCCAGGTATTTCAGATTTAGAAGACTGCAGAGCGCGAATCAAACAAATGCTATCCTAATCACTGGTGACAAAGACTTTGGGGGCCTTGTCTTCCGGCGGAGACTCGAGACCCACGGAGTAGTGCTGTTCAGGCTATCGGGGCTAACGCAGGATCGGAAGGCTGCAATTGCAGTTGATGCCTTTGCAGACCACGTTGAGGATTTTGCTGGTTCCTTCTGCGTGGTCACGTACCATAGTGTCAGAGTAAGGCGACCGAGATGATATGTCCCGAGCGCTGCGTATAACACGTACATTTGCGGCTTCGTTCGCTGCGCTCACTCCGCGCAACTCCAGCGGTGGTAGAGATCCGCTTGAGCGAAGGGTATAATCTTGGACATCATCATTAAATTCATTGTGGATGTTCGGATAAGTCGGATTAAGCAGGAATTTTAAGCTTTTTGAGCAATCTTCAAACTAAATCATTATTTGAAAGCACAAAGGGTCCAAATCCAACTCATTCAAAAGCCATTCCGCAAATAAAAGAATAGATTTTCGCAAAGGTCCCACAATTGCATTCTTAAGCTCGGACCGGGAGGCATTGAGCTGCTCACAGGCAATTTCGCAGGCGGACCGCCGGCCCTGGTCCTGGTAATCCAAAAACCAACGTAAGCCTTTAATAAACAATCTGCGGCCCCGGACGATTTTTTTATTGTACAAATATTCATGATAATGAATGGCGTACTGCTTGTTGTAGCCAATAAATATCGATATGAAGTCCGGATCATACAGGTGCGCCCAATATATGACTGTCCGGATTATTTCCAGATTTCGATGGCTTAATTCGGGTTTGGATCTGATCTTATGCGAATATAATCCCAGGGCGGAATAGCGGTATAAAGCAATATACAATGCTGACCGGGGCTCGATGGGCCTGCGATAACCGCTTTCGATTATCACCTTGGTAGGGGAAAAATTAGTCTTAAGATATATACCGCCTTTTATCTTTTTGAGGTAAGACCTTGCTTCTTCGTATTCATTTTTGATGCGCAAGAAATCCGAGCTGCCTTTCCCGGTAATGTCGGGATGCGTCTTTTTGCTCAGTCTTCTGTAGATCGCCTTAAGATCGGATTCGGATATTTTACCGCTACTAATCAATTCCCTTACGATTTCATTTGTAATGAATATATTGTTCATATTCTAGCGACGTGAGCATCGAGGCGGAAGACCGCTTCGGGCGCACTTATTGCCTCCAATAATTGATAATAAAACTTATATCAATAGACAGCCAGGAAATCAAGAAAATGAGCGGAATCTCCGGAAAGGGTGGAGTGGATATGCCAATCATTCCGGAAAACTCAAAGATTACTGGGCAATGACACGCTTCAAGGGAAAACTCCGCCCATACTTCCCCAAGCGGGTGCGCAGGATACTTGGGGCAAATGGGCAAAATCGGCCAGCTTGATCGCCGTATCTGTCGAGGTTATCATCGGATCCAGCGCCAGGAGCCGATAGACGAGCCTGATATTGCCCTCAATGACCGCCTGAACGGTGAGTTCGTTGATCAGCAATTGTCTCCTGCACCATTCCTCCATGGCGGCCGGTAACTCTCCGACGGCAAGGCCGGTCACCCCGTTGCCGGAGACAATGCCCGGAACTTCAACGACCACGCCGTCAGGAAGATTGGCTATATTCCCGCGGTTGGGGATGTTTATAGATTCCACAAAGGAATTACTGTTCTTTTCGATAGCCTCGATAATGATTTCGGCTCTTTCACTTAAATCCCGCAAATAAGGAGGTGCATTATGGCACTAGTAAGACGGGATCCGGGGCGAGAGATGGAGGATATGCTCGACCGCTACACGAGAGCGGTGGGGCAACCTCGGGCTGGAAGCCAAGAGGTCATCGCAACAGGCGACTGGGCTCCTCGGGTAGACATCGCTGAGACCGACAAAGCATTCGAGATCAAGGCGGATATTCCCGAGGTCAATAAGGAGGATGTCAAAGTTACTGTACACAATGGTGTCCTGACGGTTCAGGGAGAGAGAAAACAGGAAAAAGAAGAGAAGGGGAAAAAGTTCCATCGAGTCGAGCGATACTACCGAGGTCAAAGTGGAGTAAAAAGACAGAAGCTCCAACCTAAAGGATTGAGACGACCTGAAAGGTCGTATTCAATCCCATGTTCAATAAGCCCAGAGCGGAATTGGGTTTACTCTATTAATGGGTAATGCGGTCACAAATCAGAATTGGTTGGCTGGATACAATTTGGAATAGAAGCGAAAAGCCGGAGCGAGAGTTTTCGCAGACGAAGAACGCCGGACCAGCAGCCGCCGTAAAAATGAAAAATCGTGCTATCAAAGCAGGAAACGGACACATCAAGGGCCTCAGTGTGGAAAGAGCAAGAGATTGGGAGTATTTTAATTCGTCGGTAGTGCATTTATCTTGATCCGGTCATCACGTAAAGCCGCTGCTCATAACAGACCTGGGTGGAATGAAATAAAGCAGACGGATCAAGCCGTTGCAGTCCGGACAAAAAGGCCAACTGCCATGCTGCGTTTCGTCCTGGACGCGCGCTACGCGGACTCCTGACCATGCTTCCAAAAGAGTAATAGCGAGATCGAGGGGAATACTCGAGCAAGAGTGCAGAAAACCGTAATAGCGAATCTTCATGAAGCCGGTAGGCAGGACGTGCTGGAGAAAGCGGCGAATGAACTCGAATGCGGATAGACGCATGATTTTGCCGGTTCTGGTCTTTGTGTCGGCATAACGAAAGCGCACATGGCCTTGCTCGATCTCGATGATGCGGGAGTCTGAAATAGTGGTGCGGAAGAAATAGGATGCGAGATAGCGAAGGCTGCGGGCGCCTGTGCCTACGGCTTGGGAGTGAACGTTCCAGTCCTGTTTCCAGAGCTCCTGAGGGATTTGTGATAAGAGCTTGGCTTTTTTCATCTCGCGGAAAAAGAGTGACTTCATCATTTTGGACATGATGCGGACAGGGAGATAGAACGCGTGTGACGAGGAGTGCCAGCTGTTGTCCTGCGCAGAGAAAGCCCCGCCGGGAACGATGTAATGAATGTGGGGGTGGTACTGCATCTGCCTGCCCCAGGTGTGCAGAACTCCGAAGAAACCGGGTAGATCGCCGCCGCAATAGGTAGACTTTGAGGCCAGGCGCTTCAGCGTTCTCGATGATGCTCGGAACAGAGCGGCATAGGCGGTGCGGCTGTTGGCTCTGATGAAATCACGAAGGGCAGCCGGCACGGTGAAGGTGATCATGAAATGATGAACCGGCAGAAGCTGCTTAAGTCGACGCTCGAGCCACCGGGAGGCTTTCTCGTGCTGGCAGGTAGGACAGTGTCGATTCCCACAGGATCTGAACAGCTCGATGGCTTTGCCGCACCTTTCACACTGATAGAAGAAGGTGCCCATCCGTTCGGTGCGGCAGTCGATGATTGCGCGAATAACCTTGCGATGGTGAGAAGGGATACGCTCTGAAAAGGTGTTCAGGTACGCTGGCCCGTACTCCCCGAAGATCTCACGAACGGCCGGCATGGGCGAACCCGCTCATGAGTTGATTGATGATCCTGTAGGCATCCTCCTGGCCTTTCTTGGTCAGGTGAAGGTACTTCATGGTCGTCTCGAGACAGGCATGACCGAGATAGCGCTGGATGACGCGGATATTCACTCCGGCCTCCAGGAGAAGCGTCGCGTAGCTGTGACGAAGGGTATGAACGGATACACCCGGCTTTGCTATTCCGGCCGCTTTCTTGGCCCGGATAAAGGCGCCCTGGACGCCCTGAGCGATTCATCGTGACGGTAGCTTGCGGAGCCTCTCTGCCGCTTCTGCCGCGGGCAGGGAAGATGAGCTGAGTATTTCGGTGAGTGCTCCAGTAGCAGCGTAGCAAGTGAAGGGACTGAGAGGGAAGTGGGATGTAGCGATCTTTCGCTCTTTTGCCGCGATGGATGTGAATGAGCATTCGCTTGGAGTCGATATCGGTGACTTGCAGGTTCAGCGCTTCCTGGAGACGGAGCCCGCAGGGGTAGACCGTCGAAAAGAAAGCGTAGTTGTGGAAGGTTCTGACATGAGCCAAAATCCTGAGGATCTCGGGCTTGCTCAGAACACAGGGCAGCCTTCTCTCCTTCTGGGTCCGCAAAATGGCAAAGAGCTTCCAATCGGGCTGAAGGACGAACTGGTAGTAGAACTTGATGTCGGAGTAGCAGATACGCAGGGTTTTGGGCGCCCACTTGGAAAGGTTGCGACGAAAAAGAAAGTAGTCCTGAAGCTCTTGTTCGCAGATTTCTTCGGGAGCTTTGTGGTAATAGGCTTTGATCATGGCGCTATGGGTGATCATATTGATGGCACGCATAATGCCGCCGGAGGCCTGATGGATGAGCTCCAGTGCATTCTTAGTGAACACTGACTAATGCGGCTTTCGATGTAGGCGAAGGATTCCTCTTTGGGAAGGCCATCCAGATGAATGGTCAGACTAATGGAGTTAGCCAGGGGCTCCAGAATGGAAAGGCCGAACTGCATGGTCAGCTCTTCTCGGCCACAGATCAGCACCGTGAGGGTGTTGTAGGAGCCGATCTCGAAGTTTGTCAGCAGCCGGATCTCCTGTAATATATTGTTGCTTAGTTACTAAGCTTCGTCGAGTAATGTTGAGCTCAACATTATACGACGAGGTACAGGAGCTGCCCACATCCAGCTTCATCTCTTTGAAAAATCTGCTGAACTACAGCATGGATAGTGAGATCCTGTTGTTTCTCATCCTCTGCGGCCAGGACAGCATCTACGAGAAACTCGGTTACTCCCAACTGGAAGCCTTGAGCAGAAGAATCCGCATCCGCTACGCTCTGCGAGCCTTGTCGATGGAAGAAACAGGAGGATATATCAGCCATCAGATGAGGGTCTACGGAGTA
>CAZERV010000052.1:0-22161 GCA_964514815.1 uncultured Spirochaetaceae bacterium | reverse complement strand
CGCAGGCGTCTTCGTCCCCGGAGGGGGTGTCTTCATCCCCGCAGGTCGTAGATGCCCGCTAGGGTAGGGGTAGTGCTGCGCTGGGCACCGCATTTGCTGATTTCTCATTTATATTTGATCCTGGGGTCAACATACACGTACAATATGTCCGCAACCAGGTTTACAATGACAAAAATAAAGGCAAAAAACATCACACAACCCTGTACTACAGGATAGTCCCTCATTGTTACGGCTTTAACTACGTACTTCCCGATCCCGGGCCAGGAGAAAACAGTCTCCGTTAAAATGGCGCCGGCAAGAAGCAGGCCGAAGTTCAGTCCGATGACGGTTATAACCGGAATCATGGCGTTCTTGACCGCATGCCGGTAGATAACGAGTCTTTCCGACAATCCCTTGGCCCGTTCCGTCCTGATATAGTCCTGTCTCAAGACCTCCAGCATACTGGACCGGGTAACCCTGGCTATGGTTGCCATGGGTATCGTTCCCAGGGCAACGGAAGGAAGGATTAAATAACGAATCGTGCTTAGCAATGCCCGAAAGTTAAGGGTTATTATGCTGTCCAGGATATAGAATCCCGTTATCCTGGTAAAAGGGATCAGCACATCGATACGCCCGCTTATAGGGAGCCACCTCAAAAACACCCCGAAAATCATCATGAGCATAATACCCAGCCAGAAAACCGGCATCGATACGCCGAAGAGGGCTATTCCCATAGTAGTGTAATCCAGAGCCGAATACTGTTTGGATGCCGAGACGATCCCTGCAATGGAGCCGACAACAATAGCCAGCAGCATGGCGAAGAAAGTCAGCTCAACGGTATTGGGAAATCTTTCCAGAATTTCTTTAGTTACGTATTCGTTAGAGGCAATGGAGCGTCCCATGTCTCCCCGGAGGACCTGTTTCAGCCAGATCCAGTACTGCACCGGGAGCGGTTTATCCAAACCGTATTTTTCCCTGATGGCATTGATGGCTTGCGGTGATGCGTGATCACCCACAATTGTCCTGGCCGGATCACCGGGCGCCAGGTGTATTAAAGAGAAGGCCAGAAGCGAAGCTCCAAGCAAGACCGGTATCAACATTAGTAATCTCCTGGCAATATACCACTTCATCTGCCCGTACCTGTCTTCATTTCAATAGCTCATTACCTTCAGCTGCCTGGTCCAAAAATAAAGGGGTGAAAAAAATCACCCCTTTATATTTAAAAATGCAAACGTTAAGAAAATTCTCTACTGCTCCAGCGACACGGGATAGAAGAATTTCCGGGAAGTGGGATGGAGCTTATAGCCTCTAACGTTATTCCTGAAAGCGATGTTCTGGTTTGAATGGGCCAGGTATACATAGGAGGCATCTTCATGGATAAGATCCTGGAATTTTCTGTAGTATTCCGCCCTTTTATTCACATCATAGGTCTGGAGCGCTCTGGTGAGTAAATCCTGCCCTTCTTCTTCCATATAGAAGCCGTAGTTGCCCGCCACGCCTATGTTACCGGCATTCGGCCCGTATAACACGTTCAAGAAGTTGTCCGGGTCCCCGTTATCTCCGGTCCATCCCAGGAGACACATTTGATGCTTGCCCTCCTGAGTTTCCTGGAGATAGGTTCCCCAATCGACCTGATAGATGTTTACCTTGATGCCTACCGCACCCAGATAGCTCTGAATGGCTTCTCCGATCTTGGGAGGATCGAACATATAGGGCCTTGATACGGGCATTACATACAGGGTGACCTCGAAGCCGTCGGGATATCCTGCTTCAGCCAGAAGCCTTTTGGCTTTTTCGGGATCGTAGGCATAATCTTTTACATCGTCATTGTATCCCAGCATAAAGGGGGGCATCCCGTTTTTGGCCACCGAAGCGGTTCCCATATAGAGATTGTCCACTATCGATTTCTTATCGATGGCCTGGTTGATGGCCTTTCTTACCTTCTTATTGGTCAGTGGTTCATAGTAACCGGGAGTCTTGACCAGAGGCTCATCCGCATCACGTTTGCTGTTCTCATTACCATCCATATACCCATAGCCGGAATTGATGGCCAGATAACCGACATTCATGCCCGGCTCAGTGAGAAGCTTCAAATCCTTATTGGCTCTAATTCTGTCAAAATCGGCGGGATCGGGATATTCGATACCGTGAACCTCACCCACCTCCAGGGCCAGCAGTCTTGCCGAGGCATCGGGAATCACCTTGAAGATCAGTTTATCCAGCTTGGGTCTTTCCCGCCAGTAATTGTCATTGGCTTCCAGGGTGATGTGATCATCCTTGACCCATTCGACGAATTTGAAAGGACCTGTGCCGACGGGATTCTTGAATGCATCTTCCTTATATTTTTCAGCATTCGTAGGGCTCACAATATTAACGGTGAACATGGCCAGACTGGTCATTATCGATGCATTTATATTACTCAAAACGATCTTTACCTTATAGTCATCGATCTTTTCCACCTTTTCCACATCATAGAACATCCAGCCCCAGTAGGCCCACTGTCCGTACTGATTGTGGGGATGATCCGTATCGTACTGCCTGGCAAAGGAAAAGACCACCGCATCGGCGTTGAAATCCGTGCCATCGTGAAATTTAACCCCTTTTCTCAAGGAAAAGGTGATTTCCTTTCCATCGGCCGAAGTCTCCCACGATGTGGCCAGGGCGGGCTTAATTTCCGTAGAGCCCTCCTTATATTCCACCAGGCCCTCGAAAATATTATCCATCCTCTGGATAGATTCCCCGTCCGTTACATCAGCGGGATCCAGTCTGACCGCGTCTCCGCTGCTGCCGAAGATCAAGGTGTCTCCCACGACTTCTTTTTGACCGCCGGTAAAGGCCGCTCCACCTAGCAGCACGAGCGCCAGGGTGACCATTAACAGTTTTTTCATCTTACCCTCCTTTTTTTATTTTTCACACAAAGAGTAAGCATAAATCAGAGAAGGGCATTTGTCAATAATATTATTTCAACCGGATTATCGGTCGCCAATCTCCGGAAGCTTTTTATAGGGATGGCGAAGCATAAAGGCCTGCTCCACGATCCGGATCAGGTCCACCGCGGCCTGAAACACCTTCTTGAGAGATTCGTTGATCCTCTCCTCTTCCTTCTCATCGATCAGGTCGTCTTCCATCAGGGAGTCGGTGATGGCGATGTTAAGCTTGGCAACCTCATCCACTAAGATCGATATCTGCCTGGAAAGAGTTTTATAGGAATAGCTGGTTCTGGTTTCCGTAATCCTGGTAAGAGATTCGATATGGGCAACGATATTCTTCAAGACATGGACCATCCTGGGATTGGGGTTTGTTTCTACCTCGATTTTCCAGTTTTCCAGGCGGGTCACGGCCAGCTCCAAAAGCCTCTTCATTTCCGCATTCGAGGGGAGGAGTTCCGGATCTTTCCCGGTCTTTTTCTTTTTCATGAGTATATCCTGAAGAGCCGGTCCACGATGGCGGGAATGACTTCGCCGGCAGGTTTTTTATTTTTCCAGACCGCGCAAACGCCGAAGATAGCCCCTCTTAAGGTTTCCAGCACCATTTCAGGAGAAAAGCCTACTGAAAACTCATTATTCTTGAAAGCTAGCCTGATTTCTTCAAGCATTATATCGTTTGCCAGCCGGTAGCTTTCCATGTAGGCGTTGATGGCTTCCGATTCCTCTTTGCTTTCAGGATCCATGAACAGAGGGAAAATGCGGGTCAGGATGATCTGCAGGATCTCAATATTGTCATGGTAGAACTCCAGGATAATTTTTACCTCCTCTTTCAGAACATCCGTATGGGTCCGGTTCTCCCGCCTGATCTTGTGGATCTCCGTGGAAAAATCATAGTACTCCTGATCAAGAATTATATTGAGAATCTCAGGGATGCCCTTAAAATAGTAGTAGAGCGAGCTCTTGTCCATATCGAGAGCCTTGGCGATATCACCCATGGTGGCATTCTTCCCGCCCTTAATGAGCACTCTTTTCGCCTCCTCAAGAATGGAGGCCTTCTTTTGCTCCAATCGTTTTTGTTTGGTCAACGACATTTATCCACCCGTGCTTCCTTCTTAATTAATTTTGATTTCAATTATAATTTTAAATCTAATTTTAATCTATTAGAAGTGTAAAAAAATTTAACCGTGGTTTTGATCCTCAAGATACCTTGAACTCGGAGATCTTATTGTTCAATACGTTAACGGTCTCCCTGTTCTTCCTGGCCACTTCCTGAAGCATTTCCAGGGCTTTAAGAATTTCTTCACCCCCGGTCTTCTGCTCCGTGGAAGCGTCCAGAATTTCCCGGGCCAGCCGGTCGAGCTGCTCGATCCCTTCCATCACTTTCCGGCTTCCCTCGGTTTCCTCAGCTACCGCTGTACTTATCTGTCCGGAGAGTCTTACCAGGTGCTCCATGGACGCGTTAATTTCCCCGGCGCCCGCGCCCTGTTCATTCATGGCATTGGCAATCTCCATGATAATGCCCACGGTCTTATTGATGTTGGTCATGATTTCATCAAAAGCGCGGCCCGCTTCCTCGGAAAGCCGGGTCCCGTGTTCTATGCGTTTCAGGGTCTCCTGGACATTCTCCTTAATCGTCCTGGCCTCGGCAGCGGAATCCGCAGCCAGGTTCCCGATCTCCTCGGCAACTACGGCAAAACCTTTTCCGGCCGCCCCGGCCTGGGCCGCTTCAATAGAGGCGTTCATCGAGAGCAGGTTCGTGGTAGCCGCAATCCTGGTAATCCCGCCGGTAGCTTCTTCAATCCTGGCGTATGACTCCTGGACATCCAGGATGGCCTGGACCGCAGCCTTGATTTTTTCCCCGCCCTGATGGGCGATCTCTTCCAGCTCTTTGCCTATCGACTTCAAGGCCTCGGTGCTCTGGCCGACGGAATTGATGGAAGCGGTCATTTCTTCTACGCTGGCCGAGCTCTCCGCAACGGCGCTGGATTGGCCGGAGACGTGATTGCCGATGTCCGCAATAATATTCTTTATTTCTTCCACCGCAGTTAACGTGCTCTGGACCACTCTTTTCTGGTTCTCGAGGCTGTTATGAATGCTTCCGATCGAGGCTACCATCTCCCTGGTGGCCGCCCCCGATTCAGCCACTGCCGAAACAAGGTCCTCATTGGCCCGTTCCATCGTCCGGGAGGCGGAAGCAATCTCCCCGATAACTGAGTCGAAGGTCCGGAAAACGCTGTCGATGGCTCTGCCCAACTGCCCTATTTCATTGCCCGACTTTAATTCCGTTCTCACCGTCAAATCCTTGTCGTGAAGCGCCTCTATGACCAGGATAAGCCTTCTAATCGGGCGAAGGCTGATCCCGACCACGATGAGCATGATTATACCGGCGATTATCACCCCTCCGATCATGGAGACCTGTAATAGTTTGATCCGGGCCAGAATTTGATTCGATTTTTCCGCATAAGCGACCACAATCTTATGAACCAGGTCTTTCAAGGCTACGGCTTTAGCCGCGCTCAGCTCATGGACAAAGTCTTCCATCTGCGCGGCGGAAAGGGAAGATTGCCGCAAGCCTATTAGAGCGCCTTTGAAAGGCTTCCAGCCGGCTTTCCAGGCGCCGATGAGCTTTATAATCGCCTCATCCGTAGTGGGGACCAGCCCCAGTTCCGGGTCTCCGTCCACCAGGCCGTTCATAAATCGCTCGTAGGTCTTTATCTCTTTTTCCATATTCTCCTTTATTTCTTCCGTTCGTGACAGCTCCCGAAACTTTTCAATCGTTAAGGCCTGGTAATACGAGTTTCCGTAAAAACCAAGTAAAATAGTCCGCATTCTTTCGCTGCCTGAAATATCTATTGCATCGGCGAGACCGTCCAGGGAAGAAAATTGCAGAAAGATGAATCCCAGGTCTATGGAAATGAACAGCGTGATCAGAACGATCAGTATCAGCACTCTTCTTAGTATTTTTGCCTTGATCTTTTTACTCCCCGGTCGGCTTGCGGGTGTATCGGGCGGAAAGGCTGTCATCATCATGAATCTCATCAGGCCTAAGATGGGTACACTCTATCCAATTTCGGAAAGATTGTCAAAGAAGCCGGCAAGTCGTAAATCCGTAAGTCCTGGGCGGCTTGATAAAGAAGGTTTTTAATCTTAAACTTTCAACATGATTTCACACGAATCTGAAAAAAAATCGGTGAGCATTCAAGGCGAGGGCATCAGGGATGTGAGCAAAAAAATCCTGGCAGGACCGAAAAACGGTTTCCCGGGTTTCTTAAGGGAGTTCACTCTCTCCCCGGACGGTCATACTCATTATCACCGCCATGATTGGTATCATGTGGCCTACATCCTTCAGGGAACGGGGATTTTGACCTATGAGGATGAGGAATTTCCCCTTAGGAAAGGCTCGGTGTCTTTCATCGAAGGCAATAAAATGCACAAGTTTGCCAATACCGGCGCCGAAGAGCTCAAGTTTCTCTGCCTGGTGACCGGGAATGGCGACTCTTACTCCGAGGGTGAATGATATTACCGGCGGCGGAAGGGACACCCCCGGTTCAGCCGGATCACGCCGGCCTCCGGGTTCGCTTCCGGAAGGAGGAGAAGCTCTTCATCGGGAGGCTCGCTGTAACAGGGAAGCGAAAGACTTTCTAAAATATTCCGCACCTCGGGAAAGGCGTCCCCCCGGACCACATAATCGGCCCCGCTGTGTTTTTCCGCATGCCCGCTTAAGAGGGTAGCATATATTCCCCCGAGAACTACCGGGGTGCCGGGGAAAGAGTGTTTGACGCATTGAACGGCCTCCACTACACCGGGATACCAATAGGTCATCCCGGAAGAGATAAATACAATAACGGCCGGCTTTTCGATGACCTGGCGAAAGAACTTGCCGGTCCCTCCTCCGTCTCTTCTTGGACTGCCCAGCAGCCGGCGGGTTGCCGGGTCCCGGTAATCGAGGGCATTCACCAGCTTTACTCTGAAACCGCTCTTTTCAAGCCACTTCCCCAGCTTGAGCAGGGAATATGGTTTCAGAAAGAGATCGTATGAGGCAAAATCATATATCGGGGGAAACAACAATAGAGCGAGAGGCTTAATGCTGGACAATGCTTATTTTTTTTGTTAAACTCCAAACTATATAGAGCGGTGCCGTACCCAAGTGGCAAGGGAGAGGTCTGCAAAACCTTTATGCACCGGTTCGAATCCGGTCGGCGCCTTATTCATCCGTCAGTTAAAGCGAGCGATAACGCAGGTACCACTGGAGGGCAATGAGGGCCATGGCGTTGATATAGGTTCCATCTCCCATATTCGAGATTACCTCCTCGGCCGGTACCTGCAGAACATCGAGAAGCTCGAACTCATTCAGCTTTTGATCATCCTTTTTTTCAAGTCCTTCCGCCAGGTAGGTATAACACCAGTTCGTCATAAAGGCGGGATTGGGACAGATCTTCCCGATACATTTCAGAGATCCGGCCCTGAAACCAGTTTCTTCTAAAAGCTCCCGGCCGGCCGCCTCCTCCGGGCCCTCATCCCCATCGACGAGCCCGGCAGGAAACTCCGTAGTGACCCGGTCCACTCCATGCCGGTACTGTTTTACCATGATAAAGCTCTCTTTCCCGGCCGGGTCTTTTATTACCGGCACGATATTGACCCAGGCATTCGACTTAAGCAGGTAAAAGCTGCCCTTCCGGCCGTTTTCGGAAACCCTTTGGGACTGGTATAGATCGAAAATATGACAATTCCTGATGAGTCTTGTTTCGGTCTCCCGCCATTTCAGATGATCATCCATTGATTATCAGCGTAGCACGATAAAATCTCTATTTCAATGCCCTTCCGGTCATGATAAAATGGTTTCATCTTTAGATTGAGGCGAAGAAGGGGAAAAGTGCGGCCTCGGATCATAACGCTTCTCACCGATTTCGGACTTCACGATGCTTACGCGGGCATAATGAAGGGTGTAATCTTAAGCATCAGTCCCGGCTCAGACCGGGGAGCATTGCTGGCCGAATCCCACCCGAACGAAGCCGGCACGAAATATCTGATTGCTCCGGATAACGGTGTTTTAAGTCTTCTGGCCCGCATGAGCCCGCATATCCGGACCTTTTCCCTGAACATTGAGCCTCTGAAGCGTATCATGAAAAAGCCTTTTTCCGGTACTTTTCATGGCAGAGACATCTTTGCGCCTGCGGCTGCCCTCTGCACGGCCGGAGATTATGAAAAAATCCGGGGAGCCAAGATCGAGCCGGTTGTTCTGCCGGAGGTCTATCCGGAGGTGGAAAGCGATTCAAGTGTCCTTTCGGGCAGAGTGATCCATATCGATCATTTCGGAAACTGCGTAACCTCGATTCACCGGGAAGACCTGAAACGGCTCGATCTTAGCTCTCCGGAACAGGATTATCGGATTAAAACATCTCACCTTACCCTTAAGGGAATAAGGGGTTGCTATTCCGAAGTAAAACCAGGCCTCCCCCTAACCTATTTCGGCAGCTCAGGGTTTCTGGAAATCGGCGTCCGAGAGGAAAGCGCCGCAGCAAGATTCCGTATCGCCATTGGAGAGCGGGTGCGGCTCTACCCGGGTTGAGTATAATGCCCGGTCCGGAGCTCTCAATTTCAGCTCTTCTTCTCCTCCTCCGCCGGCAGAGAAAAGAAACCCTGCAAAAATTTCTCCACTCCCTCCTCTTCGTTCGAAAAAAGAGTCACGGCCTCTGCATAGCGAGCTACTTCCTGATCGGCATTCCTCATGACTACCGGGAAACCTGCTCGCTTTAAAATCGGAATATCGTTTCTCCAATCACCGAAAAAAAGCATTTCCTTAAGGGATAAGCCGTAACACTTGAGCAGCCTGACGGTGCCCCGGCACTTGGAGAGTTTCCTGGAGCGCAGGATAAGACAATAGGATCCATAATAATGGCCGGGACTGAGGAAAGATCGTATCCTATCTCCAAAGAGCCGAATGGTTTTTTCTTGAATAGCCATGAGAAAGTTGCGATCCTTATGAGGAATAACCAGATGGGATACGGAAGAGAGCCCGGCTTTTTCCGGACTGCCTCCGTAGTTACAGCCCCAGTCCTTATAGAGAATCCCGGCCAGAGGCTCTCTGATATAAAGCACATCCCGGTCTATGAGAAACAGGGCAGTCCGACCGGTAAATGAAAGTATTTCCCTTACTGCCGCCCGGAGATTTTCTTGGAAGAGGGCAAGAGAGTGCCGTCCAGGTCCGTACCTACCGCTTTAAATGTATCCGGATTCATTAAGAACCCCATTATTGACTGAGACGTCCTGGAAAAGCAAGCAGGGGAGATAATTCTCAGATCTATCTTGATTAATATTTTTCTTAACATTGACAAGTATAACCCCGATTCATATACTGGCTGTATCAATTAAATTGGAAAAAGGGATGGCCGGCCCGTTACAGCTATCTATAGTAAATTTTAAAAAAAACTCATACATTATTGTCGAGGGCAAGCAAAACGCCTCTTTTTTCTACATAATCCGCAGCGGTAGAGTAAGGATCAGCAAGGAAGCCGAGATCGTCGAGGAAGAAGGCGGCAACATCCTGGCACCGGGAGATTTTTTCGGCGTCGTTTCCACCATGTCATCTCACTCCCATATCGAAACAGCCCAGGCCCTTACCGATGCCTCCCTGATTTCCGTGCACAGGGACAAGTACGATCTCTTAATCGAAAGAAATGCCCCGGTGGCCATGAAAATCATTCAGGGATTCTCCCGGAGAATGCGCTATCTGGATGAAGCGGTTACCAAGTTAAGCTTCCAAAATATCGCCGCCGAAGACCCCAGTCATCTTTTTAAGGTAGCAGAGTACTACGCCCGCCGGAGCCAGTACAATCAGGCTTACTATGCCTATTACCGGTACCTGCAGTATTCCCCGAACGGAGAGAACGTCAATATTGCTAAAGAGCGGATGGCCAAGATTCACCCCTACGCCAGAGCGGTGTATCTGGAAAAAAACTCTAATGAGCTTATCCGGCTTTACCCGAAAAATACCATGATTTTCAGTGAGAGCGAGCCGGGGGATGAGCTCTATATTATCCAAAAGGGGACGGTAAAAATTACCAAGATCGTCGGAGATAAAGAAGTTCTCCTGGCCATGCTCAAGAGCGGGGATATCTTCGGCGAGATGGCCCTGCTCGAAAACAAGCCCAGGTCCGCCTCGGCCATCGCCTACGATGATATCACCCTGATGGTGGCAAACCGGGCCAACTTTCAGCGCATGGTGCAGACCCAGCCCCAACTGATTACCCGCCTTACCCAGCTCCTGGCGGAACGTATCTGGAGCATGTACAGACAGCTCGCCAATATCATCATAGAAGACCCGCTGGGCCGGCTTTACGACCGTCTCTGGCTGGAGATGGAAAAAAACCGGGTCCAAACAGCCCCGGGCTCATCTTATACCTTTGAATTCGGTCCCAAGGAGCTTATCAATATGGTCGGGATGTCGATAGAAGAGGGTCAGTCGGTATTGAATAAGCTTTACGCGGATAAAAAGATCAAGGTAGTTGACAATCGAATTTTCGTTTTAGACAGCGATGAGCTGAAAAAACAGGCCGAATATACCAAGAAGATGGAAAAGATTCGCAAGTCCCGCCGTAGAGGGTCTTTATAAACACGCATTGAGCCGCCCGGCCGGCGGCGGACCGGATCAATAAATACCCAGCACATCAAGGTCCGACCAATAAGCGCTGTAGCTGAAGAGGTTCCCCGCCGCTTCTTCATGAATAACCTGAAGGGAGGGAATGTCTTTTCTTCGCACCGCCCGGCCGTCCGGGTCCATCTGGTTCAGGGCGATCAGGCCCTTTGAAAAGGTAATATGATTGAAGTCCAGGTTTCCGAAGTAATATTTACGGGGATCGATTTCCGGCGAAAGAATAATATTGCCTTTCCCTTCACCTAAAAAGGGATCGACCGGAATCCAACCGATTCTTTCCAGATAAAATTCCACCCAGAAATGCCGTCTGCTCTTCAGGTCCCGGTCGACGAGATAGCCGGCCACCAGCCGGGAAGGAATTTCCACGCCCCGGGCCAGGGCACAGAATAAAACGGCATAGATATACGCATCGCCCTTCCTGGTATCAAGGGCCTTGATTGGAGAGGATTCTTCAAGCCCACCGGCATCAGGAACCGACATTCGATTTAAAATCCAGTTATAAATCGCTTTAGCTTTGTAGTAAGGATTCCGCTCGCTGCCCACAATGGCTTTTCCAAGTTTTTTAAGTCTTGACTCATCGGCCGGAACAATTTCATCCGCCGAGGTATTTTTTTTAAAAAGCTTTCCGTATTGATCGTAGCCCTGGGAGACCCGGGCCGGCTTAATCCTGGTTTCGATCGAATACCTGTCAAACATAAAACTCTGCATGACCCGGTAGGAATGCCCCTCCTCCAGGTCCAGAAAAGAAAAAAGCTTCACACCATTAACGTCATCGAACAAAGGCTGAGGCTCTCCGGCAACGAGTTGAATTTCTCTCTGTTCGGGCGCTTCAAGAATTTGCGGGACCCATAGATAAAGACGGTTGGATTGAGCCGCCCCTATGTTCCTGGTCTCGACCGAATACTGGACGGCATAGGTTCTCTTCTCGGGAAAAAGCTTCGTCCCGGCCTCACCTTCCACCTCGAAATAGAGGGCATTACTTTCACCTTTATCGGTAACCACCAGAATATGGCCGGAAGATGCGCCGTCAGGAACGTGGACCAGAATCTCCCGGTCGGACCAGCTCTCATAATCATGATCGTACTCCAGGGCCGGGATCAGGGAAGAATAATCCGCTTCGGAGATCCAGGTAAAGTAGACCCTGGAGCTTCCTCTCTTGGGCCCGAAATTCATACCGGTCAGGATCAAAAGGGTTCCGACGGACCCGCTTTTCTCACTGAGCTTGCGAATATGGGGCTGCCCGGGCCGGCCGGAACCGGATAATACCACCGGAATCTGCTGTCTATTGGTAAAGAAGATCCCTTTGCTCTTACCGTTTTTGGCAACCACATGGGTCAGCCCGGAATTGACATCATCCGGAATTCGCAGAGAGATGCGGGTATCCGTCCATTCCAGGTACCCGGAAGTAACCGGCGAATACCCCGATATGATAACCTCTCCCCCATTGCGGTTTTCACCGAAGTTTTTACCTGTAATAACCATGACATCCCCGGGATATCCGATCCTGGGAGTAATGTAATCAATCTGGGGCGGCCTGCCCGTCATGCGGGTGCTTATTAACAGAAATAAAAACAGGAAAAAAAATATCAACAGGGGAATAAATTCTTTTTTCTTATAGAGCGGAGGAGGTTTTTGTCCTTCCATAGCTATTCTGAGACATCCTCTACAAGGTCTTTGTAGGGGAGTATCTCAATTTCAAGCTGAATCGTAAAGGACTTCCGTTCCGATATTTTTTCAGAAAGGCCCAAAGGGAAAAATGATATTTTCTCGCCCAGATCGATGGGTATGCTTTCAAAGCTGCTCAAATAGGTTGTCTCTTTTCGGAGCTTCTCGGACAGCCATACCTGGCCCTGGGCAAGGAGAAAGAGCTTCCCGCTCTCATCCAGGTAGGGGGTGAATACTGCAATAACTTGAATATTGGTTCCCACCAGTTTTACGGCTACGGACCGGCCCGGAATCGTCACTTTGCTGCTTTTCATGTTCCAAACAGGCTGCTCATCCGGGGGAAGCACCCTGGCCGTTATATTTAATCGGAGAGCCTTATCGAGGAAGGCCTGCAGGGCCTGACTCCGGAGAGTATTTTCCGGCCCGTTGTCCTGGGCCCGGGCGCCCAGGATACTCACGGCCATGAACAACAGGGTCAGGCTTCGTTTTACCATTTCCGGTACCTGGAAAACTCGGTTTCCCGGAGAATCTCCGGCTCTCCGATCATTATAAACTGGGGCTCTACAGGTAGATTGATGATTATTTCCCGGGCAAAATCCTGTTTATCCAGCGCTCTCAAGAGAAGCTCCAGGTCCTCGATGGGAGCCACTACCTGGATCTCCAATGTTCCGGCGGAAACTTTCCGGATACTCATCTTTCTGACATCCGAACGCAAAGAAAGCATTACCAGGGAAATACCCATAAGAAGCATAAGAATGGCGGCAACCCCGGCAACCGGCAGAGGCAAACTGACTTTTCTCTTCCAGACCGGCTCTTTTTTGGAGCTTCCGGAGAGCTTCAGCTCGGCCAGTTTTCGTTCCAATCGATTTAAAGAGGCCCTATAATCAGGTTCCCTGTCCTCATGCAGAAGTCCCGTCAGTGACGTCAGCTCATCACAGGTTCTGCGGCAGGATGGGCAACTTTCCAGATGAGCTTTAATCCGCTCTTTCCAGGCAAATTCCAGTTCATCATCCAGATATGCAGAGAGCGTTTCCCCCTCAGGGCACATGATTTCCCTCCTCCTTGAAAAATTTCATTAAGCTCTGCCTGGCTCGAAAAACCCTGATTTTCACATTCCCCTCACTGATGCCGAGTATCTTTGAGATCTCTTTATAGTTTAAACCACTGTATTCCTTCAGGACAATCACACTCCTGAACTTATAGGGAAGTTTGTTCAAAGCCTGCTGAACGAAACCGGTCGTCTCCTGCCGAAGTATTTCATCCTCACCGGATTCGGAATACTCAGGGTAAACCATCTGCAGCTTCCTTAAAGCCTTTTTCTCCCTTGCCTTTTTTTTCTCATAATTCAATGAGATGTTTTTAACCACCCGAATGAGCCAGTATTTGCTCTGCTCGAGATCGGGAAGGGGTTTCTCTCTTTCATAGTACTTGATAAAAGCTTCATTGCAGATATCTTCTGCCGGAGGGATTTCCCCGGTAATACGATAAGCGACCCGGAAAAGGAGCGGGTAAAGAGACTTATATACGTTTTCGAAACTGTGCTCATCGGGCCAATCTGCCGTCACCATACTAAACAACATCACGCCTCATTTGTTACACATTTATTTCAAGCCTTTACTTTTTAATTTTCCAGCGCACCCCGGCAGGGGTATCCTCTAGAATTATTCCCATCGTCCTTAATCTATCCCGGATTGTGTCGGCCTCGGTAAAATCCCGCCTCCGGCGCGCTTCTTCCCGCCGGTCGATAAGGCCTTTTATCTCCTCATCAAGCTCAATATCTTGCCTCCGGACCTGCTTAAGATTCAATCCTAAAATCCGGTCCATTGCCAGAATCACCCTTAATTTGAATGAGGACTCAACCTCTTCGTCCTTTACCAGCCCCCACAGGTCCGAGAGTCCCCTGGGCGCATTAAGATCATCCGCCAGGTGCCTCGAAAACGAATCCAGATAGGCCTTTGCTTTTCCGTTAACCACCGCCGGTGGGGATGAAATCACCCTTAAGCGGTCTTTCAAGCTCCTGAGCCGTTCTTCGAGTTTGGCCCGGGCGCTTCTGGCGGCATCGAGGGCTTCAAAGCTGAATTGAAGCTGGGTCCGGTAATGGGCGCCCAGGCAGAAATACCTGTAATCGAGTGGATGATAGCCCAACTCTTGCAGGCGGGACAGGGTAAGAAAGTTTCCGGCGGATTTAGCCATCTTCTCTTTGGCCAGCACCAGGTACTCACCGTGCAGCCAGTAGTTGACCCATTTCCTGCCTGTGGCCGATTCCGATTGCGCGATCTCGTTGGTGTGATGAACAGAGACATGATCTACCCCGCCGCAGTGGATATCGAACTGCTCGCCCAGATACTTCATGGACATGGCGCTGCACTCGATATGCCAGCCCGGGTACCCTCGTCCCCAGGGGGAATCCCAGAGCATGGCCTGGTGCTCAAACTTCGAGCGGGTGAACCAGAGCACGAAATCGTGGGGATTCTTTTTATTCTCGTCGATAGCAATCCTGGCCCCCGCCTTTAAATCTTCCAGGTTAAGCCGCGCCAGCTTCCCGTAGTCCGGAAGCCGGCCGATGTCAAAATAGATATTCCCGCCCTTTGCATAGGTGAAGCCTCGCCCTTCCAGGCGCTGGATGAGCCTGATCATATCCTCGATATGATCGGTGGCCCGGCAGGCTATAGCCGGCGGCTCGATGTTCAACAAGCCAAGGTCTTCGAAAAAGGCTTTGGTGTAAAGGTCGGCGATATCCCAGACTGTCCGGCCCTTTTCCCTGGCGCCTTTGAGCATCTTGTCCTCACCCTGGTCCGCATCGTCGGTAAGGTGGCCCACATCGGTAATATTCATGACATGTTTTACCCTGAACCCGGCAAACTCCAGGGTCCGCTTCAATATATCTTCGAACAGATAGGTTCTCAAGTTGCCGATATGGGCGTAGTTCCAGACTGTCGGTCCACAGGTATACAGACTGACCTCTTCGGGACGGATCGGCCGGAACTCCCGGAGCTCCCTTCCCAGGGTGTTGAAAAACGTCAGTGTCAATCAATCCTTCCTTTCGGCAGGCGGCCGGTAGATTATTTCACCCTTTGGCGGTAGACTCGCTATGTGAAAAATTTAAGGGAATTGCTTAAAAAAATCAACCTCAAGGGAAAGGTTCTGCGCAATGAACCGATGAGCCGGCATACCACCTTCCGGATAGGAGGACCGGCCGATGCACTGATAATCCCGGAAGATTTGGCGGAGCTTTCCCGCCTCTGGGCAATCGTCCGGGAAGAGGATGTTCCCTGCTTTCTTTTAGGAGAAGGGGCTAATATCCTGGTTTCCGACAAGGGAATCCGGGGAATAGTTCTAGCTCTTTCAGAAATAAAGGGCTGCCGCCTGGAAGAGGGGCCGGCGGGACCTATCCTGACCGCCCTGACCGGGACCCCTGTTCGGGAGGTCTGTGAGGAATCTTTCCGGCACGGACTTTCCGGAATCGAGTTTCTCTCCTCCATGCCGGGCAGCATCGGCGGAGCCGTTTGGATGAACGCCCGCTGCTACGGCAGCTCGATCGCGGATAATCTGGACGGGGTGGAAATTATAGATGAAGAAGGCCGCCTGAAGCGATTGGACATCCGGGAGCTCGAGTTCGGATACAAGAGCTCTCCTTTTCAGGATAAGAAGGTGATCATCTGCAGGGCGGGCTTTCGCCTCAACATGGGGAATAAGGATGACATCCGAAGAAAGATGGAACAGTATAGGGAGGACCGGGAGCGTAAGGGCCATTTTCTTTTCCCTTCTGCGGGCTCCGTATTCAAGAACAGCCGGGAGTTGGGAACCCCGACGGGTAAAATCATAGATTCTCTTGACTTGTTAGGAACCGGCATCGGCGGCGCCAGAGTCTCCGATCTGCACGGCAATATTATTATAAATACCGGGAAGGCTCAGGCGGGTGAGGTGCTGGATTTGATCCGGCTCATTGAAGACAAGGTCCGCCTGGAGCTGGGATTCAACCTGGAGCGGGAAATTATTCTGGCGGGAGAATGGTAGGAGGAGATAATGACAGGCACTCTGGACAATATCCGGGAATATATGGAGCCGATGAAGGACCAGGAGTTGAAGCACCTGATCAAAGAAATACCGATGCCCGAGTTTATCGAGGTCTGGGATAAACTCAACGAGGAAGAGGAGCTAAAGATATTTTCCCTCCTCGATCTGGAACAGAAGGTGGACCTGATCACCTCTATTCCGTATTCGAAGCAGGAAGCTCTGATAAAATCCCTGACCGGCGAGCATGCCAGGCTTCTCTTAGCGGAGATGGATCCCGACGATCTGACGGATTTCCTTCAATCGGTAACACCTGAGGTGAGGGAATCTGTCTGGAATGCCCTGGGAGAAGAAGCAAAGCTGGAAACCCAGTTTCTCCTGAAATACGATTATGATGATGCCGCCGGCATCATGACCCCCCGCTACCTGGCTATCCGCCCCACCCTCACGGTTTCCCAGGCCCTCTCCTGGGTCAGGAAGAGCGCCCAGGAAGTGGAGACCGTTTATTACATCTATGTGCTTGACCCGTTGAACAGGCTGATCGGAGTCGTTTCCCTGCGGGACCTGCTGGCGGCCGAAGATACCGACCTGGTCCAGCAGATCATGGTCAAGAAGGTTACCTCCGTTCATGAGGATACCGACCGGGAGGAGGCGGCCAAGATACTGCAGACCTACGACTTTCTGGCTCTTCCGGTGGTGGACCACTACCACCGCCTCCTGGGTATCATCACTTTCGACGATATTATCGATGTCATCAGGGAAGAGCAGACCGAGGACATTTACAAGATGGGCGCCATGGGAGGCAGCACCGAACGCTACCTGGAGAGTTCGGTCTTTGCCCTGGTCAAGAAAAGGATCCCCTGGCTGGTGGTCCTGCTCCTGGCCGCCACTATCACTACGAACGTTATCGCTCACTATCGAATGGTGCTGGAAGCCGCCGTGGTCCTGGCCTTCTTCATTCCCATCGTTACCGGGACCGGGGGAAACTCCGGGACCCAATCGTCTACCCTCATGATCCGGGGCCTGGCGACCGGGGAAATACACTTTCACGATACCTGGAGGATCCTGCTCAAAGAGATCCTGGTGGGAACTCTTATCGGGACCGCCCTGGGCCTGCTTACCATGGGCCGGGCCATGCTTCTTCCCCCGGTCATCTCGATCGATGAGGCGGCCGCGGTGGGCGTGGCCATGTTTTTCGTTATAGTAGTCGCTACCATGGTCGGCTCCCTGGCGCCGATCATCATCGCCCGGCTGGGACACGATCCCGCGGTTATGGCCGGGCCGCTCATGGCCACCATTATCGATGTCTCGGGTCTCACCATCTACTTCGAGACTGCCAGGTTTCTTTTAAATATACACGGATAATATTCATGATCCTTGTTGTCGGCCATAACAGCACCTGGCAGAAAACCTACCGCCTCAAGCGGATCAAGATCGGAGAAGTGAACCGGATCGAATCCGCCCTTGGCCTTCCCGCTGGGAAGGGAGTCAATGTCTCCCGGGCGCTCAGATTACTGGGTCTCGAAGCGCTTCTTTTAGGTTATGCAGGCGGCATGAACGGGGAACGCTTCAGGCGAGCCCTGGAAGAGGAGGGGCTTAAAGCTGAGTTTCAGGCCATCGAGGAGGAAACGAGAATCTGCACCACCCTGATTGAAGATCAGACTACCACGGAGCTCATCGAGCCTTCCCCCCGCATCAGCGAAGAGGAGAGAGAAGCCTTCAGCAGGCTCTTCTTACAGAATCTTATTAATTCCGATCTTTTGGTGATTTCAGGAACCTCGGTAAACGGCGAGCGGGAGGACTGCTATAAAAGCTACATCCTGGAAGCCAAAAAGAGGAACATCCCGGTCTTACTCGATTCATTCCGGACCCGGGCCCGGGACGCCCTGGAGGCCGAACCGGAAATCTTGAAGATCAACCTGGACGAGCTCGAGTCTATCTACGGGAAAAGCCTTAAGGAAAGGGAAGAACGGGAAAACGCCTACCGGGATTTGAGGCGACGTTATAACTTGAGCTGGATCGTTATTAGCCGCGGGGAAAAGGGGCTGGAAGGCCTTGATCGCGGGAGTTTCTTCCGGGCCGTGCCTCCGAAGGTATCAGTCATCAATCCCATCGGAAGCGGCGATTCGGTAGCCGCCGGAATCGCAGCCGGTTTTTTGGCCGGCCGGGACTTTCGGAGCGCCCTCTTGACCGGAACCGCTATGGGCACCGCCAACTGCCTGAACATCACCCCCGGCCTGGTAAATAAAAAGGACTATGAAAGAATCCGTGATGCGGTGAGGATTGAATTAATCCGAAACTGACAGTCGGCTCTTGACCTCCCAGCCCAGGGTAACGGATATTGAATCCGGCGTGAATGGAGAATCCGCTATCTCCGTCCGCGCCCGGAGATATAGATGATAATCTCCCGGCCGCAAATCGAATTTAAAAGAAAACAAACAGGCCGGCTCAGGCTCAGTGAACAGCTCCGCTTCCCCGGAAAGGCGAATACGGTCCAGGAGCAGTGAAGATCCTATTAGAAAGCTGTTTTCAACGAGCTTAGAATTATCAATTTCCTGTCTCCATTCCGCCTTGAAATCTATTGCCCCGGCAGAAAGCGAGAGAGCCAGGCCGGGCTCATCCGTAAAATCCCGGTTTCCCGAAACGGAGAAAGAGGCGGTCCTTTCCCACCTGCCTGAAAGAACGATCCTGGCCTTCCGGCTTAAGGGAAAGGCTGCCTCTCCCAGGACACCCAGCTCATCACGGCTTTCGAGATACTGCTCCGGCTGCATCCGGATCTCCGGGCGGGCTACTTCCTTTCGATAGCTTCCCGTAAATGTATAGAGCTCATGAAAGGTGATGGAAACCTTACCCCCTGCCAGCAGCCAGTTTTTCGGATGTTTACCGTCCGGGGTAAAGTACTCCCGGCCGCAAAGGCCGAAAAGTAAGGCTAAGAGGATCTGCCTCTGGGCGTAACCCAGCTCCAACTGGGTGAAGGCTCCCGGCGCCGCTCTCTCGCCGGAGGAAGCCGCCGAGGACAGGTGAAGATGCCACCCGGAATGCCGCAAGGAGAAGCTCCCGCCCAGGTGAAGCAGGTTTCCGCCCGGGTAGGGGGCCTCTTCCTTGAACCAGGCATCTCCCCAGCCCGCCCTTTCCGGGTGGGAATAGACCGTGATTCCCTCCAGCCTGAAAGAGCTTCCCTCGAGGTTTTTCTCCTCCAGAGTGAAAAACCCACCCGTCTTCAGAGGGGCCCGGGAACTTTTAAGAAGAAAGAGGCCGAGGTTTCCCGGAAGAGGCTCGAGGACAGCTCCCCGGCGGCTCCCTGTTTCGAAGGCGGCATTCAGGCGGAGACCGGTGGGCTCTGCGAAGACGCTGCTTCCCGGGTAGTAGCCCAGGGGATTGAAAAGAGACTTGAGCAGCCCGAACCTGGAAAGGGGGCCGAAGGTAAGAACAGGGGATGAGAACCCGAGCGTAAAGGAAGCCGGGCTGCCGTTGCCCTGCTTTTCCACCAGGACCAGGCGGGCCTCGCTGTAATCCAGGGAGATCCTGTTTCTGAGCGTTTCCGAAGCATATAGCTCACTTTGAAGAGTGATCCTCGCCTCGACCGGACGGCTTTCATCGACCGGATATTTATCCACCGGATAAAGGTAGGCTGCGGCAAAAAGGAAAAAAAGAACACCGGCCGGCGGCAAATAAATTGGCTTCTGCACCATACCCAAAGAAAAGCAATTACCGTGCCAGCTAGAGGGCCCAAGCAACACCTTTTGAAGCGGTTGGCCTCCTCCTTTTACATTTATTTACAATTGGGACTCCGGTAACCGAAGGCTCACATTATCGAATTTATTGACATAAAAAAGCCCTCGCTTTAAGATGCGATGGCAGCCATGCTCGGCCCGTCTCTTAAGGGCAATACGATGTCTGTTTGCGGAGGAATTTGAATGGATATTTTAACCCTGAACTGCGGAAGCTCATCCTTGAAGTACCAGCTTTACCGCTGGAATACCGGGGAAGTACTGGCTAAGGGAATAGTGGAGCGGGTGACCGTGGGCGGTTCTTTCATCGATCACTATGCCAAAGGAAAAGGAAAGATAAGAATTGAGCGTGACTGTCCGAACCACAAGATCGCTTTGGAACTCATCCTGAAGACCATGACCGATCCACAGGCCGGCGCCATTAAAAACTTAAGCGCTATCAAAGCGGTGGGGCACCGCATGGTCCATGGGGGGGAGAAGTTTGCCTCCTCGGTTATCATTACGGATGAAGCCTTAAACACATTCAAAGAGCTTTCCGACCTGGCCCCGCTGCACAACCCGCCCAATATCATGGGCGTCGAAGCGGCCAGGGAGGACCTGCCGGATGTTCCCCACTGTGCGATCATGGATACCGCCTGGCACCAGACCATGCCTCAAAAGGCCTTCATCTATGCCCTGCCCTATTCCTGGTATGAAAAATACGGGGTGCGGCGCTACGGCTTCCACGGGACCTCCTTTCTCTACGTGGCCAAGAGAGCGGCCGTGCTCCTGGGCAAGGATCCCTTTAAAATCAACCTGATCCTTCTGCACATCGGAAACGGCGCCAGCGCAAACGCCGTCCGGAACGGCATTTCCGTGGATACTTCCATGGGATTCACCCCGCTGGAAGGCCTGGTGATGGGCACCCGGGCCGGGGACCACGACGCGGCCATCGGCTACTACATCATGGAGAAAGAAGGCCTTCCGCCCAAAGAGGTGGAGAAGATACTCAATAAGAAAAGCGGTGTCCTCGGGATTACCGGAAAATATACCGACCGGCGGGACATCGAAATTGCCGCGGAAAAAGGAGACCAACGGGCCGAGCTGGCCATCGATATCGAGGCCTACCGGTTAAGAAAATATGTCGGCGCCTACTATGCCGCCCTGGGCCGGGTGGACGCCATTGTCTTCACGGCCGGGGTCGGTGAGATGGGGCCCGTTATCCGGGAAAGAGTCCTTGCCGGCCTGGAGGGGCTGGGAATCAAGCTCGATCCGCGCAAGAATGCAATCTCCAGGACCCGGGATGCGGAAACGGTGATTTCCGCGGCTGCTTCCAGGGTCAAGATCTTTGTAATCCCGACGGATGAAGAATTGGTTATGACCGAAGACACCTATGCCCTCATCCAGGGCACCTATGACGTCCATACGAGCTTCACCTATTCTTTCCAGAAAAAAGACTATGTCAACAAGGAAAGAGCGGAAGCCTGGCAGAAAAAGCTGGCCGAGAAGCCGGGGCTTGAGGAGATTATCGCCCGGGTTCCCTGAAGGCGTCGGCATGAAATGGGATATTAATCCGTTTTCCGGAGAATACCCGGACTACAACGAGGAGCCGACCCTCTGCGCTTCTTCCGGAGGAAGCCTGATCGGCTTTGGGACGGCGGTCTTCGAAACCGGGGGTGTGGTTCATCAGGTCGATGATACGGATCGGTTGATCGAAGGTGTTCGGAAGTTCAAAATCGAGGTACTTTTCGACCGGATCGTTGAGGCCCAATCTGCCCTCTTCTTCCAGCTGCATGATCGCGGTCCAGGTAAACAGCTTGGAAATCGATCCTGCTCTGAACAGGGTTGTTTCCGGGTCCACGGCGGTTTCCGTTTCCAGGTCGGCGCTGCCGTACCCGCGCAGAAAGAGCGTATTGGAGCCGTCGGTAATCCCAACTACCGCGCCGGCAATATGGAATTCCTCCATCAGAGCCGGGATCGCCGTGTCGAAGAAACGGGAAAGTTCCTCCGGGTTTGGTTTTCTGCCCGGCTGAGCGCTTGCAGAAAACAAGGCGGCGAACAGAAGTACAGCGCAAACGATTCTTTTCATTTTTCAGCCTTTTTCGAGCCTACCACGAATGAATGATAGTAAAACTTATAATCCCCTACAAGGCATTAAGAGCAAAGTCAGTTGAAATTCCGAAAATGTTCCTGTAAAAACACCTCTATTTCG
>CAZERV010000051.1:1587-22220 GCA_964514815.1 uncultured Spirochaetaceae bacterium | reverse complement strand
CATGGAAACTCTCAAGCGTCTGATCGATCTCTGGTCCGAGCTGAAGTTCAACCAGGTCCAGCTGTACACGGAGCACACCTTCGCCTATGCTGCCCACCGGATCGTCTGGGAGCAGGCCTCTCCGATCACTCCGCAAGAGGTGGAGGAGCTGGATCGCTACTGCCGCAAACGGGCGATCGAGCTGGTGCCCAACCAGAACTCCTTCGGCCATATGGAGCGCTGGCTCAAGCATGACAAATACAGCCGGCTCAGCGATGCCACGGGCAGCTTCGTCGATCCCTGGGGAGGACTCCGTCTCCAGCCTACTACTCTGAATCCCCTGAATCCCGAATCTCTACACCTGCTCTCCGGTCTCTACGATGAGCTCCTGCCCCACTTCTCCAGCAACATGATCAATGTAGGAGCAGACGAGCCCTTCGATCTGGGGCAGGGCCGCAGCCGCGAGGCTTGTGAAGAACGAGGTCTCGGTCGAGTCTATCTCGAATTCATGCTGAAGATCCATGGTGAGCTCTCCCGCCGCGGCAAGGTGATGCAGTTCTATGGAGACATCGTCCTGCACCACCCGCAGCTGATCCAAGAGCTCCCCCGGGATGTGATCGCCCTGAATTGGGGATATGAGGCGGATCACCCTTTCAATAAAGAGAGCCGGATGCTCGCCGAAGCGGGGTTGCAGTTCTACGTTTGCCCGGGCACCTCCGCCTGGAACTCCATCGGCGGCCGTTGGAACAACGCCAGGGAGAATATCCTGAGCGCGGAGCAGGAGGGCCGATCCGCCGGGGCTCTTGCGGTTCTGCTCCTGCTCGAGCTGCAACAGTACCACCAGGAGGAACTGAAGCGACTCCGGGGCCACGACTTCGCCCGGGAGCAGGCCGGGATCGATCACGTCCTCTCTCTGTTGAGACAAGCCGATATCCGAGCTGAGGACGCGGATCTCCTGTGCAGGGAGTTGACTTTCACCGCTGATCTCATGGCCCATGCCACCCGTCTCGGGAAAGAGCGTTTCGCTACAGCCGGTTTGACCACGGCGGAAATCTCCGTTTCTATGCGGAAAACACTGGCGGCAGAAGTGGAAGCTCTGATCGAAGTTTTCGAAAAATTGTGGCTGAGCCGCTCCCGTCCGGGAGGTCTCAAGGACAGTGCCGGCCGTATGATTGCTCTGAAGGAAAGCTACGGTCAAGGGTAGGTTAGCCCGGGACGGCAATAGACACCGGTATGGAAATTCTGATCAACCACATCGGCTATGACACAGGGTCAACAAAAAGAGCAAATGCTACGCATCTGTGCGGAGGCACGGATTGAAAGCGCCCAAAATTGTGGAGCTCAGTGTTGAAGAGCCGGATGCGCTGGTAAAGCGGGTCCAGCGAGGAGAGTCGCGGAAACATGACATTACGATCATCGAAGCGATGGCGGAGATGATCAAGTTCATAAACTCTGTACCGCAGGAGAAGAACATATCGATCAAACGACTGCAGCACATTATCTTCGCTGCTAAGACAGAAAAGATGGAAACGGTGGTAAAGAAGCCGCCGGGGGCGGGGGCCAGGATCTGCGCACGCTCACCAAAAGGAAACAGAGCATTGTGACAAGAGCTTTCCCAGCGCAGCACTACAACCCTATTTCGAGCCAGTTTCTATTCGACACAGAAATCCTCTGTATTTTAGTATCCAGTTTGCCATAAAAATGAATTGACATTTTACTCGGTATGTATTACGTTTTGTATTACAGGAGATTAACATGACCTCTATAAGATTACCTTCAGATGTTGAGACAAAGCTTGCTGCGATCGCAAAATCAGAAAAAACGACAAAATCTGACATTATTAAGAAAGCACTTGCCTCATATCTTGAGAGCTACTTTATAACAACCTCCCCATACGAGCTTGGAAAAGATCTATTCGGGAACTACGGTAGTGGGCAGTCTATTTTGTCAACAGAATACAAAAAGATGATAAAAGAAAAAATACATGCAAAACACTCTCATTGATGCCGGACCAATAATTTCGCTTTTTGATAGAGATGATAAAAACCATGAAGCTGTAAAGTCTTTCTTATCAAAGTTTAAAGGACATTTAATAACAACATGGCCTGTGATTACAGAAGCTTCCCATATGTTAAGCTTCAATATGAATGTTCAAATCGATTTCTTGACCTGGATAACAAGAAAGGCAGTTGCTATATTCCCACTAGCCGTGGATCACCTGGAGCGATTGATTGAACTCGCCAAGAAATATGAAGATTTACCCATAGATCTTGCAGACGGATCGTTAATAGTAGCATCAGAGATATTAAATATTACTAACATCGTAACAATTGACTCAGACTATTATGTCTACAGAACTAAAGATAGGAAGTCATTTAAGAATCTCTTGGAAAAATATTTTACTGTATAGAACAAAATTTCAAACTGGGCCGGACTATTTTCCCCTGTTTTACATGATTTTTCTCTTGACCAATCGACTTGCTGTCTCCTACTCCTGCATGTTACACTGCCCATCATGGTTAATATGAGATTTATCCTCAGGTTCTTCGACAGCGCTTTTATCGTCAAACTTCTTTTATTAGCCCTCTTATACTCCCTGGTCCCTCTGGCAGAGATCTTTCTACTCATCTACCTGGGAGGCATGATCGGTAACTATTTTACCCTGGCCTTAGCCGCCTTCACCGGTCTGGCCGGCATGCTGATCGCCCTCCTGGAGTTCCAAAAAAACCTCGCCGTTCTCAAGTGGAAAACCAAACAGGGAATTTTTCCGAAAAGCGAATTCATTACCCTGGCCGGCGTGCTGGCCGGCGGATTACTGCTCCTTACCCCGGGCTTTATAACCGATTTTTTCGGCTTCCTCTTATTTATTCCCGTTATCAGAAACAGCCTCGGCCACCTCCTGGTTAATAAAACCCAGACCGGCCTTAAAGAGTTGTACGAATATTTGAAGCTTTACGACTTTTGATGGGGACGGCAAGACAAAACCTGACCTCCCCGGCTCCGGGCTAAAATGGGTTCAGAGCCTGAAGAGTTTATGGATTAAAGTAATAATCCAGAAATAAAAGAAAGAAAAGATCTTCCAGGGCTTTTTGAACAGGCTGTAAAGGGCAGAATGTGGAGAATATTTCTTTTTCCCGGAAAAGAAATCGAAACACTCTCCGATCCAGATAGAAATCCCGGCTTGAAAATCCTTCTTATGCCTCAGTATCCAGAGCTCCTTTGCAACCGGTCCGTTCCCAACCAGAAGAAATGAGGGAGATGCCTTCTTGATTGCCAGAAGAACGTTCTTTTCCATATCCCGGGGAAAGAACCCGGAAAAACGTCCTACCATCCGCAGCCCGGGAAAGGAATCTCTTAAGTTTTTCTCCGTCTTTTCCAGCTCATCTTTTCTGGCGCCTAAAAGATATAACGTGCGGCCCAATCTCTCGGCCAGGGAGAGCAGCCGGATCACGAAGGAAAAGGGCTCAAAGCGGGTAAGATTCCTTCCGCGCAAGAATTCGGCGCCTCTAACAATGCTCCCGGAAACAGGGAGAACCAGGGATGACTCGCGGAGACAGCGCCGGAACTCCGAATTCCGCCTGGCCTTGAAGAGATTCCTTCTGCTGAGAAAAGTAATTTGGTGTCTTTCCCTATCCAACAGGAGGCGCTCGATCCGTTTCAGAGCTTTTTCCTGATCGACGCAATCTACCGGGACATTTAGGAATTGAATGCGCTCTATTTGACTGTCTTCCAATCCTTCCTCCCCGGTAAGATGATCCGGACGGCCGCGATGGCAAAAATACCGGCCGTTTCCGTACGCAGGACATTACAGCCCATGAACACCGGAAAAAAATCGGCCCCTTTCCAGGACTTTGAGCCGACATTCTGTTCCCCTGCCGTCGGTCCCCTTGAACTCATGGCCCACCTTCATCCGCAGAATGTGCGACAGGTAGTGATAATCTTTTCCCCCCGGGGATCAAAACTTCCGGAAGTAGAAACTGCCTCATAAAGGCCGGCTGCCTTTCAGTTGCCAGGGCTCTTGAGCTGACTTACCGCTTCCTTAAGCACGATATCGTAGTCCAGATCATAAGCGGGACGATTATCATTCGTCCGATTCACTTCATTTCGGACCATTCTTCGGATAAAACGATCCCCGAGGACCAGATCGCGGCTGTTGAGCTCCTCAATAAATTTCTTTATCTTCCGTTCGGAAGGCCGGGGATTCTCGCTCACAAAAACTTTGATCAGGTCCTCTTCCATGATCGTGGTAAAAGCATTCTCTTCCTCTTCGGTCAACTCCGGCTCTTTGACTTCCTGGTCCGGAATGATCCCGACCTTATCGATGCTCCTGCCCAGGGGCGTATAATACAGGGACATGGTGAGCCTGAAACCGGCGTCTCCGACCCGCTTGATCTGCTGAACCGACCCCTTGCCGTAGGAGTTTTCTCCGAGCAAGGCCGCCCGGCCGATATCCTTCAGCGCCCCGGCCAGAATTTCCGAGGCGGATGCCGAGCCCCGGTTGATCAGCACTATAATCGGAATCTCCGCGGGCACTATAGTCTCTTTTCCGGAAGCGTAGAAGACATGATTTTCCGAAGATACCCTGGACCTGGTGCTCACAATGGGGCCCCTGGAGATGAAAAAATCCGCCGTATCGACTACGGCTTCGAGCAAGCCGCCCGGATTGTTCCGCAAATCGATAATCAGAGATCGGTAGCCGTTTTCAGCGAAGAAACGAATGGCTCCTTTGACCCTCACCGGTGTAAGAGGAGTAAACTGGATGATTCTGAGATAAGCGATCTTCCCGGGAATCATGGCCCTCTTAACGGTGGGAACCTCGATCATGGCCCGAACCACCCGGGCCTCAAACTTGAGATTTTTGCCCCGCAAAATGGTCATGGTGACCTCCGTGCCCGGTTTTCCCCGCAGGACTTTAAGCACCTCATCGATGTCCATATCCACAGAAGACTCGCCGTCGATGGCTATAATCAGGTCCCCGGCATGAATCCCGGCCTTGAAGGCGGGCGTATCTTCAATAGGAGAGACAATCTCGACGCCCATTTCTACCTTGGAAATGATCAAACCCACTCCGCCGAACCTGCCGGTGGTGGTATCGTTTAAGTCCCGCATTTCTTCACCGGTCATGTAAGCCGAATGGGGGTCCTCCAGGGACTCAAAAAGCCCCTTTAAAGCGCCGTCGATCAGACGTTTCGATTCCACCGCCTCTTCATCAACGTAATTGTTCTGAACAAAACGGAATACCTCGTAAAACACTCCCAAGAGTCTCTGCGTTTCCGCTTCCTCATTTCCGGCCAGGACCCTGGGAGAGAAAGTGAGGAGAGCGATTATCACCAATAGAATTGAGGTGAGGCCGATCCAGACAAACCTCTCATTATTTTTTTTCATCGATCTTTCTCCAACTCCTCCTGAATTTTAATCTTCAAGCCCTCTTTGTCAACAAGCTTAAAAGATCTTGTGCCGCAGGTCGCAGATGCCCGCAGGGTAGGGGTAGGGGTAGGGGTAGGGGTAGGGGCGCCGATCCGAACGCTACCGAATCTGCCGGCTACTTGACCTTACAATATAACAAGGGCTAAACTCCGCCACAAATGCTAGTAAAAAAAAGCATCTTTGTTTTAGCGGCAATTTGGGAGTTTATCCGTTTTTTTCTCCTCTTCATAGCCCTGACCACGGTATACATTCAGGTCATCCTCACCGATGGGCAAGCCATCTACTGGCTCATCCTAAACGGCTCCAGCCAGCTTCTTCTTCCTGCCGGCTTACTGCTGCTCTTTGTAAATCCTGATAAATTCCACCACCTGTTAAATCTCATCAAGCTGGGTAAAATCTTAAGCTTGTTCTCTTCCGGTCTGCTGATTGCGATAGAGCCGTTCAGCATTAAACATGACCTTTTTAAAATCACTTTCTTACCACTGCAGATAACTCCGGTTTCCCTTCTCCTGGCGATCATATTTTTTGATTTGATTTTCCTGTTTATTTTGCTATCATATAAACGGGTGAATGGGGAAAACAAGAATCAGAGGCCCCTTCCTATATTCAAGGAAACAGATCTCACGGTTTCATCTGAGGAGAATTAAATGCAGATTCTCCCCTTCGGGAGCGGAAAAGGCGGAGTAGGAAAATCGCTCATCGCTACCAATCTATCTATCGCCTTAGCCCAGGCCGGAAAAAAAGTCGTTCTGGCGGACCTCGATCTCGGCGCCTCAAATATCCATACCATTCTCGGCTTCAGATCTATTGAAAACGGGATCGGCACCTTTCTCAACAACAACCGTCTTCAGTTTAACGATATAATTATGAAGACGAAATACGACGGGATGATGTTTATCCCCGGAGATGCTGAGATTCCCGGGATCGCCAACCTGAAGGTCTATCAAAAGCAAAAACTCATTAAAAACCTCCTCTCCTTGAAGACGGATTACCTGATCATCGACCTCGGCGCAGGAACTCATCAAAACGTCATTGATTTCTTCCTGATCTCAGGGACCGGCCTCATGGTCATTACTCCCACCCTGACCTCGATCCTGAATGCTTATCTTTTTTTAAAAAACGCCGTTTTCCGCATCATGTATTCGGTATTTTCCAAAGATTCAAAAGCCTTTCAGTATGTCGAGCAGATGCGCACGGTAGGAACTTCGCTCCAGAAAGTCTACATCCCCCAGATCCTGGCCAGGATCAAGGAAGATGACCCCGAATCACACCGAGAGTTTGAGCATAAAATGGCAAACTTCCACCCCTATATTATCCTGAACATGCTTGAAGACCCTAAGGACGATGCGAAATCCAAAAAACTGCGGCGTTCCTGCCGCGAATATCTCGGCGTCGATTTGAATCATTTAGGCATTATTTACCGGGACGACCTCCAGAATGTCGCCTTGAGCTCAAGGCTCCCCATCACGATTTATAAGCCGGGCTCGATCCTTTCCCAGGCTATTTACCGGATTACCGATAAATTGATTCAATATGAAATTGACGGGGAAAGCCCCATTGATTTGCAGAATCTAGAGGAAAGCTACCTGATTGCGGAAATGGAAGCGGAAACGGATTTCCAGGCGAAAATGCATTATATAGAAGAGCTTCTGCACAGCGGCGCTCTCACGATGGGCGATCTTATCGAGACGATCAAGACTCAACAATTCGAAATCGGACAGCTTAAAAGAGAAAATCAGCTCCTGAAAACAAAATTTGCCGGGGCTATTGAACAGGGTTTTAAGCTTTAAGTAAAAAGCATTTAAACTCTACGATGAGAGGAATTAAAATATTAAAGGAAATCTTAAGCTTGAAATTGACAATGCCGGACTCGAAGCTGGACTCGCCTTCAGGCCGGATGAGGCGGGTGAGGAATGGAATGGCGAAAGAATCCTCGCCCTGATCAATAAAAAAGGAATAAAAGAGGGAATCGATCGGGAAGCCCTGAACGACGCCCTCGCCGATCTCGAAAAAGGAAAACCCTTCACAATCACCCTGGCCCGGGGAATCCCTCCCCGGGAAGCGGAAGCGGCCAGGCTCGTCCCGTTAGAAGGGGGGATCCCTGGGGACTTGAGGGAAGAGGCGGAAAAAGTGATACCTACCGGCACACCCCCGGAAGTTTACGAACGGATTGTCGAGAAGATTAAGGTTGAGCGGCCGGTAAAGAGAAAGGCTAAGCTCCCGTTTCTGCCCGCTAAGGAAGAAAAAGAGATAAAATGGGAAAGAAAGGTAAGCTTCCGGCCTGTCGAGGTCAATCCGCAGGAGCTTGGCCGGGGCTATGCGGAGGCGGGAATGACACTTGCCGGTACTATGCCGGCCATGAGCGGCGAAAAGGGAATGAGCATCTTCGGCACGGAGATACCTGTCCGGGAGAGTGAGTCGGAAGGGATATTTATCGGCAAGAACCTGGAAGAATACGGAACCAAAATAAGGGCGGAAGCGGCCGGGTTTTACCGTAATGGAGAAAACTGGATCGAGCTGTTCCCCTATATAGCGCATCGATTCTCCGTTTTTGCTTCGGAAGACGGCTCTACCTGCCTCCTCGATTTCACTCCCGGCACCGGGACAGCCGCCCTCCCCGATCCGGAGGCTATCCTCCGGGAGTGCCGGAGCTTCGGCATTCAACCGGAAGCGCTTTTGAGCGGAGACGAGCTCAAGGAACTCCTTACCGAGGCCGTATCCGGAAAAACACCGATTAAGAGAAAATCTTTAAACCCTGGGCAGGATGCGGAAATCAGAATCACCATCTCCCCGGACAAGCAGGAGGCGCATCTTACTTTGAGAAAAGGAAAGGGTGGGGGTAAAGCCTTGAGCCTGAAAGAGATCGGGGATTCTATTCGCAGGGCGGGTTTGAAAGGTATGGATGCGGTCAGGGTAAAGAAGAACCTTCTGGAGTTCTACCACGCAGAAGAGCTTACCCTGGAAAACTATCCGTTAGTCGAGGGCCGGCAGCCGGGCGCCGGCCAGGACGGAAAAATCGAATGGCTCTGCCGGTTTTTCGATAAAGGAAAAGTCGCAGAATTAAAAAAACAGTTTGAGGAGCGTTCCGATCGGATCCGGGATTTGAAATCCTTGCCTGAGTTTTCAATTCTTAAGATTGAAGACCTGGCCATAGCGATAGAGCGGGGAAAAGTCGCTTTAATCGAGCCTCCCACCGCCGGGGAGCCGGGCGTAGATGTGTTCGGCGTCGTATTACCGGGAGAAAAAGGCAAAGAGGTGCAGCTTAAGCTGTATGAAAATGTACATCTCATCCGAAACGAGGTAATCGCCACCTGTGCAGGGCTGCTTGAAAAGGGAACCAGGGAAGGAACCGTTGTTCTCCGGGCCCGCCCGCATAAAGATTGCGAAATCAGCCTGGAGATCTCCGAGGACCGGATGAAAGCCTTTCTTACCCTCGTTCCTGCCACCGGCACCGGCCTCCCCTTAAGCCCGGATAGCGTTCATAAAGAGGTCGAAAAACAGGGTGTGGTGAAGGGAATCAAAGACTCTCTTCTTGCGGAGCTTATCCTAAAAGCCCAGGGGGGAGAGGCGGTGGAGAGCCGGCTCTTTGCCGAAGGCCTGCCCTCCCGGCACGGCAAAAACAGGGACCTGGTCTTACATATCAAGAAAGCCACCGGCGCAAGTGTGACCATAACGGAGGAAGGAAGGGCCGATTACAAGCGCCAGGATAAAATCACTCTGGTAAAAAAAGGCGCCCTGGTGGCGGAGCTTCCGCCGCCGGCCGAAACTCAGGACGGTTGGGACGTGACCGGGAAAACGCTGCCGGCCAAAGAGGGAGCTCCTGCCTCGATTCAAGTTGGGAAGAACGTGGAAACCAGGGAGGAAGAGGACGGCAGCATAAAGTTTATTTCCAAAACCACGGGGGAGCTATTTTTCGACCGGAATTTTATGGACGTTTTGAACGTACACACCATTAAAGGAGATGTGAGCCTGAAAACAGGCAACATCAAATTTACCGGTTCGGTCAGGGTCACAGGGTCGGTTCAAAGCGGCTTCAGCGTAATGGCCGGAGAAAGCATCATCATCGATGAAAACATCCAGGGAGCCCTGCTCTCTGCCGAAGATTCCATTTTGGTGCAGAAAGGCATCAAGGGAGAAGGAAAGGCAATCCTGAGGGCTAAAAGAAACATAAATGCCTATTTTGCCGAGCAGGCGATTCTGCTTGCGGTCGGAGAAATTCGGATAACCAACGCCTGCCTGCGCTGCCAGATCAAATGCAACAGCAAGCTCCAATTGGAATCGGAAAAGGGACATATTGTGGGCGGCAGGGTGCGCGCTAAAAACGGTCTCATCGCCGTTAATATAGGCTCCAAACGCGGGGTCAAGACGGAAATATTCTTCGGCCAGGACTACCTGATAGCGGACCGGATTGAGCTGGAAGCAAAAGAGATAGAAAAGATAAAAAGCAAGAATCAGGAGCTCGATTTCGCCATGAAGCGCCTGGATAGGGCCCTGCACCCCGATCGGGCCGCCCTGGAGAAGATCAGAAAAGATAAGCTTTACAATATGAAGATCCTGGAAAAGCGCACCCACCGGATCTTTAATCTCCGGGAAAGATTCGAAACCCACTTTCCCTCCGAAATTGTGGTAAAAGGTACCGTCTTTCCGGGCGTCGTTCTAGAAAGCCACGACAGAAAGCTTGAGCTAAAAACGGAAAAAAAGAGAGTAATGTTTATTTTCAATCCCAAAAGAGGTAAAATAGAAGAAAAGCCTTTGACTAAACAGGCTTAAGGAGGAGCATTTGCTGAGTTATATCCCCTTTCCCCACTGGCTTAAACCGGAAATAATTCCGGGGCTTCCGGTTCGCTGGTACGGGCTGATGTACCTGATCGGCTTTACGGTCGCCTACCTGCTGGTCAAGCTCCAGGTCAAGGAGAAGGCCCTAGAGGTGGACAAGGAAGAAGTCTTAAATCTCTTTTTCTGGATGATCATCGGTCTGCTGGTCGGCGCCCGGCTCATCGCGGTAACCATTTACAGCCGGGACGGACAATATCTGAGTCATCCGCTCCAGATCATCCTTCCCTTCAGGGTAATCGGCGGCAGGCTCCGGTTCACCGGGCTGGCCGGAATGTCCTACCACGGGGGGCTCTTCGGCGCCATCCTGGCCGGCATCATCTATTTAAGAATAAAAAAAATGGATGTTCCGGAATGGGGTGACATGATCGCAACCGCAGCTCCCCTGGGCTATACCTTCGGGCGGCTGGGAAATTTCATAAACGGAGAGCTTTTCGGCCGTGTCACCACGGTCTCCTGGGGCATGATCTTTCCCCAGGCCGGGACCTTTCCCGCCGGAGAGACCTGGGTTCGGGAAATGGCCGCTGAAATCGGCCTGGATATCTCCGGTCTGGAAAGGGTGAACCTGCCCCGCCACCCCTCCCAGCTCTACGAGGCCTTCTTTGAAGGAATATTCCTCTGGCTGATTCTCTGGTTCATCTTGAGAAAGAGAAAAGCCTTCAAGGGAATGCTGATCGGCGTCTATATCATCGGCTACGGACTGGTCAGGTTTTTCATCGAATATGTCAGGGAACCGGATGCGGAATTGGGATTTCCTCTCACTTTTTCTCCCGTCGAAAATCCTGCCTATCAGTTCAGCCCTTTCAACTTTACCACCGGCCAGATACTAAATTTCCTCATGATTCTAATCGGAATTGCCTGCCTGATTTTCTTTCAAAGGCGCGCTCTTAAGGTGAGCGCCCGGCAAAGTGCCCGGGAGACCGGGCCGGGAAAGCAGAGTCTGCGCAAGCTGCGAAAAAAAATCCGCTGAATCGAGGGTCGCAGGTATATTCATTTTTTAAAAATACGTATTATTTATTATACAAATTTCGAATTTCATATTTAATCGCTCGTTTAATGATAAATAAATATTTACATTAAAAAGAGTTATATAATTGCGCCATCTTAAAGAGTTGGCCCGTTTCTTGCTTATTATCTACAGATGGAAAAGATATTTGCGTCAGTCAGTCCGAACATTTACAGAAAATATAGCTATTTTACGGAACAATTTCAAGGAGAAATAATCCGAAAAGCTCTACATTTACTCATTGCCCTGGTCCCCCTGCTGGCAGCCATAGATCAGAGATTTACCATGGCGCTCCTGGGCGCCGGCACTCTCTTCTACGTATTTGCAGAGAAATTGAGACTGGAAGGCGTACCTGTTTTTCTGGTTTCCAACCTCACGCTTATTGCCTCAAGAAAACAGGACCGGGGACATTTCGTGCTGGGCCCGGTAACCCTGAGCCTGGGAGCCATGCTTTCGCTGCTCATCTACCCGGCCCCGGCAGCCGCCATAGCGATTTATGCTTTAGCTTTCGGAGACGGGCTGGCCAGCCTTTTCGGTAAGCTTTTCGGAAGCATTCGCCTCCCATTTACGAGCGGCAAAACATTGGCCGGAAGCCTGGCCTGCTTTCTGGCCGTGTTTTTATGCACCTACCGGCTGACCGGCCGGCTGGAATCCTCGCTGATAATAGCCCTGGTTGCCACCTTCCTGGAGCTTTTCCCGACCGGCGATTTCGACAACCTCCTGCTTCCCGCCGGAACCGGATTCGTCGCCTCTCATCTTCTTCTGCTCGCCTGAAGATATAAATACTCAAACCAGGAGATAAAAAATACCTATTTGCCTTGAAAACACAGCCACCCCGGAGAACAGGAGAATGCCCCCTAGAATGAGTGGGAAGGGAGAAATCCCGGCATAGACCAGTTCTTTTCCCACAAATATCATTAAGGCAGCCGCAGCCATGGGAAAGAATCGCCGGCTCTTCCGGACCAGCCCGGCCCTGAGAAAATTAATAAGAGCAAAGAGACCCAGTGAGGCATTCACGAGCAAATAGCCGCGTCTATCACCCAGACGGTAAAGAAAATTGGACAGTAAAATCGTCGAGTCAATCGGAATCTGGCTGACCAGAGTAATGGATAGGAGGAGAAGAATTCCGAGGAGGATCGAGTGATTGCTGTACTTGATGCCGGTCGCGAAGAGACTCGATACAAGCAGGCACAAGAGAGCGAAAAAGCGGCCAAGATACACCGCCCGGGTTAACAGAATGGAAAAATAAACAGGCATTACCCAGCCGGGGATAGGAAGCAGGTCCGACTGCATGAGTATGATGCCTATTCTCAGGCTCTCCAGGCATAATGAAACCAGTAAAAGCATCATGAAGAAAATTTCCGGCGAGGACGTTTTGCGAAAAAGATTCCTAAAAGCCGCATTGGCGAGCAGGCTGAATATGAGCAGCCCGAAAATAGAGAACAGGGCATTCAACAACAACCTGAATGCTCCCGGTGTTTCCTGATAGGGGAAAAACGTCCAGCGGGGATTTTCACCGCTAAATCTAAAGCTCGCCCCCTCCATCCCTCCTTCCCAGAGAAGATAAACCCCGGACAAAAACAATAAAAGACTCAGCAAAGAAATAATCAGGCCGGCAGTTAAGATGTTATTTTGAAATCTTAAGGTCATAATTCAATTAAAGATTATTTTTTCAATAAGGTCAAAAGACTGGAAGAAAAAAAGCTTTTCCTTTATTATGAAGCCCATGATTTTAATCTTTAAGAATGACGTAACGGAAAAAGAAATCCAACAGGCCATAGATAGAATCGAATCATTGGGCTACCGGCCTCACCTGAGCCGGGGAGTCCTGAAGACAATCCTGGGGGTTACGGGCGACGACCGCTCCATACCGGAGTCGGAGTTCGACCAGCTAGCGGGTGTCGAAAAGGTCATCCATGTCCTCAAACCCTTTAAGCTCGCCTCCCGGGATTTCCATCCCGAGAACAGCCTGGTAGAGGTCAATAACTCATCTATAGGTCCGGGCATATTTACCGTTATTTCCGGTCCCTGTTCCGTAGAGAGCGAGGAACAGATCGAGAAGACCGCATCATTAATCCACCGGTTGGGCTTAAAGTTCATCCGCGGCGGAGCCTTTAAGCCCAGGTCTTCCCCCTACTCGTTTCAAGGCCTGGGTAAAGAGGGCCTGAAAATCCTGAAAGCCGGCGCCCGGAAATACGGTCTGTCCGTGGTAACCGAGATCCTTTCCGTCAACGACGTAGACATGGTGGGGGAATATACGGATATCTTTCAAGTAGGCGCCAGAAACATGCAGAACTTTGTTCTTTTAAAGGCGCTGGGGGAGGCGAAGAAGCCCGTGCTTTTAAAACGAAGCATGATGGGGACAATCGAAGAGCTCCTCCTCTCGGCGGAATATATCATGAAGGGAGGAAACTCCCGGATAATTCTCTGTGAGCGCGGCATCCGCACCTTCGAGACGGCCACTCGAAATACTCTGGATATCGGAGCGATCCCGGTCATCAAGCGCTGGAGCCACCTGCCCGTTATTGTCGATCCCAGCCACGCCCTGGGAGACTGGCACTATGTACCGGCTGTTTCTTTTGCTTCTCTGGCTGCCGGAGCGGACGGTCTCCTCATGGAAATTCATCCCGAGCCCAGCCTGGCGAAATCGGACGGCAAACAGTCCCTTAATTTTACCAATTTTAAAAACTTTCTGGATAAGTTGAAGCAACTGGCAGCTACCCTGAATGTTAATCTGCAATAGAAAAGCAGCGCTGGGAAATAACTTCAGAAATTCACTGAAGTTACGATACTCTCTATAGGAGTCTATATGCTGAAAAGGACTTTGATCGGGGCCTGGTTTTTTTTGCTTACAGGTGCTGTTTTTTCTGGTGATATCGCAAATTTTCAGAATCTCGGCTTTTCTCCCGACTCACGCTACTTCATGTTCGGCCAGCATGGAACGTACGAAAAAAGCTCCCTCTCCTATGCTGAGATCTACCTGGTGGATGTACAGGCCAACCGCTTTATTCCGGGCGGAGTAAAACGATTCACTTCAAGCAGGGCGGCAAATCCAGGAGACGACGGCCGCGGGGCCATGTTCAACCTTCTTGAAGAAACTTTGTCCTTAAAGAAGCAAATCAAGATCGACCATGTAATAACCGGTAGAATCCTTTACATTCTTCTCGATGGGGAGAAACCCAAAGAAGAGCTCGAGTTTAGAGACTTCGAGACCGGGAAAAAATACAAAATCAGGCTGGTCCAATCGGTTACGGGTTCGGAGTCCGACTTCAAGTCTACCTTTCATATACTGGTGGCCGTCCAGGAAAAATCCGGCAATCTGGCCAGCTACACGGTCGGCCATGCCGATTACTGGCGGAAAGATGTCAAACGCTACCGAATCAAACAGATCTTACTCGCTCCGGATAACCGCTCCTTGATTTTTGTCATTGAAAAGGAAGAAAAAGACGCTTCCGGTTATAATATCCGCTACATGGTGGAAACCGTTACCCTTAAGCGCTAACCGCGCTTAAGAGTATCGCTCCCGGAACCTGGGGACCCCGGGTGCCTTGACAGGAAATCTGCATAAATCATAAAATGCCTCAATAACAGCAAAATCTGGCAGTCATCTTTTCAAGGGGCAAATAAAATGGCTTCTATAAAAAATATCGGAATCATAACTTCGGGCGGGGACTGCGGCGGCTTGAACGCGGTCGTCCGCAGCGCTGCGCAAATGGCCAATGCCAGGAACATCGGCGCCTTTATCATCCCTAATGGCTATGCGGGCCTCTACAACCTCCTGGACCTGGAAAAGCTGGTCCGGCTCGATGAATCACGGATCGATCGAGTCCATTCCAGCCTGGCGGGCTCCGAGGCAGGACACTCCCGGGTAAAAATCGCCAGGATTCCTGATCCGGGCAAGTATAAACGGATACAGGACGGGCTCAAGAAATTCGAGATAAGCGGCCTCGTTATCTCCGGCGGTGACGATACCGGAAGCGTGGTCGTTGATCTAACTGAGCATGGGATTCCCTGCGTACATACTCCCAAGACCATGGACCTGGACCTCCAGACCTACTCGGTGGGAGCGGATTCGGCCATCAACCGGATTTCCAGGTTTGTCGAAGAGCTGAAGACAACGGGGCAAACTCATAACCGGATCATGATAGTGGAGGTGTTCGGCCGCTATGCCGGGCATACCGCCTTCCGGGGCGGATTGGGCGCAGATGCGGACTGCATCCTCATTCCGGAGGTGCCGGTCGACTTTGAGGTGGTGTACCGGCACATGAAAAAGCACTATATGAAGCGGGTCAAGGAAAGCGATGTCCACGCCGGCACCTACACCATAGTGGTGGCCGAGGGCATCCAGGACGCTACCGGGGGGCATATTACCGATGAGAGCGCAGGGTTGGATTCCTTTGGGCATAAGAAGCTGGCCGGCGCGGGCAAATACGCCAGAAAAATGCTGGAGAACCGCCTCAAGGCGGACCCGGAGATCAAGGAGTTTATGAAATATATGGGCATGTATGTTCCCGCGCTCTACGAAGCGCCTGAGGTGAGAGAGGTGGTCCCGGGCCACCTGGTGCGCTCCGGAAGCTCGTCCGCCTTCGACGTAAACTTCGGGAAGGAGGCGGGGGCCGCCGCGGTCTTACTCCTCCTGGAAAACATCACCGGGGTCACGGTAGCCAGTGTGTACGGCGGGGAGATCCATTACCTTCCTACCAAAGATGCCATCATCCAGAGACATGTGGAAGTAGAGATGCTTTCTTTTTATGAAGAGCTCGGCGTCTGCTTCGGCCGGGACCCGGTCAGGTATCGACCCTCTTTTCGAGCAGAAACCGGAAGGATCAGCAGGTATTTATAAAAAGATGGCTGAGAGGATAACGCCGAGAGACGAAAACTACTCCCAGTGGTACCTGGACATAGTACTGCAGGCCGCTCTGGCCGACTATTCTCCGGTCAAGGGTTGTATGGTCATACGTCCCAGGGGATTCGCTATCTGGGAAAAGATGCAGGCCTCCCTGAATACCATGTTTAAAGAAACGGGGCACAAGAATGCCTATTTCCCCCTGTTGATCCCGGAAAGCTTTATGCAAAAAGAAGCGGAACATGTGGAAGGATTTTCGCCGGAGCTGGCCGTGGTTACCTATGGGGGAGGAGAAAAGCTGGAAGAGCCCCTGGTAATCCGCCCCACCTCGGAAACGATCATTTGGAGCATGTACAAGAAATGGATCCAGTCCTACCGGGACCTGCCGCTTTTAATCAACCAGTGGGCAAATGTGGTGAGGTGGGAAAAGAGAACGCGCCTGTTCCTCCGCACCACCGAGTTTCTCTGGCAGGAGGGGCATACGGCCCATGCCACTAGCGAGGAAGCGGAGGAAGAAACTTTAAGAATGCTGATGATCTATAAGAAGTTTGCCGAAGAGTTCATGGCCCTCCCCGTGCTGTCCGGAATGAAATCCGAATCGGAAAAGTTCGCCGGCGCAGTGCAGACCTACGCCGTTGAAGCCATGATGCAGGACAGGCGGGCGCTGCAGGCCGGCACCTCCCACAACCTGGGTCAGAACTTCGCGAAAGCCTTTGATGTTACCTTTCAGACAAAGGATGGAAATCTCGATTATGTCTGGGCCACTTCCTGGGGAGTTTCCACCCGCCTGATCGGGGCCCTGGTCATGGCCCATTCGGACGATAAAGGACTCATACTTCCTCCCAGGCTGGCGCCTACCGAGCTCATTATCATTCCTATTTATAAAAATGAGAACAAAAGGGAAGTGATCGGCTATGCCCGCCGGCTCTTTGACCGCCTGAAGCAAAGTTATGCGGTTGAGATCGATGATGACGATCAAAACACGCCGGGCTGGAAATTTGCCGAAGCCGAGCTGCAGGGAATTCCCCTCCGAGTCGAAATCGGCCCCAAAGACCTGGCTCAGAACCAGGCCGTGCTGGTCAGAAGGGATACCGGGGAAAAGGCTGCCGTGCCGATCGGGGAAGTTAAAAGCAGGGCCGGGAAGCTGCTGGAGGAGATTCAGAACAACTTGTTTCACCGGGCCCTGACTTTCAGGAAACGAAACACCCATCATGCTGCTGATTACGGCTCCTTTAAAAACTTAATCGAAAAAGAGGGGGGATTCATAGAATGCGGCTGGTGCGGGAGCCCGGAGTGTGAGGCTAAGATCAAGGATGAGACGAAAGCCACCATTCGAGTTCTTCCTTTAAGCCCCAACGATGTTGACAAGGCGTCCTGTATCTACTGCGGCGAAAAGGCTAAGGAAATCGCCGTTTTTGCCAGGGCGTATTAGAAGATTGAGAAAGCTCCTGTATGCCTCCCTGCTGGTCTTTTTTCTACTCTCCTGCCGGGACAGCCGGAAAGAACCCGAGCCCCTGGCTCTTTCCGGTTCCTGGTACGGCATCCTGGAGGGAAAATTTGAAAAGGTCGACCGGGTCAGAACCCTGGCCACCACTGCCCTCCTGCCCTGGACCGTTCAGGCCAGGGTCGCCGCCATTGCCTCCCGGAAAGATAAAATATACCTGGCCGTGAATGGGCACGGAATTGCGGCTGTCAAGATCTCTAATCCCGGTGAGCCCGAATTTCATTATTATTACGACCCTTTGATCTTCAAATACAGGACAATGACCACCCTCATTCCGTATGAGGATTTCCTCTTGTGCCATCTCTACTTTAATAAACTGCTCAATACGGTGGGAGAAGAAAGCCTGAAGATCCAGGGAATCAGCCTGATCAGGCTCTTTCCTGAAGACGATATTTATCAATTCGTCAGCCTGCCTTTTCAGGAGGAGCATCCTGATTGGGAATCCGTAGGTTTTCTCCCGGAAAACCCGGACCGGTTTTATCTGGAATGGAAATACACCGACCGGGAGGAAACCCTCTTTCAATATTCCCGTTTCTCAAGCCCTGAGATGGCCGAAGAGCCCACCGATAAGCTGGCCTTCCGCCGGGCGTATAACTTTCGAGATATCAATGGCGAGAACATTCCGCCGGGATTGAAAAGCCTGTTTCAAACGGCAATCAGAAGCCTCTCTTCAAAAAAACTCGAGCCGTCCTTCCATTTTCTCATCCGCACCGAAGATGATCCCCTGGTCAGCCGGTATGAGTATCACCCGGCCGGTTTTACTCAATCAAACGATATCCGGCTTTACACGCTTCGAATAGTAAGGCAGAGGGACTCATTCTATCTACTTCTTCCCCGGGGGCTAATCCTCAAAAGCGGGCAAGAGAGCGGCCTGATCGAGAGCTACGAGTTGCCCCCCTTACCCGAAGGCTTCCGTTATACCGATCTGTTCATAACCGGAAACACGATGCTGGCAGCCTGGGAGCAGTCCCGCTTCACCCAGGTCGGCGCCGCGGGCTTTTATCTTGCCTCAAATCCTTCCCCTGGTTGAGATTTTCTTAAATCTTGCATTGCGGCCTCAGCCGCAATGGGCTACACTTGAAGATGAGAATGAAAAGATCTCTCTTTTGCATCGTTCTATTGACTCTCTTTTTCCTGAGAGGAGGCCTACCGGGTCATTCTTTGAGCTTTATTCAGTTTGAGGGCGGGCTCATGTTGATCGGCAACGCCGAAACAGACAGCGCGCCCAGTCCCCTTCTTCCTGCCTTTGGCCTGACCCTGCCCATTATCGACGATTCCCTCCTGGTCCTGGAAGCCGGCGTTCTCACCTTCGGCACCTATTACCGCTACTCCGGCGGCAGGGCCGCCCCCGTGGAATTGGAACAGCGCGGTTTCTGGGTGCAGGGGCTTCTGCTCGATTCGAGAATCGGAATAAGATGGAGGATCAGCAAGACTTTCGCCCTGGGCGCTAAGGCCGGAGCCGTTTTGTTGATCCGGGTCCCGATTCCCCTGTTTGCGGATGTACAGGACGAGTTCGGCGGGATTTTCGGTTACTTCTACGCCATGGCCCGCTTTATCTATCCGGAAACGGAAATTTTCACCCGTTTTACCATCACCGAAGACTTCGACCTCAACATCTCCATCCGCGCCTATTATCCTCTCTTTCATCTCTGGGATGGAGAGACCCTCTCCTTTTTCGATCAGTTCATGCTCGGCGGATTTATAGGGCTCGTTTATAAATTGAAATAGAGTTGGATCAAACGAAGTCCGCCGGCTCAGTCTCCTCCCGGATACTCTCGTGCCCGGCAATAAGGAACGAGACAAAGGCCGAGGTCAGCACATCCAGAAGAACGCCGAAGCCGATTAACAGGGGGGCTATGGGCTTCAGGATCAGGTATCCCTCCTGCAGTCCCTTACCGAACACGGCGCAGAGAGTGGAAATGGCCGCAAAGGCCCCCATTCCGGGCACCGGCCCGAGGGCCAGGGAGATAAGGAGAGAAAAGCCGATCGTCCAGATGACCTGGGCAAAACTGATTTCCAGACTGGAGTAGGACTTCAAAATGAGGATGAAGGAAACGGCGGCTATCATGGCCGTCCCGGCCCTGCCGAAATAGGCAAAAAGCGGATAGACTGCGGACCCTAAGCGGCGGGGAACCCCCAGGTTCTCTTTACCATGTTTGGCCAACATCCCGATAGAGAGGTACGGGTCGCCCGTAAAAAAAGCGGTCAGGGCGGGCGCAATCACCGCATAGAGCCATTTGTAGGGGTTATGCTTCCCTCCTCCCAGCAAATAAAACAGGCCGGGATAAACGGCGAATACGACCAGGGCGCAGTCCAGAGCCAGGATAATCAAGACCTGCTCATAAAGCCCCAGGTCATAGGTTTTTAGATTCAGTACAAAGGAGGCGGTTATTAGCAGCAGGGCGAAGCCGAACAACTCTACGACCAGGGAGTTGATGTGATAGAAAATACGGTTCATGGAGTCTAAAAATTGGGTTACCGAGGCGGTTATGCGGAGATCGAAGCTCAGATTGATCCCCAGCAAAAAAGCCAGGAAGATTAGAGGAAGCATGACCTCACCGCTTCCCACTAAAACCTGAAACAGATTCTTGGGAAAAACCGCCTCGAGAATCTCTTTCAAGCCGGGAAGGCGCAGGGCTTCTTCCCCTTCGATGATGATCGGGATTCGCTCGGGCGAGAAGATTAAAACAGACAGGACACCGATCAGGATCAGCAGGAATGTGGAAAGAAGCAGGTAAAGTAAGATTCTAAGATAGACGCTAAAGAGCTTTTTTTCCTGCTTCAGCTCAAAGGTGCCGGCTGCAAGCGAGAAAAAAACCAGGGGGAATACCACATAGCTGCCGATCCGGATAGAGACCTGGGAAATAAAATCAAAAAGTTCTAATCTTTCGGCGCTCGGGGGTAAAAAATTTCCTAAAAATATTCCTAAAATCGTTCCGATAAGGATTTTAATCCAGATCTTCATTCGGCTTCCTCCACCCTTAATCTCCGAAACAATATCCGATTTTAAATCTTTTAGTCAATTCAATCGAGCTCTG